>DCAK01000081.1:0-7065 GCA_002311925.1 Planctomycetes bacterium UBA1135
GCCAGCTCGTCGATGACCAGGACGAAGTAGGGGAGATCCGCGGGAGTGTCATCCGGGTCCCAATCCTCGCCGGCCCGCTGCTTGATTTCGGCCTCGCCCAGGGCGTTGTAGGCGTTGATGTCGCGCACGCCCACCTTCTTGAAGAGGTGGAGCCGATCCTCCATCTGGCGGATGGACCAGTCCAGAATGAAGGGGGCCCTCTTCATGTCGGTGACCACCGGGCACAGGAGGTGTGGGATGTCCTGGAAGAGTTGGAGTTCGACCTGCTTGGGGTCGACCAGGATCAGCCTCAATTGATCCGGAGTGCGAGAAAGAAGAAGGGTGGCGAGGACCGAATTGAGACAGACCGATTTCCCCGAACCGGTGGTTCCGGCAATCAGCATGTGGGGCATGGAGGTGAGGTCCTCCACCGCGAGGCGCCCGAGAGTGTCGCGCCCCAGAACCATGGGAAGCCTGTTGGTTTCCCAACCGATGTCCGCCTCCTGGTAGACCTCCTTGAGACGGACGGCCTCCCTCTTGATGTTGGGGACCTCGACCCCGACCGTGGTCCGGCCCGGCAGGGGGAAGACGACCCGTACTCCGTGGCTGCCCAATGCCACGGCAAGGTCGTCCTTCTGGCTTCGAAGCTTGCGCACCGGCACTCCGGTTCCAAGCTGGACTTCGAAGAGAGTCAGGGTGGGGCCTCGCTCGGCGCCCACGACTTTTGCGCTCAGGCCGAAATCGTCGAAAACTTGCTGGAGCCGCTTGCCAAGGGCGTCCACTTCGCTCCGCATGGAGGTCACATCCGCCTTTTCCCCGGCGGCGAGAATGGTGACCGGGGGCAGAGAATCCAGCCGGGGCTTTTTGCGGGGGGGCGCGGGGGCTTCCGCATCATCATCCTCCACCTGGACTTCCCCGACTTCCGGAACGTCGGAAATTCCCGGGAGCTCGAACCCCGTCAAGGACCCGGCTTCAGGTTTAGGGCCGTCGGACTCCTTGGCGGGTTTCTCGTCGGGATTCTCGTTCACTCCGGCGATGCTCACCCGAATGGGTTCATCCGCGGCGTCTTCTTCGGTTTCCTCGCCCGGGTGGAAAGGTTTCATGATGGACCCGACCTCGGCAAGGAAGCCCTTGGCCCGTTTGCGGTCGGCGTCCGCAAGGTCCTGCAGGCTTCCCTTGCGAGACTCGAGAGGGAGAGCCTGCTGACGGGATGGCCGCCCCACCAATTCGCGGATGAGGGGGATGAAGCCCCACTCGGTGGCCAGCAGGAGGGAAAGGCCGACCAGGAGGCCGACGAGAATTCCAGTCCCCACCGAGCCAAAAGCTTCAACCAGGGGAGGCAGGACCGTGGCGCCCAGAACCCCGCCCGTTCCCGTGGGGAAGGTGGCGCTCGGAGCCGTCGCCGGGGCCAGCCATTCCGATAGAACGGAAACCGCCACCGTCAGGAGAACGACACCCAGCGCCTTGACCCCGGGATTCCCCCCCGCGCCTTCCCTGAAAATCCGAGCGCTTCCCCAGAAGACTCCGAAGACGGGTGGGAGGAAGGCGCTCCAGCCCAGCAACCAGAGCATCACTCCGGCAAGGTCGTGCCCCACCTGGCCGCACAAATTCTCCATCGCCGGCCGGTCGGCCTTGTAATCGAACAAGGCCACGAAGGTGAAGAGGCTGGCGGCTGCGAGGGCCATGCCGAAGGGCGCACGCCCCTTCTCCCCTTCGATGCCCGCCCACAGCTTGGCTCCAACCCAGGCGACAAGAGACCAGAGGCCGGCGATGAGATGCCCCAACCATCCGAGAACCAGGAGAATTCCTCCCCCTAGAAAACCCAATTGCGCGGAGGCCCCTCCACGGGACGCACCCCCACCCTTCCGGCGTTGAACAGTCACGGCGTGGGCATCGTAGACGCGGAAGAGGGCTGGTTCCAATCCTGGTTGCCGCATCCCCCTTGGCTAGTGGTGGAAGACGCACTTTCCGACACAAGGGGTGGTGGCCTCCTCAGGGGCTTGGGAACAGGCGCCGCACCAGGGCCTTGGCCAAGATTTTTTTGGGCGAGGGCCCGATTTTCTCCCGGCTCCCATCCTTGCCCAGCAAAACCACCTCCGCAGAAGAGGCCCCTTGGGCGACAAGGCCATTGAGAATCACCCAATCCATCCCCTTTTTTTCCAACTTCATCAGGGCCCTTTTCTCGCCGTTCCGGTCCTGGAGGGCGAAGCCCACCACCTGTCGATTCCCCTTCCTTCTTGCAAGGGTGGCGAGGATGTCCGGGTTGGGGACCAGGGATAGGGTCCGGGGCCCGCTGCCGTCCAATTTCTTCCGGGCCGTTTTGGCCGGTCGCCAATCCGCCACCGCGGCCGCGGCCACCAGGCCGTCACAGCCAGGCCATTCCCGTCGGCACGCGGCCAGCATTTCGCGGGCCGTTTCCACCGCGATTACTTTCACCCGTGAAGGGGATTTCAACGCAACCGGGCCGCTGACGAGAACCACCTGGTGGCCCGCGGCCATGAGAGCCTCCGCGAAGGCGTAGCCCATCTTGCCGCTGGAGCGGTTGCCGAGAAAACGGACCGGGTCGAGGGGTTCCCTTGTGGGGCCCGCCGTGACCAGAATTTTCATTCCCCGCCCTGGAGAAGTGATGTGAGCGCGGAAAGGATTTCCGCGGATTCGACCATGCGGCCTTCGCCCTCCTCGCCACAGGCCGTGGGGCCTGAGACCGGTCCGATGCGCATCCAGCCATCCCGCTCCAAGGTCGCCGTATTCCTTTTAACCGCGGGATTGCTCCACATCCGGGGGTTCATGGCCGGGACGAAGATTCTGGGCTTTTCGGTTTCCATGGCCAGCACCAACGACCCGAGAAGACTGGTCGCCAAGCCCGCCGCCGTCTGGCCGAGGAAATCCGCGGTCGCCGGGGCGACCAGGAGAAGGTCGGCCCGCCGGGCCAGGATGATGTGGTCCATTCCGGCCGGATCGGAGGGTTCCCACTCGTCATCCAGAGCCCGGCATCCCGCAACGCAGGAAAACTGGAGGGGGGTGACCAGGCGGGAAGCGGAACGAGTCAGAACGGGTTGGACCTCGTGTCCAGATTGGACGAGCTCCGAGCACAGGGCGACCGCCTTGAAGCAGGCTGCGGAACCGGTGACTCCGAGAAGAATGCGGGTCATGCCTTCTGCCTCAAGCCGAGGATGTCCTCAACCTCGGCGATCATGGTGTCGAGGTCGTCATTGACCACGACATGGTCGTATTGGTCGGATTGGGCCATCTCCTCTTCCACGACTTCCAGCCGACGGTCCATTTCCTCGGGGTCCTCGGTGCCGCGCGCGAGCAGGCGCTCCCGGAGAACTTCAAGAGAAGGGGGCTGGACGAAGAGGGACACCTGGGGGAGACCGCTTTCCCGGACCTGGTCGGCCCCCTGGATGTCAATTTCCAGGACGACATGGTGACCGGCCTCGAGGCTCTTTTCGACATCGGCCCGCAGGGTTCCGTAGGACCGGCCATGCACCGTTGCGTGCTCAAGGAAGACGCCCTCCGCCACCAGGGCGTCGAATTCCTCCTGGGAAAGGAATCTGTAGTCCCGGCCATCCTCCTCTCCGTCTCGCGGGGGGCGGGTGGTCACGGAAACGGAAAAGTCCACCCGGGGATGCTGGACAAGCCTCTGCCAAAGGGTGGATTTTCCCGAAGCAGTGGGGCCTGAAACCACGACGACTTTGGCGTGGTCACTCGACATTGGCCACCTGCTCCTTCATCCGTTGAATGGCCATCTTCATCGCGACCACGAATCCCGAGATTTTCGCGTCACCCGACTTGTTGCCCAATGTGGTGACTTCCCGGTGGCATTCCTGAATCAGGAATTCCAGCTCCCGCCCCATGGCTCCCCCTTGCTTCAGGGCCCCCTCAAGGCGGTCGCAGTGAATCTCGAGCCGAGCCAACTCCTCTTCCACATCCGCCCTTTCCGCAAAGGAGGCCAGCTCTCTCTCGAGCCAGTGGCCGTCCGCGGAGCTTGCGCCCTCACTGGATTGTGCCCTGCGACGCAGGCGAGCCTGAGCTTCACGAACAGCCGCAGGTTGCCTTTTTGAAGCCTTCGCGGCGTTCCGGCGCAGAGAAACCAGTTGCTTGCCGAGGATCCGGCCCAGCCGGCCCCCCTCCTTTTCCCGGGAATCCACCAAGTGGGAGAGGGCTTCTTCCAGCGCGGCCTTCACATTCCGCTCCACCGACCGCCGGGTGGCCTGGGTTTCGGGAGGGGTTTCCATGGCGCCGGGAAGGCGAAGCAATTCCCCCAGTTCGGGGTCGCGGAGCTCCATCCCAAGGTCCTTTTCAATCGCTCTCCATTCCCGCAAGTAGCGGCGCAGAACCTCGTGGTCCACGATGGCGGGGCGATGACGAAGAACCTGGATGCGGACCTGGCCCTGGACCGTTCCTCGGTCCAGGCGCTTCCGGAGGAGCTCATCCACCTTGGTTTCGAGGGCAAGGCGGTCGGAGGGAAGGCGGACCTTGAGGGAGAGCCCGCGACCGTTGACGCTTCGGATCTCGATTTCGACTTGAACATGGTCGTCCCCCGCGGAGCCCCGGCCATAGCCGGTCATGCTGCGGAGCGAGGAGAAAACCATGGGTCAGGCGAGGTCGGGGCGGCTTCCGGGTTTCACCGCCGGGCCCGCTCCTTCCGCGCAAAGGGGGCAATCCCCCTCCTCCCAGGAGGGGATTTCCAGCCGGGCCAGGCTGTGGAAAGGGTGGTCACCGAAGGCGGAATCTCCGCCACTGCGATCCACGAGGGAGGCAACCGCCAAGGAGGCGGGCCTGGAATCGGCGAGCGCCGCCAGGAGCTCGCGGACGCTGCCTCCGGTGGTGACGACATCTTCCGCCACCAGGACGCGCTCCCCGGGTTCGATGGAAAAACCACGCCGCAAGGCGAATCCTTTTTCAGGGTCGCGCTCGGCGAAAACTCCGCGGACCCCCAGGGCGCGGGCAAGCTCGTAGGCCATCACAACTGCGCCCAAGGCGGGTCCGACCACCACATCGAAGGGCTTGTCGTCCCCGGTCGAGGCGCGAACGAGGTCGGCGAGGGCGGCACAGGCCTCGGCGGCTCGCGGGGGGTCCTGAAAAAGCTTCGCGCACTGGACATAACGTCCGGCATGGCGGCCACTGGAGAGAAGGAAGTGGCCCTCCAGCAGGGCTCCGGATTCCCGGAGCAGGTCGAGCGCCCGCGAAGATGCGGCGGCGGGGCCGCCGGTCACGGTTACTGTCCCCCCCCTCCCGGGGAGGGGGTGCCCGTGGAATCCATAATCGCTCCGCCGATGGTGCCCGCATCCTTGGTATCGGAAGTGGTCCAGTGCAGGGTCATGGCCGCAAGAACGAACACGGCGAAGAGGGTGAAGGTGAACTTGTTGATGCCTCCGGCGCGGACCCCGAAGGTTTCGGCTCCGGCACCTCCGAAGGCCTCGGACAAACCCCCTCCTTTTCCTTCCTGGAGCAGAATCACCAGGATGAGGAGAGCGGCGGCAATGAAGAAGATGATGTAGAGGAGAGTTTCCATGGCCCTTGAGTCAGGCGTTTCGTGCGGCGTCCAGAATGGGTCCGAAATTTTCGATGGTCAAGGAAGCCCCGCCAACCAGGGCTCCGTCGACATCCGGCTGGGAAAGAAGTTCCCCGGCGTTGGATGGGTTCACGCTTCCCCCGTAGAGAAGGGGCATGGAAGCGGAAACCTCGTCCCCCAGGATACCGGCCACCGCTGCCCGGCAGTGGGCATGAGCGGCTTGGGCAGTTTCCGGTGTCGCAGTCTGGCCCGTGCCGATGGCCCAAACCGGTTCGTAGGCCACCGCAATCCGAGGGCCCTCCTCGGGGGAAAAGGAATTCAGCGCGGCCAGTTGACGGTCCAGGACCTCAAATGTGCGGTCGTTTTCGCGCTCCTCCAGCGTTTCGCCCACGCAAAGCATGAGGTCGAGACCGGAACCCAGGATGGCGGCGGCTTTCGCGGCGATTCGGGAATCCTCCTCGCCGAAGACATGCCGCCTTTCCGAGTGGCCGGCAAGCACCACCTTCACGCCCATGTCCTTCAGCATTGGGGCGGAAATTTCACCAGTGAAAGCCCCCTCCGCCGCTTCGTGGCAGTCTTGCGCGCCCAGGGATACTCCAGTGCCGGCCAGGACGGAACCCACGGAACCGAGATGGACGGAAGCTGGGAAAACCAGGCATTTCCTGCCCGTTTCCCCCCCGTGATGATCTGCAACAGCTTGAGCAAGAGCCCCGGAGGATTCACCGGTGAGGTGCATCTTCCAGTTTCCGGCAATGACAGGGATTCGGCTCATTTCGAGGTTTCGGCCCTCTCCAATCGAATCCATTGAGGAGAGTCGAGAGTTTCGGGCCAGGAATCTTAGGTTTCGGCCGGGAAACGGTCAACGATTGCCCTTTTCCCCCTATCCTCCCCAACTTGAACGGGGTTCTTCCCCCCGCATGCCCGTGGACCGCCTCGCAAAAGAAGAAAGAGAACGCGCCAAGTTGCACCCGGCCGCAACCCTGTCCGCGGATTCCCTCGGCCGGGAATTCGATGAGCAACCCGACCCCTGGAGAACCCGCTTCGAGAGGGACCGGGACCGCATCGTCCATTGTTCGGCCTTCCGCCGGTTGATGTACAAGACTCAAGTCTTCGTCAATCACGTAGGGGACAACCTGCGAACCCGGATGACTCACTCCCTCGAGGTCCACCAGGTTTCCAGGTCGCTCGCTTCCGCCCTCGACCTCAACGAACCCCTCTGCGAGGCCATCGCCCTTTCCCACGATCTCGGGCACCCTCCCTACGGTCACGCCGGAGAACAAATTCTCGATCGGAAGATGGAGGGCGCCGGGGGCTTTTCCCACAACAAGCAGAGCCAGCGCGTGGTCGAGGTCCTTGAAAGGAGAAGCCCCGATTACCGAGGGCTCAACCTCACCATGGAGGCTCGGGACGGCCTGCGGAAACACGAGGAGGGCCGCAACCCCGAGACCGAAGAGAGGGTGCGCTTCCCCTCCATCGAGGCCCAGCTCGTCGACCTCGCTGATTCCACGGCCTACCACTATCACGATGTGGACGACGGAATCCGGGAGAAGATTCTCGACCCCGCAACC
>DCAK01000081.1:7121-7476 GCA_002311925.1 Planctomycetes bacterium UBA1135
CATCTGGGGGATGGCCTGCGAGGAAGCCAAGCGCCACCACCCGGGGAACAAGGACGACCAGCTTCTCTGGAGGAGGGCCGCGAATGAGCTTCTGAGCTTGACGATTCAAGACCTCCTTCAGGAATCCCGCCGACGGCTTGAAGAAAGCTCCCCCGCATCTCCCGAGGAGGCGAGGAACGCCGACCAGCGCATGATTGGGCACTCGCCCGAGTTTCGCGCCATGGTCGCCGACCTCCACAAGTATCTGTACAAGCACATGTACTTCCGGGAAGAGGTCAACTGGCATGTCCGGCGGGCCACCGACCTCCTGGAGCATCTCTTCGACGCCCTCGCGGCGGACCCCACCCTGGCTCCC
>DCAK01000081.1:7644-15147 GCA_002311925.1 Planctomycetes bacterium UBA1135
CGTTTCCACGAGACCGCGGATTCCCCCCAGAGGGCGGTTTGCGACTACCTCGCGGGGATGACCGACCGCTATGTGGAGCGAAAATCGAGGGAGATGGGCTTGCTACCGAGTTAGGAAAAATCCCGACCGCAACCATTCCCTGATTTCCCGGACGGCCTCCCGAGCCGAGGATTCCAAGGTCCGCCCTTGGGCAAGAAAAACGGCGACGGCCGTGGAAAGCGCGCAACCTGTCCCATGAACCGTCTCGCCCCCCGGCACGCGCGGGCCTTCGAAATTTAACACCGGCCCGTCCTCCTGGTGAAGGGTGTCCAGGACTCGGAGCCCTGAACCATGGCCCCCGGTGACCAGAACCGCCGGGCATCCCTCCCACTCCTTTCCGTCCCCGTATTCACCCAGGTTGGGCGTGGCCAGGGTCACGCGGGGAAGAAGATGGGAGGTGGCCGCCTTCCACCCCTCGTCGTCCAGAAGGAGGGCGCCTGGCGAGGCGATGCAGGTCGCCGAACGGACCGGGTCCCAGACGACCGGGCAGTCGGGGAAGTCGGCCAGAACCTCGACCACCGCCAGCACCGCATCCCGGTTGCCGAGGGCTCCCAGCTTCACGGCGCCCACCTCTTCTTCTAGAGCCCGTCGCAATGCCGAAGCAATTCCGGAAGAGGGACGTGCCGTCACCTCCGCCAAACCCTCGCCGTCCTGCCTGGTTTGGATGGCTTCAATGGAGACCAGGTCGCAACCCAGAGCCTTCGCCGCCCATCGGTCGGTTTGAAGGCCAGCCTTCATCCCCGGGTCCGAGCCTGCCACAGCGGCCACACGGGCCGGACTCATGCGGTCACTCCTCCCAGGAGCCGAGAGCGTGGAAACCGCAATCGACATGCAGGATTTCCCCGGTCACGCCCGAGGCGTGGTCGCTGAGAAGGAAGGTTGCGGCTTTCCCGACATCCTCCCCGGTGACTTGCCGGCGCAAGGGGGCGATTCTTTCCTGAAGGTCAAGCTTGGTCTTCAGCCCCTTGATGGCCGACGAGGACAGGGTCTTGATGGGTCCGGCGCTGAGAGCGTTGACCCGGATTCCTTCCGGGCCGAGGTCGGTCGCCAGGTATCGAACCGCCGATTCCAGGGCCGCCTTGGCCACTCCCATAACCTTGTAGGAGGGGACCGCCCGGGTCGAACCCAAATAGGAGAGGGTGAGAATGGACCCGCCCTCCCGGAGAAGGGGGAGAGCCGCCTTCGAAAGGGCGATCAGGGAAAAGGCCGAAACATCCTGGGCTAGGGCGTATCCCGGTCGACTGGTGTCCACGAAGCGGCCCTCAAGGTCGGCCCGGTCGGCGAAGGCGATGGCGTGAACCATGAAATCCAACTTGCCGGAATCCTTCGCCAACTCCGCGAAGGCCTGCTCGATGGAGGCGTCGTCGGTGACATCGCAGATGAGAGGAAGCGGCGAGCCGATGGATTCTACCAGCGGGGCCGACTTGTCCCGGAAGCGTTCGCTGGCCACCCCGAACAGGACTTCCGCCCCTTCGGCATGAAGAGCCTGGCCGATATGCCAGGCCAGGCTCAGCTTGTTGGCCAAACCAAAAACGACGCCTTTCTTTCCTTTCAGCAACATGAGACCCCGGGGCACCCCCGGACGGGCGATAGAATACGGTTTGTGCCGGTCGAATCCCATGATTCCAATCGAGCGGCGCCCGGTTCAAGGCTGGAAAGGAGCGTGAAATTGCCTGTCGACCTCCTTCTCCGTACACCCTCCTTCCAGGACTTTTCCTCCAGGTGGGAGGACTCCCCTCCGGGCCTGCTTGAATGGGGAGGCCTATGGGGGTCCGCCAAAACCCTTTTCACGACTGCCTGCTGCAAGCAGGGACGCAAACCCCTTCTGGTCGTCGCGCCCGACCCCCCCTCGGCCGACCTGGCCCTGGGTGACCTCAAGACTTTCGGCGCCGGCGCCTTGCCCCTTCCGGGTAGGGAAGGTTCCCTTGGCCCGGAGGATGAAGTTCTCAGGGACCGGTTTCGGGCAATGGAAATGGCCGGGAGAAAGGGCTTCACCGGCGCTCTCGTGGCTCCCCTCCATGCCCTCCTGCAGGCCGTTCCCGGAGATGAAAGTGAAGAAGGCGCTCTGGAGCTCCAAGCCGGGGCTTCCATGGACCCCGAACTTCTCATGCGCAGGCTGGTGCGGGCCGGGTTCGAAAGGGTCCCAGCAGTGGGAATGCCGGGAGAATTCGCCTGCCGTGGCGACATCGTTGATTTCCACGCCCCGGCTCTGGGGGAACCCATCCGCCTCGAGTTTTTCGACGAGGAAATCGAGAGCATCCGTGTGTTCGACCTGGGAACCCAGAGAACCCGACACCTGGTCAAGCGCATCGTGGTTCCCCTGACCCGGGAGTTGGCGGAAATCGCCGGCGCTGGGGATTGTGTTCCCCTGGATGCGTTGGCGGCCTCCTTCCGAGTTGTGCTGTTGAATCCAGGGTCCATCGAGAAGGCGGGCCAGAAACTCGTGGAAAGATTCGGGGAGGCGGCGACCGCGGCCCTCCTGAGATGGGAGCAGGAGTTGGAGAGACGGGTCACCCTCGCCCTTTCCACCCTCCCGGGGAAGGACGGTTCCCTCGAAACGCTCAGCGTCGAGGAGTACTGCCGGGGGGTTGCCGCGGGCGCCGCCCTGCTTGCCGACCGAGGGGAAGCCGGCGAGGAGGCTTTCGCTTTTTGTTCGACTGTCGCCGAGGGGGAGAGGTTGGGAGAAATCATCCGCGAGGAGGGGGCCGACCCCGCCCGGGTGGAGATTCGCGAAGGAGGTCTCGAGGCTGGTTTTCGAATTCCCGAAGCCCGGCTCACCGTGGTCCACCATCGCGAGTTCATTCCCGGGCATGGACGGCAGCTTCCCAGACCCAGGCGGAGAGCCCTGGAAGGAGCCCGGATCGAAGGCGCCGCATCCCTTCGGCCGGGGGATCTCGTGGTCCACGCCGTGCACGGGCTCGCCCGGTTTCAGGGAATGGAGTCTTCACGGGAGACGGATGAAGGCCAGGATGTCCTCCTTCTCGAATTCGCCCAGGATGCCCGGCTCAAGGTCCCGGCTTCAAGAGTCGACCTCGTGGAGCGCTACATCGGAGCCGGCGGCGGTTCGCCAAGGCTCGACCGTCTTGGTTCCGGAGCCTTCGCCCGAAGGAAGAAGAAGGTGGCGGAGGCGGTCGAGGACATGGCGGCGGAAATGCTCGAAATCCAGGCCCAGCGGGAAAGCGCTTCGGGCCGATCCATGCCGGGACCGGAACCCGCCCAGACGGAGTTCGAGGAGGCCTTTCCCTGGCCCGACACTCCGGATCAGGTTCAGGCAACCCGCGATCTCCACGAGGACCTCTCCGCTCCGCGGGCGATGGACCGCCTTCTTTGCGGGGATGTCGGCTACGGCAAGACCGAGATTGCTGCCCGGGCGATTTTCCGAACCGTCCTTTCCGGAGCCCAGGCCGCCGTCCTGGTGCCGACGACTCTCCTGGCCGAACAGCACGCCCGCTCGCTGGGCGAACGATTCGCTGATTGGGGGGTGGAAGTCGGCCACCTGTCCCGTCTGGTTCCTCCGAAAACGAGAAAAAAAGTCCTCAAGGACCTGGAAAAAGGGCGCATCGACCTGGTCATCGGCACTCATCGCATCCTTTCCCGGGATGTCCGCTTCAAGGACCTCGGCCTGGTGGTCATCGACGAGGAACAGAGATTCGGGGTGAAACACAAGGAGGCGCTCAAGAAGAAGAGGGCGCAGGTGGATGTCCTCACCCTCACCGCCACACCCATCCCGCGAACCCTGCACATGGCCCTGGCTGGGATTCGGGACATCAGCTCGCTGGAAACGGCTCCCGCCGGGCGCCTGGAGATCCATACCGAAATCCGCCAGGGGGAGGATGGAGCGCTTCTCAAGGAGGCCATCGAAAGGGAGTTGGCCCGCGGGGGGCAGATCTTTTTCGTCCACAACCGGGTCCGCACCCTCGAAAAGGCGGCCGCCCGCCTCGAGAAATTGGTGCCTTCCGCCAAAATCGTCTGCGGACATGGGCAGATGGAACCGCGAGAGTTGGAGACCTCGATGCTGACCTTCGTCCGGGGCGAGGCGGACATCCTCTGCTCGACCACCATCGTGGAGAGCGGGCTGGACATCCCCAACGCCAACACCATCTTCATCGACGACGCGCATCGATACGGGCTCGCCGACCTGCACCAGCTGCGGGGAAGGGTGGGAAGGGGAAACCGCCGGGCTTGGTGCTATCTCCTCGTGCCCCGAGGCAAGCCGCTGCCCCACGACGCGAAACGGCGACTCAAGGCAGTGGAGGAGCTGCGCTACCTGGGGGCCGGTTACCAAATCGCCATGCGCGACCTCGAAATCCGTGGCGCCGGAAACCTTCTCGGGGCGGAGCAATCCGGGCACATCAACGCCGTCGGCTACGAAACCTATCGACGCCTCCTCCGCCAAGCCGTCGAACGGCTCCGGCGCGAAGCCACTCAAGGGCCTGAGGGCCCGCCCCCGGCCTGCGACCTCTCCTTGGGAATCGCCGCCGCCCTGCCCGTGGATTACGTTGCCGACGAAGAGGACCGACTGTCCATTCTTCGGGATTTCGACTCCGCCCGATGCCCTGACGACCTCGTCGCGGTCCTCGACGGGCTTCGAGACCGATTCGGGCCTCCCCCACGGGAAGTGCTCCCCTTGGGCATCATCTTTCTCCTCAAGCATTGCCTCGGGGAGCACGGATTCGCCTCACTTCATCCGGGAGAAAAGGGGCGGCTTCTCTGCGCCCTGCGCGACCCCCGCAAGGCGCTTCAATTCGCCAAGAAGGGGGGGTTTGAGTTCCGCCGAACCGGCCCTCGGCGGGGAGTGTGGGTCCTTCCCTCTGGGATTCGCAAAGGCCGAGCCACCCTGGATTATTTGTTTGAGACCATCTCTTCTTGCCAATTCACCCGGACTCGACGAAAATCCGTCGCGACTCCAAGCCGCCGATGACCTTCCTCCTCCTCCTACCTCTTGTCCAGGATCCCTACACCGTGGACGAGGTCATCGCGACCGTCAACGACCAGGTGTTGACCTTGGCCCAAGTGGACAGAAAAGCCAAGGAGTGGGCCCTTCTTTTGGCGCCAGACCAAAGGGACGCCGCCACCAAGGCCCGCTTGAACCAGGAGGCCCTGGAGGACTCTCTCACGATAATGCTTTTAAGCGAGGGGTTTTTCGCGCTCGCTAGGCAAAGGGGCTTCGAAGGAGTCTTGGATTCAAGGATTGCCGCCGAGAGAGCCCGGAAGGAGGAAGCCGCCGGCTCGGTGGGCGCTTTCGCCCAGAAATTGGCGGCCAACGGCAGGACAATCCAGGAATGGGAAACCCTGAAGATTCGCGAATTGGCAGCACTTTCCTATCAGCAGATGGCCCTCGGCATGAGCCCGATTCTCGGAACCAAGATTTTTCTCAACGATTGCAATCCGAAACCGCGGGAGGTTCGCGCCTGGTATGAGAACAATCTCGACAAGTACCAGGTGGAGGCGCGGGTGAAAGCCCGCATGATTCTGCTGAAAGACGAGCAGGGCAAGGAGGACGCATTCCTCCGCATTCGAGCCATGGCGGCGGCCTTCGAGAAGGGAAAACTTAATTTTGCCGAAACCGCTCGTGAGCACTCCGCTTACCGGGCCTCGATTGGAGGGAGCATGGGAAAAATCAATCCGGCAACCTACAAAGGCGTTCCCGGCAACCTCCGCTCCTTTCTTTCTTCGGCCAGTCCTGGGCAGTTGAGCGAACCCTTCGAGATGGATGACTTCGGCGGGGGGTCGCGCTGGGGCCTCATCCTGGTGGAGGAGGTCCAGCCTGCAGGCGTGAAATCCTTGAAAGAAGTGCACGCCTCCATCGAAGACCGTCTCACGAAGGAAGCTCAAACGAGGGCCTTTCAGGAGACCCTTCTACACTTGCGGAAGGAGTGCACGGTCTGGGGGACTCCCTTCGCTATGGCCGCCCTGAATGGATTGGTCGCGAGGTCGGGTCCTGCGGATGAGGGCGAGTTGTAGAATGAGCGGCCGATTGGCCTGAACCGGAGCACCATCCGCGCGTTGAAATAGGCGAAAGATGAACGACATCGACCACGAACAGGAATACTCGCGCCGCTGGGAGGATGAAGCGTCCTTCAACGACGTTCTCGCGGAACAAATCCGCAAGGCCCCCTACGTCCTCATTTCCATCGCGGTGCACGCGGTTCTCGCCTTCTTCATTTCCGGGTGGATTATCCTGAATTCCATTTCAAGCGAGACCCCCACGATTACCGTGAATTATCCACCATCCCTCCCTGAAATTGAGAAAGAGGAACCCCCGGAGGAAAAAGTTATTGAACCGGAGGTCAACGAGCCCCAACTCAACCCCAATGAAATCGTGGAGCCCCTCGACCAGGAAGACCATGAGGATGAGGGCGACCCAGATTTCAAATCGGATGCTCCCTTGGACTTGGACTCCTTTATCCTCGATACGGGCCTCGGCCCGGGCGGTGGAGGCTTGTACGGTCCGCGCGGGAACGAAGGTGGTCCTCGGAGTGGAAGCCCCTCCGAGAAGGCGGTTCAGGCCGCACTTGACTGGCTCGCCGACCACCAGACCGCGGAGGGTTTCTGGGACTGCGACGAGTTCCCCCTCGAGGACAAGTATCCCAACGAGCCCCCCTCCACCGGGCCCGGCAATCCGGTCAACGATGTCGGCGTCACCGGCCTCGCCTTGCTGGCTTTCCTGGGCAACGGCAACACCATGAGCGAGGGCCAGTACAGGGAGAATGTGTCACGTGGCATCAACTGGTTGAAGCGGGTCCAGCTTGAGACCGGGTTGTTCGGCGACGACATCGGCAACCCCACCCTTTACAACCACTCCATCGCCACCATGGCCATGGGCGAAGCCTACTACTTCGCCAACCGTACCCCGCAGCTTCAAAAGCCCATGCAAAAAGCGGTCAACTTGATTCAGCACGCCCGGAATCCCTACGGGGTCTGGCGTTACGCCCTCGAGCCCAACGGGGATAATGACTCCTCCGTGACTGGCTGGATGATTTTCGCCCTCAAGACGGCCCAGGACGGCAAGATTCCCGTCTCCAAGGACAACTTCGACGGAGCCAAGTCCTGGTTCGCACAGATGACCGACCCGGGCAACGGCCGAACCGGTTACGACTACAAGTTCGGTCGCGGAAGCGCCCCTGCGCGCCCCGAGGGCTACAAGGACCGTTGGCCGGGGAGTAAATCCGAATCCCTGACAGCCGTCTCCCTGCTCTGCAGCATCTTCATGGCCGATGCCACCAAGATTCGCAGCAACAAGGATTATGAGAACTTCGAAATCCTCAAGAAGCAGGCCGACCTCTGCGTCCGCACCCTTCCCATTTGGGACGACCCTGGCGGTTCCATTGACATGTACTACTGGTATTACGCGACCTTCGCGATGTACCAGTGGGGAGGGAACCACTGGAAGCAGTGGCAGAAGGCCATCGAAAAGGCCCTCATCCCCAACCAGTGCACCGAAAGCACCGGCTACAAGAAGGA
>DCAK01000120.1:0-180 GCA_002311925.1 Planctomycetes bacterium UBA1135
GCTGACCAACAACCCCAAGAAGCTCGCCGGTCTCGGCGGGTATGGATTGGAGATCGTCGAGCAACTTCCCCTCACCACGGAAGTCCACAGCCAGAACGAGGACTACTTGCGGGTGAAAAGGGACAAATTGGGGCATTTCCTGCCCCATCTCGAAGATTCCCCCGTTGAATAAGCCGGTTG
>DCAK01000120.1:266-949 GCA_002311925.1 Planctomycetes bacterium UBA1135
GGACCGGGAAGAAGCCCTGCAGGAGCGCCGTCTCAAGCGTATGGCCCTGAGAGCCGTGCAAGCCATCCCCGATCCCTCCGGCCAGGAATCTCCTTCCGCCGAAGACCCCGTCGCCGTCCTTTTCCGCGATTACGGGGGCAAGGTCTACGGTTTGGCTTTGCGGTTGGGGTTGGGCCGCGAAGAGGCGGAGGACGGCGTTCAGGAAGTTTTCCTGAAACTTCAGCGCAGGCTCGACACCTTCCGAGGCGAATCGGCCCTTTCGACCTGGCTCTACCGGGTCGCTCTCAACACTCTGCACGACCATCGTCGGCGCATGGTTCGCCAGGGGCGGGTTTTTTCCTCCCCCTTTCCCAGCGACGGGCCGGGCGAGCCCATCTCCACGCGACCCGAATCTTCGCCGCTGGAATCGGTGGAAAGAAGGGAGCGCAGGGTGAAGGTCCGCAAGGCGATGGATCGACTCCCTGAAAAATATCGAACCATCCTGGTTCTGAGGGAACTCGAACACCTTTCCTATAGGGAGGTAGCCGAGATTCTTGAAATCCCCCAAGGCACAGTGGAATCCCGCATCCATCGCGCCCGGGGCAAGCTGGCCAATGAGCTTCGCCGGCTGGAGGACCAACTGTGAGCCAAGCCTGCAAGCCCTGGGCCGGTCGGTTGACCGCGTGGTTCGACGGCGAGACCAA
>DCAK01000120.1:1068-12618 GCA_002311925.1 Planctomycetes bacterium UBA1135
GGGTTGCGGGATGACCTGGAAGTTCTTCAACCGTCTCCGGCCACCCCGGAAATTCTCCAGGGAATCGGCGCCGGGTTGAGCGACGGCCTTGCCCGTGAGGTGCGCAGCCTCGACCAGGCTCTTCGGTGGTGGAAAGTCGCCGCCTCGGTTCTCGTTCTGGCCGGGGGTTTCGCCCTGCTTTCCGGGAACAGGCTTCCGGTCGGTTCCGCTTCCGCGAGCGCTCCCCTGGAAATCGACAAGGCCTTCGAGGAGTTGCTGGATCGGCCCGCCTCCTCCGAACGCCGACCATGATGCACCCCGGTCTAAGGCAGGTTCTTCCCGTTGCGCTCCTCACCCTTGCGGGTGGGTTTGCTCTGGGGTTTTTCTTCGGGCGCGGGATGGTTGCGCCCGCCCTCACCACCCTGCCTGAAGACTTGCGGTCCTGGGAGTTGGCCATGACCCGTGAACTGAAGCTCAGTTCCGACCAAACCCGCGATTTGCGGGTGGTCCTGCACCGATACGAAAAGGAGCGGCGCCGACTTCTGGATGCCGGCCGCAGTCTTTTGGAGCCTGAGCTCTCCGCCCTGGATTCTCGATTCGAATCCTTGATTCGGATGCGGGTCCTTGATGCCGGCCAGCGCGAGCAGGCTTCAACTCTGGAAGACCCCGGGTCGGTGGTTCGAGAATCCCCTTCCCGCTAACCTTGGCGGCGGAGAACCGCGATGCGAAGTCTAGGAATCAGTCTCGAACCTGACGGTTTCACCTACGCCCTGGTGGAGGGGACCGCCAAAAAGCACACCCTCAAGCTGGTGGGCGGGGGGAGCTTTGCTCCCCTGGACCCGGAACCCACCCGCGCTTTGGGCCGGGCCCTTTCCGCCGGCCTCAAGAAGGTGGGCAAGGTCGACCGATCGGCTTTGACGCTGCCCTCGGGGGGAACGGTTCTTCGAGAAATCAGCCTGCCTTTCAGCGACCGCGATAAGGTCGAGCAGGTCCTCAAATTTGAAATCGAGTCGGACCTCTACCACGTGGATGTAGAGGACGTGGTTTGCGATTTCATCGAGCTTGTGGACGAACGCGCCACCACCAATCTCCTGGTCAGTGCGGTTCCCAAGGAACATGTCGGGTCCGCTCTCGAGGTGGCCGACCAGGGCGGAGTGGACCCGTCGATGGTTGACCTCGACCTGGGGTCGTTGTTTACCGCCCTGCGGAGCCTTCCCAGGGGAGGGGAAGAGGGAATGGAGGCCTACCTCCACATCGGGGCCTTGCGGACATTGCTCCTGGTGACGGATGCCGATGGCTTGCGGGCAGCCCGGAGCATCCGCCTGGGGTGGAAGGAGCTCGCCCGAGGTCTCGAGCCGGAGAATGCAGGCCCACCCGCGGCGGAAGACCTCGATGATTCCGAGGAATTGGAAAATGCGGCCGAGGGGGAAGAAGCGACCGAGCGGGAAGAATCGCACGATGGCGAAGAAGCGCACGAAGAGGACGAGGAGAAACCTTCCGGCCCCCTGTTCGGGGCCGATCCCTCTCTCGTGGCCGGCCCGGGCTTGGACGAGACCCTTGAGCGGGTGTCCTCGGAGAACCGCAATGCTTTTCTCACCCGCATGACCAACGAGGTCCGGCGAGGGATGGCGGTCGTCGCCGGGTTGGAGGTGAATGCCCTCTACCTGCTTGGGGCGCGGATTCCCGGAATGGAGGAGGCCTTCTCCGTGCGAATGGGTCTGGATGCCGCCCCTCTCGATCTCGGAATCGCCGATGAATCCGGCGGGATTCCCGACCCCCTTGCCTACGGGGCGGCGCTTCGGGGCCTGGGGTGCGATGGGTCGCCCATGGATTTCCGTCGCGAAGAATTCCGCTTCACCCAGGGTTTGGAAAGAATTCAAAGTCCGCTCACCTACGCCCTGGTGGGGCTGCTCGCATTCTGCCTCGCCGACATGGCCATCCATGTGCGCCAAGCACGGGTGCTGGCCCGCGACCTGTGGTCCCTGGAAAACCCTCGGAGTCTCCTGAGCCGGGCCGCGGCCAAGGTCGAACGGTTGAACGAGGCCCTCCCTCCCGACCCCCCTTCCGAGTGGGTCATCTCCTCCAGTTACGTGGGAACCGAAATCCAGCCGGAATCGAGAATCGGGAATTTGAGGAGTCGGGTGGGCCGCGCCGCCGACGCCCTCGACAAGCTGGTTGGCGAGGGAGGCATTCCGATGCCTCAATCCTGTCTCGAGGCTTGGCGCCTTTTTTCCACCGTCATGGAGCAGGAAATGTCCGGGTACCCGGGACGGTGGATGTTGGAAAGCCTGGACCTCACTTCCATGGATGCGAAGACGACGGGCCGGAACCCCATCCCCGCCCACGTCAAGGTGGTCTTCGGGATTTCAGTTCATGGGGCCGACCTGGCTCCCACCGCCCAATTGGAGGCGATTCAATCCGCCTTTAAAGTCCAGCCATGGGTGGTGGGCGAGGTTTCGCTCCAGGCTCCCATCGGCCCGGCTGATGTCGAAAACGCCCGTTACGCGATGATCGAGGTCCTGGTTTCGACTGAAAAAGGAAGGGAGGCTGGTCTGTGAGCCCTCGCAGCGAGCTGGTGATTCTGGGCCTTCTCGCCCTGGGGGCTCTTTGTGCCCGCTTTTGGGCCGTTTCCAACCTTGAAGGCCACAGGGCGGCGAAGAGAACTCACGAGAAGCATTACCAGTTCATTCTGGAAACGGTGGACGACCTTTCCCTGCGTCGCGAAAGCTTGTCCTTGGCCGACGACCAGCAGGGTTTCTCGAGCCACTTCTCGGCCATCGGTGTGGAAAAGGCCAACACCGGCCAGGTGACAACCCAGCCGAACAGGAGAAACGCGAAGCGGAATTTTCAGGACACGGTCCTGACCATCAAGTTCGAGGAGGTGGACCCGAGGTTCTCCCGCGAACAACTCTGGGTCTTTCTCTACAACGGGGAGAATCCAAAGTTGATTCCCCGCATGAGGTCGACCCGCTTCCACATTTCCCCCGCCTACGGGGAAAGCGTCCGGCGTGAAGTCCCCAAGGGCGTCGACAGGTCCGACCTGTGGCGCGTCCGAGAGATGGCCTTCACCCAGCGAAACCCTCTCGAACTCAACGGCTGAACCCGGGGGTCAGAGGAACCTGCGTGCCAAGGCCAGGATTCCTTCCCGCCAGGGGCTGCGGTGGTCCTTGCCGGGTTCGGGAAGGTTGGCCCGATTTTCCAGATACCAATCCCAGGTGGCCATCAAGGTTTCTCCATTGGACGCCCTGGGTCGCCAACCCAGTTTCTTGAGTTTGGAAATATCGACCTCGCTGGGCTGGTCGGCTGTGGCCCACACCCATCGGTAGAGGGGGGAAACCCCGAGCGCGCCTGCAAGAGCGAGGACGGCCTTGATGGGCAGGGCGGGAACGGGAAGAACGCGGCTGCCGGTCCCGGCGTGGTCGAACAAGAGGCCTAGGTCTTCGGCGACGGTTCCATAGCGGTCGGCGCCGACATTGAAGTTGCCGTTGGCCATGTCGGGGGGAAGGGAAAGGACATGGTCCACGGCCGACACCAGGTCCTCGACGGCCAGCAGCTGGTACCGATTGCGCCCGCTTCCGATGACGGGAATTTTTCGGCCCTCCGCCACCCATTCGAGAAGAATCTGGAAGACCCCCAACCTTCCCGAGCCCAGAAAGGTCTTGGGGCGCAGAATGCAGACGGATTGGCCTGAGTCGCGGGCCTTGGCGCAAAGAGTTTCCGCCCCGACCTTGCTGCGACCATAGGGGCCGACCCCGCGCAGCGGAGAATCTTCCGGTGCGGGCCCGTGGGCGGTGTCTTCGTAGACCGCCGTGCTGGAAATGTGAACGACTCTCTTCACTCCCAATTTGGCGCAGCTCTCGAGGACCGAACGGGTTCCGTCGAGGTTGACACTGAGGATTTCCGCCTTGGGCATGAGGGGAAGGCCGGCGGCGGCGTGAATCACGGCCTCGCATCCTTCCATTGCGGTTTCGAGGACCGGCGCGTCTCGGACATCCCCTCGGTGGTAACGAACGGAAGTCGGTACTCCGGCCGCTGAGGGGTCGGCGGTGTCGAGGAAAACGATTTCCTTGCCTTCCAGCCCGCGGGCCAGGTGGTATCCGAGAAAACCCGCCCCTCCGGTGACCAGAATGCGCATCTAGGGCATGTAAACGACCCAGGCCACCACCCCCGCGAATCCCGCAAGGCTCAGCAAGGTGGGGAGGTCGGTCATGAGAGCCCGGTTGGGTCGGTTTCCCAGGAGGCCGTTGTAGACCAGGTGGAGATAGCGGAGAATTCCGTAGAGGACGAAGGGGAGGGTCCAGACCATGCCGGGCATGCCGGCCCTTGAATCCACGATTTCCAATTGAAGAAGAGCGCCGGGCAGAAGGGTGTAGAGGGCGTAGGTGACCACCGTGGCGGATGCGGCGATGCCGACCATGAGGTCCAATCCTGGCCCGGCGTACTGGGTGAGAAGGGGCCGGGCCGTGGCCCCGTCCTCGCCGAGAGTGAGGACCTCGTTCTTGCGCTTGCAGAGGGCGAAGAAGAGGGCAAGTTCAGCGCCGCAAGCGACCAGCCAGGGGGACAGGGGGGCCTCGATGGCCCAGACTCCGGCGAGAATCCTGAGAAGGAAGCCTCCGGCGATGCAGAAGACGTCCAGGAGGACGACATGCTTGAGCCAGCAGGAATAGAGGAAATGGAGGACGAGGTAGGCGGCGATGGCGGGGAAGACGGGGCCCTTGGCGAGGACCAAGGACCCCGCCGCCAGAAGAAGGCAGCCGATTCCGGCGGCTTGCGGCGAGAGTTTCCCCGAGGCGATGGGGCGGTTCTTCTTGACGGGGTGTTGGCGGTCGCGTTCGCGGTCCTGGAGGTCGTTCCAAAGGTAGACCGAAGAGGAAGCCGCGCAGAACAGGAGGAAGGCGAGTCCGGCGTCCCGGAGAGTCCCCATGTCGGCGGCCCGGCCGCTGAAGACCAGCCCGGTGAAAACAACCGTGTTCTTCACCCACTGCCGGGGGCGGAGACTTTTTAGGAGAGGGCCCACGGCGGAAGGATAACTCGTCCTTGGGGGCCTCAGCGCGGGCCGGGAGCCACCGGCCACCAGGCCCTGACGGCGCACTCCCACCTTTCCCGCGGACTCAGGCGGGGTGGATCGCGGAAGGGGTCGCGCCGGGGGTTTGAGATTTTCGTCAGCAGCTTCCGGCTTCGGAGGGCGGCCGCTCTCAGGCCGCGGGAGAGTCGGGCCCCCACCTTGTTCGTGATGGGGAGCCCCTGGGTGATGAGGTCGGAAGCCCAGGCGGCTTGTCCGTTCAGGAATTCGCGAATGGGGGGAGTGGGGATTCCGTCCAGGAATTCTTCAACCGTGGCGCCGACCTTGTCCAGCTCTTCGACCGGGAAGGGGAACTTCTTCGCGGCCACATGTCGCGGGAGGTCGGTCACCATCCGGGTCAGAACGAAGCCCAGGCCCAGCCTTTCCGCGGGTGCGAGAGCCTCATCCTCGGTTCTCTGGGCAAGGGCAAGCCCGCACCTGGCGATTGCCGAAACTCGGGGGTGCATCCAGGAGAGCAGCTCGCCTCTGGATGCAGGCCGGTCGGGAAGGGGGCCCGCCGGGTGCTCAAGAAGCGCCCGGAGGTCGGCGTGCGGGATTTCTCCGGCGGCGGCTGAACTCCAAAGAGCCAACAGAAGGGGGCCGTCGGGGCGGCCACGGAGCATGGCCTCGAAGGAAGCCGCGAATTCGGAACCCCCCTCCTTGGCCGGACCGAATGCCACCGCCAAAATCGGGTCGAGGGCGCGCAGAAGGCCCCGCGGCATCAGGACGGGGCCCGGATAGAGGTCGCCGGCAGCTTCGCGTGCGAGCCGGGTTGCGAAGCGGGATGAGTGGCCGAAATCCATGAAATTCTCTTCCAGGGGTGGAAGCGGAAGCGTGGCCTTCCCAACATAGGCACGGCCCGCTCCGCCCGGCACCTCTTCCACGGAAACCCTCCTGGTTTTGGAGGGGATTGGATAGAATGACGGGTTGTTCCCGGTCCCGGAAACGGCAAAAAAAGCATGGCACCCGCCTCCGAAACGGAGAAAAAGACCGACAAGAAAGAACGCCTCGAAGAGGTTGTGATTCGTCTTGCCGGCGATTCCGGCGACGGCATGCAATTGACGGGCAACCAGTTCACCAACACCTCTGCGTTGTTGGGCAATGACCTGGCGACCTTTCCTGATTACCCTGCGGAAATTCGAGCTCCTGCGGGTTCCCTGCCCGGCGTGTCCGGATTCCAGGTCCGCTTTTCTTCGAAGGACATTCACACCCCCGGCGACGCTCCCGACGCGATGGTGGTGATGAATCCGGCCGCCTTCAAGACCAACATCGACGACCTCAAGCCGGGCGGCCTTCTCATCGTCAACACCGGTAATTTCGCCGAGTCCGACCTGAAGAAGGCCAAATACGACCACAATCCCCTGGAAGACGACACTCTCCGCGAGCGGTTCCGGGTGCTGGAGTTGAACCTCAACCAGGCGACCCTGGACGCCGTCGAGGGCAGCGGGCTCACCAGCAAGAACGCCCTCCGCTGCAAGAACTTCCTTGCTCTCGGCATTCTCTATTGGATTTATTCGCGCCCCCTGGACACCACCGAGAAATGGATCGCTGAAAAGTTCGCCAAGCGGCCGGACATCGTCCAAGCGAACCAGATGGCGCTGCGGGCCGGCCACAAGATCGCCGACAACTCCGAGCTTTTGCAGGTCCAGTACGAGGTGCTTCCCGCGGACCTTCCCGAGGGAACCTACCGGACCGTCATGGGGAATTCGTCCCTGGCGATGGGGTTGGTCGCCGGCAGCAATCTGAGCGGGTTGACCCTCTTCTACGGGAGCTATCCCATCACTCCCGCCTCGGACCTCCTCCACGCCCTTTCCCGCTACAAGAACCACGGGGTCATCACCTTCCAGGCCGAGGATGAAATCTGCGCCATCAGTTCGGCCATCGGGGCGAGCTACGCGGGTTGCATCGGCATGACCGGAACCTCGGGTCCGGGTCTGGCCTTGAAGACCGAGGCCCTTGGGCTCGCCGTTTCCACGGAACTCCCCCTCGTGGTGGTGAATGTCCAGAGGGCCGGCCCCTCCACGGGCATGCCGACCAAGACCGAGCAGGCCGACCTTCTCTTCGCGATTTTCGGGCGCAACAGCGAGGCGCCGATTCCCGTGTTGGCCCCTTCCACTCCGACCGACTGTTTTTCGGTGGGCATCGAAGCCGTGCGCATTGCCGTCACCTACATGACCCCGGTCATCGTGCTGTCGGACCTCGCCCTTGCCAATGGCGCCGAACCCTTCCGGGTTCCCGATGTCGCCGACCTGAAGCCCTTCCCCGTCAGCCATTACAAGGGCGGGGGCGAGGGCGATTTCGACCCCTTCGCGCGCGACCCCGAGACTTTGGCCCGGCCGTGGGCGATTCCAGGAACCCCCGGGCTTGAGCATCGCATCGGCGGCTTGGAAAAATCGGAACATGCCGGAAACGTCAGTTACGACCCTCACAACCACGAGCGCATGGTCGAGTTGCGCGAACAGAAGGTCATGAGCATCGCCGATTCCTATCCGGCCACCGAGGTTCACGGACCCGACTCGGGAGACCTCGTGGTTCTGGGTTGGGGGTCGTCCTACGGAGCCATTCGCGGCGCGGTCGACCGTTCCATTGCCGCGGGCAAGAAGGTCGCCCAGGTCCACATCCGCAACCTTTGGCCACTTCCGAACGACTTGAAGGACATTCTTTCCCGGTACAAGAAGATTCTGGTTCCTGAAATGAACCGCGGCCACCTGGCCCACCTCCTCCGGTCCGAGTTCCTTCTCGACCCCGTCAAGCTCTCCAAGGTCCAGGGGCGGCCCTTCCCGACCTCTGAAATTCAAACCCGCATCGCGGAACTCCTCGACTGAGGCCATGACCGACGCCGCCACCCTCACCAAGAAGGATTTCGTTTCGGACCAGGAGGTCCGCTGGTGCCCGGGTTGTGGCGACTACGCCATCCTCACAGGGGTCCAGCAGGTCTTCGCCTCTCTCGGGGTCCCCAAGGAAAAATTTGTCCTGATTTCCGGAATCGGTTGTTCGAGTCGTTTCCCCTACTACCTCGACACCTACGGTTTTCACACCATCCATGGCCGGGCACCGGCCCTGGCGACGGGCGTGAAAATCGCCAATCCCGACCTTGATGTCTGGGTGGTCACCGGGGACGGAGACGGTCTTTCCATCGGCGGCAATCACCTCATCCACGCGATGAGGAGGAACTTGAACATCAAGGTCCTCCTGTTCAACAATCGCATCTACGGCTTGACCAAGGGTCAGTACTCCCCGACTTCCGAGCCCGGAATGAAGACTCCGTCCTCACCTTTCGGTTCCCTGGACGAGCCCTTCAATCCCATCGCCGTTGCCCTGGGCGCGGGTTCCACCTTTGTCGCCCGCGGGGTCGACACCCGGCTTCCCCATCTCAAGGAAATCCTTCAGGCTGCCCACGCCCACGAAGGTTTCGCATTCGTTGAAATCCTCCAGAACTGCGTCATCTTCAACGATGGCGCCTTCGACCACATCGCCGGGCGCGAAGTTCGGGATGAAAGAATGGTGGATCTTCGCCCGGGTGAACCCTTGGTCTTCGGCAAGGAAGGCGACAAGGGCCTTCAGTTTACCCCGGACTCCATCGAAATCGTGGAGGCGGGGGAGGCCGACGTTTGGGACCCCACCCGGCCGGTCGGCGCCCGGGCGTTCAGGATCTGCCAAGGGTCGGAATACGAGGACTTGCCGGTCCCCGTCGGCATTTTCAGGTCCGTTCAAAGACCGCCCCTGGAAAAGCTGATTCACGAGCAGATCAAGCAGGCGACCGAGTCCATGGGTGAGGGGAGCTTGGAATCCCTGCTCGCGGCGGGCGAGACCTGGAAGGTGGACTGAACCTGGTGCTTGAACCTCGCCGCGGGGGGCTTAAAAAGGGAACTCCGCCCGCCCGGGTCGCCACCCTGTAGCCGTGTACTTCGAATACGCCAACGTCCTGGTCTTCTTTCTCGCCGGGATGGGCCTGACCGCAGCAGGTCTGCTCCTGGGTTCCCTCATTCGCCCGAAGCGAACCACGGACGAGGGCCTGGAGTCCTACGAATGCGGCGAGGAAGCCATCGGCGAGGCCTGGTTCCGTTTCGACATTCGTTTCTACACCATCGCCCTCGTCTACATGGTGTTCGCGGTTGAAATCGCCTTCCTCTTCCCCTGGGCGCGGGTTCTGAAGGAGGCCGTTGCGACCGAGGGCCTCGGAGGCGCCGCCCTTTTGGAGGGGCTCCTGTTCACGGGTATTCTTGTCCTCGGGCTCGCCTGGGTCTGGGCGAAAGGAGACCTTGACTGGGTGCGGAGCTGGAAACCGTCCCCCCCCGAGGAGGAATCGAAATGACTCCCGCTCCCCTAGCCGACCGCTTCGATGACAACGTCCTCACCACCCGCGTGGACTGGATGGTGAACTGGGCCCGTCGCAGTTCGCTTTGGCCGATGACCTTCGGCCTCGCTTGTTGCGCGATTGAAATGATTGCCGTGGGCGGCCCTCGTTTCGACATCGACCGTTTCGGTGCGGGGGCTTTCCGGGCGACTCCCAGGCAGAGCGACTTGATGATCGTGGCCGGGACCGTGAACTTCAAGATGGCTGAACGCATCCGTCGCCTTTGGGAGCAGATGGCTGAACCCCGCTATGTCATCGCCATGGGGGCCTGCGCCACGGGCGGGGGCCCTTATTTCCAGTACGGCTACACCGTGGTCAAGGGGGTCGACCGCATCGTGCCGGTAGACATCTATGTGGCCGGATGCCCGCCCAGGCCGGAAGCGCTGCTGGACGGATTGATGGCCCTGCAGAACAAGATTGAAAGGGGCCGGGTGGTCCGGAAACCTGAACCCCTGCCCGCCTGAAAGTCATGGGAGCTGACCGCGCCCCATTCGAAGCTCTTTCCGGCGCCGGGTTCCCCGTGACATTCGAAGAGCCCGACCTTCCCGCTCTCGCGCCCGAAGGTGAATCCAAGGACCTCGCCCGCAGGCGCAATCAGGAAGGGGAAATCGCCGTTTGGCGAGGCGATCCGCGCATTCTTCTCTCCGACCCGTCGCGGCTGGTGGAGGTTTGTGGATTCATCAGGGATGAACTGGGTTTCCGCATGCTCTACGACCTGGCGGGGTGCGACCTTGCCGCCGAAGACCCCGGGCTGCTGGTGGTCTACGGTTTCCTCGACCTGGAAAAGAAACAGCGCCTGGTCCTCGAGGTCGAAGTGGCCAAGGAGGGCCCTTCCCTGCCCTCGGTCGTGGAGGTGTTTCCGGCCGCGAATTGGCACGAACGCGAGGCTGCGGAAATGTACGGACTCGTTTTCGAGGGCCACCCGGACCCTCGAGCCCTTTTGCTGCCCGACGATTGGGAGGGCTTCCCCCTTCGCAAGGATTATGTCTTTCCCGAGGAGTACCACGGGATTCCATGGGCATGACCTCTCCCTTCGCCCAGGCTCAAGGTTCCGAGGTCGAGGTGTCGGTTCCCACCCAGGATTGCACCATCAACATGGGTCCCCAGCATCCCGCCACCCACGGGGTGATGCGGCTTCTCCTGAAGGCCGACGGGGAAGTCCTGACCGGAGCCCAGGCTCACCTCGGTTACCTGCATCGGTGCGCGGAGAAAATCGGGGAAAACGTCGATTGGATCCAGTACCTGCCCTACACCGACCGGTACGACTACTTGTCGGCCATGAACAACAACCTGGGGTACAGCCTGGCTGTCGAAAAACTGATGGGCATGGAGGTTCCGGCGCGGGCTCAATGGCTCCGGGTCCTCCTCGTCGAACTCAACCGCATCGCTTCCCACCTCTTCGCGGTGGGGACCTACGGAATGGATCTCGGGGCCTTCACCCCGCTCTTCTACACCCTGCGCGAACGGGAGGAAATTCTCGACCTCTTCGAGAAGATTTGCGGAGCGAGGCTGACCTGCACCTTCATCCGGCCGGGCGGTTTGTTCAACGACGCCCCCGACGGGTGGCTAGAAAAAGTGGCTTCCTTCGCCGACCGTTTCGAGGAAAAGTGGAAGGAATACGACACCCTTCTCCTGCGCAACAAGATTTTCATTGAGCGCACGGCGAGAATCGGGGCTCTCACCGGCGAAGAAGCGGTGGCCTGGGGGATTACGGGCCCCATGCTGCGGGCCTCCGGGGTGGATTGGGATTTACGTCGCGACCAGCCCTATCTCGTCTATGACCAGCTGGATTTCAAGGTGCCCCTGGGCGAGGGTCGCAGGGGGGTGATGGGCGACTGCTGGGACCGGACCGAGGTGCGCATGGCCGAAATGCTCGAATCCCTCTCGATGGTTCGCCAGTGCCTGGAAAAGATGCCGGACGGAGAAATCCAGCATCCGGAGGCCGGGCTCGTGTTGAGGCCTGCTCCGGGCCGGGCCTATGCCGGGGTTGAAAATCCACGCGGGGAATTGGGCCATTGGTTGGTATCGGACGGAACCAAGAATCCCATTCGGGTCCGCATGCGTTCGCCCTCCTTCTGCAACCTCTCGGTGGTCGAGCACCTGCTGCCAGGAACCATGCTGGGGGACGCCGCCGCGATTCTCGGCTCCGTGG
>DCAK01000120.1:12785-23474 GCA_002311925.1 Planctomycetes bacterium UBA1135
CGAACGGAAACTCGCCGGCCACATCCAGGCCCGCCTGGGGCCAATGCGCACCGGGGGCTGGCACGGTTGGTCGCAGACTCTCGCCGACGCCATCAAGCTTCTGACCAAGGAGGACATCCTTCCCAGCGGCGCCGACCCCGTTCTTTTTCGCCTGGCCCCGGCGTTGGTGATGGGAAGCGCCCTGGCGATGTTCGCCGTCCTTCCCTTCGCCCCGGGAATCCAGTTCGCCGACCTCGACCTTGGAATCTATTTCCTACTGGCCATCGCATCCCTGACCACCATCGGGGTGATCATGGCCGGGTGGGGGTCCAACAACAAGTGGAGCCTCTACGGGGCCATGCGGGGCGCCGCCCAGGCGGCTTCCTATGAAATCCCTCTCGCCCTTTCCCTGATTCCTCCCATCCTGCATTTCGGGACCTTCTCCCTCCTGAACGCCACCGAGCAGCAGTCCGGTTGGGGTGGGATGGGCTGGTATGTGTTCAGCGACGCCTTCTGGGTCGCGATTCCCTCCTTTTTCCTCTTCCTGACCGCATCCTTGGCCGAAAATCGGCGGGCGCCCTTCGACCTTCCCGAATCGGAATCCGAACTCGTGGCCGGCTTCCACACCGAATATTCGGGCCTGCGCTTCGCCTTCTTCTTCCTCGAAGAATACGCCGCCATGTTCGCCACTTCGGCGGTGGCCACGGCCTACTGGCTTGGCGGCTGGAACTTCCCCGGCATGACCCTTCTCGCCGAGGGTTCCGCCTGGCTGCCCTGGCTCGGAGCGCTGGCCTTTCTCCTCAAGGCGATGTTCCTGGTTTGCGTGATGATCTGGGTGCGGTGGACCCTCCCCCGACTGCGCATCGACCAGGTCATGACTCTCGGGTGGAAATACCTCACCCCACTGGCCCTCGGCCTCATGGTGGCCGCCGCAGGATGGGAAGCATGGAGGGCGATGCCTTGACCCCGGCGCGCCCCCCCAAGCCCAGCTCCTTCCGCAGATGGTGGGTCAACCTATATGAGGGGGTGGTCTCGACCGCCCAGGGCATGAGCATCACCCTGCGGACGTTCTTCAAGAAGCCGGTGACGGTCCAATATCCGGAACAGGAACTGGAATTGGACGGGCGCTATCGCGGCATCCATTTCCTCGAGCAGGACCTTTGCATCTACTGCGACGTCTGCGCCAAGGCCTGCCCGGTCGACTGCATCGAGATGGATGCCACCCGCCATGGAAAGGAGCTGGAATGGCACGTCTTCACGCTCGACTACAACCGTTGCATGCTCTGCGAGTTGTGCGTTTATCCGTGCCCGAAGGATTGCATCCACCAGGGCGAGGAATACGCCCTGGTCACCGAGAATCGTGAGGACATGGTTCTCGACCTCCTGACATGGAAGGGCCTGACCGACGAGCAGAAGCAGAAGATCGCCGAAACCGAGGCGGCGAAGGCCGCCCGCGACGCCGAAAAGGAGAAGGGGGAATGACAGGGGAAGTCCTGGCCTTTTCCTTGTTCTCAGCCATGGCCGTGGGCGGCGCAGGCCTGGCACTCTTCCATCGAAGCGCGATTCACAGCGCTTTCGCACTCCTAGCCAGTTTTCTGGGAGTGGCAGGCCTCTACCTCAATCTGGGAGCGGATTTCCTGGCCGTCACCCAGGTCCTGCTCTACGCCGGAGGAATCCTGGTCCTCTACCTGTTCGGCTTGATGCTGGTGCCTCCGGAAGGGGAGGCCCCCCGCCCCGGGCGCAGGGCCCTGGCCCTGGTGCTCGCCGCCGCCCCCGTGGCGATTTTCCTCATCGCCTTCCTTGCCCGGTCGTCCTGGGGAGACCCCTCCCGGCTTCCTGAACCGGAAGGAACGGTGAGGGGAATCGGGCTCGCCCTCCTGACTCCGGACGGATGGTTGGTCCCCTTCGAGTACGCGTCCATTCTGCTTCTCGCGGCTCTCGTGGGGGCGGTCCACCTGGCTCGGCGCAGCGCCCCGAAGGATGATTCCCCATGAGCCTGGTCGCCTACCTGGTGGTCGCCGCCCTTCTCATGGTGGCGGGGCTCGCCATGGTGGCTTCACGGCGCAGCCTCATCCATGTTCTCATCGGTCTCGAGCTCGTGCTGAACGCGTCGGCCCTCAATTTCGTGGCATTCGACCGCTATTCCGGCGGGGGCCAGGAAGGTCAGCTGGCCGCCTTGTTCGTAATCGTCGTCGCCGCGGCCGAGGCCGCCCTCGGGCTTGCCATCGTCCTCCATGCCTACTCTTCCAAGGGAAGCATCCGTCCGGATGATTTCCGGTCGCTTGGAGACTCATGATGGAATCTCTCCCCATGGCGGCCTGGGTTCTCGCCATCCCCGCCCTTCCTGCGGCGGCCTGGTTGCTGCTCGTTCTTGGCGGTCGTAGGGCGGCGCCCGCCGCTCCCTGGCTTGCGACCTCGGCCGCGGCCCTGTCCGCCTTGGCCGCGTGGGTGGTCTTTTTGGAACGCCCCTGGGAAGGAATCCCCGGCGGCATTTGGGAGGGCCCCTGGAGCTGGGGCTTCTTCCTTTCCTCGGGCGGGGATGGAATCGCCGGGCTGCGCGCCACCCTTTCCCTGGACGCGATTTCAGGGGCGCTGTTGCCCATGGTCGGGACGGTCGCCTTCCTGGTGCACCTGTTTTCCGTCCGCTACATGCGGACCGACCCGCGCCCGGGACCCTATTTCGCCGGCCTGGCCCTGTTCACGGCATCCATGGCGGGGATGCTCCTGGTTGAGAATCTTCTCTTCTTCTTCGTGTTCTGGGAGCTCATGGGCTTCTGCTCCTGGCTCCTCATCGGCCATGATTCCCTGAATCCCTCGAGCCCGCGGCCCGAAGCCGCTCGGGCGGCTCGGAAGGCCTTCCTGACCACCCGCGTGGGAGACCTCGCCCTCCTTCTCGGCATGGTGGTCCTCTGGAAGGGTTTCGGGACCCTGTCCTTCACCGAACTGGCGGCCGCCGGCGGCTCCGCCGGGTCTCCACCATGGCTCCTGGCCGGTGGAGGCCTTCTTCTTCTAGGGGCGATGGGGAAATCGGCCCAATTCCCTCTCCATGTCTGGCTGCCGGACGCCATGGAGGGCCCGACCCCGGTTTCCGCGATGATTCACGCGGCCACCATGGTGGCGGCCGGGGTCATCCTCCTGGTCCGAAGCGCGGCCTTTCTCCCGGACGAGATTCTTCTCGCCGCGTCGGTGGTGGGAGCCCTGACCGCCTTCTTCGCCGGCACCGTCGCCCTTGTATCCGCTGACCTGAAGAAGGTCCTGGCCTGGTCCACGATTTCGCAACTTGGCTTCATGACCGCCGCCGTGGGCGTTGGCGGGCCCGGGGCGGCCCTTTTCCACCTGCACACCCATGGATTCTTCAAGGCGGGTCTCTTCCTCGCCGCCGGCTCCGTCATCCTCGCCTGCCATCATCGCCAGGATCTTGGCGGATTGGGTGGATTGCGTCGGCGCATGCCCATGACCTGGGTCGCCACCCTCGTCTGCGCCGCCGCCCTTTCCGGGCTTCCCTGGCTTTCGGGTTTCCATTCCAAGGAGGCCATCCTTTCTCTGGCCCTGGACGGTGCGGCGCTCGGCGGTCTTCCCGCCCTGACCGCCTGCCTCCTTTTCGTCGCCGCCGCGCTGACCCCGGTCTACATGTTCCGCATGGTCTTTTTGACCTTCCACGGCGAAGCCCGGAGCACGGAGGCCCGGGAAGCCAGCGAGGATTCCTGGCTGGTGCGTCTCCCCTTGGCTGTGCTCACCGTCCTTGCCGTGGTCTCGGCCCGCTTCTGGCTCTTCCCGGTTGAAGAGGCGCCCGCGTCCGAGCACTGGGCCGGGGTGCTGGGAACCACCCTTGCCCTCGGAGGAGTGATTCTCGCCGGACTCCTCTTCCTCCTTCCCGTGCTTTCCCCGGCAGCCTTCGCCCGATTCTTCGGCCCCCTGACCGGGCTGGCCCGTGAACGCTGGAAGTTCGACGCCTTGTACGCGGCGACCTTCCCGCCGCTTTTCCGTTTGGGTGGCCGCGCCGTGGACGGTATTGACAGCCGCCTTGTCGACGGTCTTGCCCATGGCATCGGACGCATGGCCGAGGCAGGCGGGTCCGCCTTCCGCAAGCTCCATCGAGGACGCATCCAGACCTACGCCCTGCTGACCCTGGCCGGCCTCCTCCTCCTTTCCGTCACCCTGTTGCTGCAAGGAGAAGCGGGATGAACCCCGGCCCGCTGTCCTGCTTGATTCTTCTTCCCCTCCTGGGGGCGGTCGCTCAATTCTTGCCCTTGCGACGCGGCGCCTCCCGCGGCATCGCCATCCTGGTATCCCTCCTTTGCCTTGGATTGGCCTCCTGGTGCCTCTTCATCGGCATGGACCCCGCCGTGGGGGGAATGCAATTCGTGGAAAGGACCCCATGGCTGCCGGAATTCGGCATTGCCTGGCTGCTGGGGGCCGACGGCCTTTCCCTCATCCTTCTCCTTCTCTCCTCCCTCATCTTCTTCCTGGCCTACCTGGCCTCATGGAAGGAAAAGAGAACCCCGCGAGCCTATTTCGGCCTGCTTCTTCTCGTTCAGGTGGGGGTGCACGGAGTCTTCCTCTCGGGCGACCTCTTCCTCTTTTTTGTCTTCTGGGAACTCGTTCTCCTTCCCATGTTCTTCCTCATCGGAGGGTGGGGCGGGGAGGGACGCCGATCGGCGGCCTGGAAGTTCCTTCTTTTCACTCTTTCCGGCTCGGTCCTCTTCCTGATCGCCCTCGTGATTCTGGGGGCCAAGGCCGGGACCTTCGACATCGCCGCTCTCCGGGAACTGGTTCCCGGGTGGGGAGGCGACCCGGGATGGCTGGGGATTTCTCTCCCCTCCTGGATCTTCGGCCTCCTCTTCCTGTCCTTCGCCGTCAAGCTTCCGGTCTTTCCCATCCACACCTGGCTTCCGGCCGCCCATGTGGAGGCCCCGACCCCCGTCTCGGTGGTCCTTGCCGGCGTGCTCCTCAAGCTCGGCGCCTACGGGATGCTGAGAGTGGCGTTCCCCTTGTCCCCCGGGGCCTTCCAGGCCGCGGCCGGATGTCTCGCCGCCCTCGGGGCGTTCAATGTCATCTATGGAGCCTGGGCGGCCTTTGCGCAGAAGGATTTCAAGAGGATGGTCGCCTATTCATCCATCGGGCACATGGGGTTCTTTCTCATCGGGTTTTCCGCTCTGAGCTTTTCCGGAATGGCGGGCGCCGGCCTGCAACTCTTCGTGCACGGCCTTTCCGCGGGAATGCTGTTCCTGGTGGTGGGGGCCATCCAGGCCCGGGCCGGTCATCGCCACCTCGACCGCCTCGGAGGTCTCGGGGCGGCCATGCCCCGGCTTCACGCTCTCGGCCTGGTGGCCATCTTCACTTCCCTGGGCCTCCCGGCCCTGGCGGGATTCCCAGCCGAGGCCCTGGTTCTCTTCGGCTCGTGGGATGCTTTCCCCGTCGCCGTGGCCCTTTCCCTTCTCGGCATTTTGCTGACGGGCTGGTTTCTCGTCGGCGCCCACCGGAAGGCCTTCACCGGCCCCCTCCCCCGTGGAATCGGCAAGGTGGTCGACCTGGGGGCCCGCGAAACCTTGGTTCTTGCCATTCCCGCGGGGCTCTGCATTCTTCTCGGTCTCTGGCCCGCCCTCCTTCTTGACCGAATGGCCGCGACCCTCGAACTCCTACGTGGTGGTTTTCCGCCCCTGGTCCCCTGATGTCGGCCCTCGATTCCCTGCTTTGGCTCATGCCGGAGGCGATTCTTGCCCTCGGAGCCTGCGTGGTCCTGGCTTGGGACCTCGTCTTCAAGAAAGCCCGTCCTTGGGAATCCGGCGCCGTCGGCCTGACCTGCCTGGCGGGGGCCTCCTTCTTCCTCTTTCAGCGCCTGGGTTGGGGGGAAGCGGATGTCCTGGGCATGGTGAGGGTGGATTTTCACGGAACCCTTTTCCAACTGGCCGTCGCTCTCTCGGCAGCCGCCGCCCTGATTCTTGAAATGGCCGACCGTCACCCTCCCGGGCGGGAAGGGCGCACGGAAACTGTTTTTCTTCTCATGGCCGGGGTCCTTGGGGCCTTCTTCCTCCTCGGCACTTGGAACCTCATGATGCTCTACCTGGGTTTCGAAGGCCTGGGATTGGCGGTCTACGCCCTTGTGGCGGTCCGCAAGTGGGAAAAGGATTCCGCCGAGGCCGGGGTCAAGGCGCTGGTGTACGGGGCCCTGTCCTCGGGCTTGATGCTCTACGGAATCAGCCTCCTCTACGGTCTCGGGGGAAGCTTGGACCTCCGGGAAATCGGCCTCGAAACCGCCCGCGTCCTGGCTTCGGGTCATGTCGTGGAGGTCGCCGTTCCCTTCCTTCTGCTCCTTGCAGGCTTCGGCTTCAAGCTCGCCTTCCTCCCCTTCCATTTCTGGGCCCCGGATGTCTACCAGGGTTCCTCCACCCCGGTTCTCTCCTTTCTCGCCGTAGCCAGCAAGGTCGCAGGCGCCGCGGCATTCCTCCGGGTCCTGGCCGGGTGGCTGGCCGCGGGTTTGGACGGCGGCCTGGGCGAGGTTCTTGCCCCCACAATCTGGATTCTCGCCGCCATCGCCGCGGCGACCATGCTCCTGGGAAGCCTGGCGGCCCTCAAGCAGAAGAACCTTCACCGGCTCCTCGGGTGGTCCTCCGTTGCCCAGGGAGGTTTCTTCCTCATCGGGGTCGCTCTTCTTGGAAGGTATGGATTCGAAGCGGCTTCGGCCTACCTCCTGGTCTATGGCCTGACCATGATCGGCATCGTCGCAGCGGCCTTCTTCCTCTCCAGGAAGTCAGGAGGCCTTCAATTGAGAACTCTTCGCGGCCTGGGCCGAACCCATCCTTGGGTCGGGGTGAGCCTGGTCATCTTGCTGGCGTCCCTGGTTGGATTGCCGCCCACGGCCGGCTTCTTTGCCAAGTGGTTGCTCCTGGTGAGGGCCTGGGAAGGAGGCCTCGGGTGGCTCGTCATGGTCGCTGGCCTCTCCACCATCCTGACCCTGGTCTATGCCCTGCGCCTGGCACGGCCCCTGTTCCTCGAATCCGAGACCGACCGACCTTCAGGATCGAATCTGTGGCCGGTTCAAGCCCTGGTTGTGGGAGCGGCTGCGGGGGTGGTGGCCCTTTTCCACTTCACCCCCGTACTCGACCTGGCTCGCAAGAGCGTCGAGAGCCTCAGGTTCTTCTAGGCGTTCAGCCTAGAAATTCCGTGCGCGGCCCTTTTTATTGGCGGCGGCCTTTTTCTTGGCTCCGCGCTGACCCTGTTCGCCCTCCAGGTGTTGCCCCCGCCTTTCCATTGCGCCCCGCATTCTTTCGCCAGCCTGTTCCCGGGTAATCTTTCCCGATTGGACGGCAGCGCCGAGGCGGCGGCGAAGGCCCATCATGTCTTCAGGAACCCGGGCACCGGCGGACTGCTGACCTTCTCCGCCCTGTTCCAATTTGAAGGCCCGCATTTTTTTGCCAGCCTCTTCCCGAGTAATCTTTCCTGATTGGACGGCGGCTCCCAGCTTTTTGCGAAGGTCTTGGCCCCGGTCCTTGCCCTGGGCTTCCCCTCTGCCGCCGGACTTGGCCCGGTCCTTGCCAGCGGGGCCTCCCTTGCCGCAACTTTCGCAGACTCGCTTGCCCTGCTTGCCACGCAGGCCCTTCTTGGGATCGCGAACGTGGCCCTTTCCGGACCCCTTGCGGCCCTCAATTCCCCGGCGGCGGGGCTGATCGACATCCCGGCGAGCGCCGTCTCGGAATCCTTTGCGGGACTTTTCGGCATTGTCTCCACCTTTCCAGGGAAGGTCGGGTCGGGCTTTGCTTTGGGCCTCCTGGCTTCGGCGGTTACGGGAGGGGGGTTCCTGCTGCATTGCGCAGGGAACCATGAGGAGGAAGGTTGCGAAGGTGAACATTGTTTCAGTGGATTGTAACCCTCTTAGGTTGACAAGGTTCCGAAGTTTGGAGCGGACACGCCGCCGAGAAGGCGTCGCGGAAGAAAGGAATCGGCTAGCGGATGGGAGGGGGAATCCCCGGCGAGCCAGGAAGCGGCTAGGTTGCCTACGGCCGCGCCGCAGGTGATGCCGTGGCCACCCAACCCGGCGGCCCAGTGGAGACCTTCGAGGCGGGGGTCCGGCCCCACGACGAAACGGTCGTCCGGCGCGAAGGTGCGCATGCCTGCCCAGAAGTGTGCGGCGCCGGCTTCAGCCATGCGAGGTAGCCATTTGCGTGTCTTGACGGCTAAATCCTCGAGGATTCTGGGGTCACTGAGTTCCCCCTCCTCTGGTTCCACGGCCACCGTGTCGCAGGCCGACATCAGCATGCCTCCGCTTTCCGGCCGAAAGTAATAGTCGTCCCCGGCAATCCAAACTGCTGGGCCGCGGGGGTCGAGGGTGGGGTCGGGAGCCGTGACCAGGAGGTGCCTTCGGTAGGGGACCAGTGGAATCTCAAGGCCGGTCTTCCCAGGAAGAAGACGGGCCCAGCCTCCGGCGGCCACAAGAACGGCGTCGGCGGCAAGGAATCCATCCCCGGTTTCCACCCCTTCCACTTTTCCATTGTGTTCACGGATTCCGTCCACACGGCATCCAAGACGCAGGTCGGCCCCGCCTTCGCGGGCGCCCCGAAGAAAACCCTGCAGGATGGCGTGGACATCGAAGACTCCCTCGGCTGGAAAGGACCAGGCAGAGGCCAAGCCTGGGGCGAGGTCGGGGACTCGTTCGTGGATTTCCGAGACCGGAACCTCGTGGCCACCCATGGAGCAGTCTTCGCGGTCGATCCATTTTCGAAACTCGACCTCGGCTTGCGGGGCCGCCGCCAGGTAGAGACCGGTCCGATTGACCAGGGGGGGCCCGGAAAAGCCATCCGGGGGATCCATGTAGAAGGCGGCCGATTCCCGCGCCATTCCATGAAGGACGGGGTCGGGAATGGCGGTTCTCAGGATGGCGGCGTTGCGACCCGTTGAATGAGCTCCAGGCTGTTTTTCCTTGTCGAGAAGGAATACCTGCTCCATTCCCCGGCGGGCCAGCGCATAGGCGGTCGCTGCGCCGGCGATTCCAGCCCCCACGATGACGATTCTCGGACCGACCATTTTCCGGGAGGAGTTTATCCTGTTCGGGTCATGTTTCTTCCCCTGACCCTTTCCCTTCTTCTCGCTCCCCAGAATCAAGAACCCGCCTCCCATTCTTCCAAGGAGGAGGTCGTCACCGAGGCCGCCATCCAGGCGGTCGCTGCAAAGGTGAAGGAAATCCTTCCCCGAGTGGCCGAGCTGCGGGGAAGGGAGTTCAAGAAGGGGGTCCCTTCCGGAGTGAAGACCCCGGACCAATTCATGGAATTCGCCAAGGCGAACATGGATGAGGAATACGGTGAGGGGAAATTCGAGGCGTGGACCAAGGCGTACCGCCTTTTCGGCTTCATTGGAGAGGAAGATGACCTCGAATCTCTTTTCGCCGAACTTCTTCGGGGCCAGGTCGGCGGATGGTACGACCCGGCCGAGGCCCGCTTCTGGATGGTCAGCACCTACAACAAGGGGGGCATGGCCGACATCATCATGGCCCACGAGTTGACCCATGCCCTCGATGACCAGTACTACGACCTGGCTGGGATGCTGGAGGATGCAATCGAGATGGATTCCGACGCCCAGTTTGGTCTCCGGGCCGTGGTCGAAGGAAGCGGGACCTCGCTCATGAACCTCTACACCATCAAGGGAATGATGTCGGGGTGGTTGAAGCTGGATCCCGCCGCGATGCAGGAAATGATGGCCGAGCAGGCGGAATCCCTCGAGACCGCTCCCCCTTTCCTGGTCATGTCCCTCACCCTTCCCTATGTCGTTGGGAATCGATTTCTCCTGCGGACCACCGACGCGATGGTGGCGGCCATGACCCCTCCGACCCTGGACGATCTCGACCAGGCATTCGCCAACCCTCCCGTTTCCAGCGAGCAGGTGCTCCACCCCGAGAAGTATTGGGATCCGAAGAAGATCGACCTTCCCAAGCCCGTCGCGATTCCCGACCTCTCGGCAAACCTTGGCGAGGGGTGGGAGCTCCTGGACGAGGATGTGATGGGTGAATTGGGGGCCTATGTGCTTTGCGAGGAGGAGCTCCCCGACATGTTGAGCATGGAGGGGCAGATGAGCTCCATGACCAGCAAGGCCGCTTCAGGGTGGGGGGGCGACCTCTACCAGGTCTACGGGGGGCCGGATGACGCCACCCTCCTCTGCTGGGCCTCGGTCTGGGACAGCAAAAAGGACCGCGACGAGTTTCTCCTTGCGGTCGAGGACGTGGTCCAGCACCACTGCCCCCGCCTGGAATCCTGGGAAGCGGTGGGAACGGAGGGCGCCCTCCTGATTTTCGCCGACAAGGCCGGCAAGGACACCGCTCCCATCCTGCGGGAGGCCTGCCGCCTGACCGCCCTGAAGCCCTGATCCCGGGATCCCTTACCCCCCGGTCCCTGGGCCGAATTTTATCCATCCGAATCCTGGGCCGGGTTTCCCTTTTCGCGGCCCTGTCCGGACTGGCGAGCCAGCTTCCCGCCCAGGGGGCGGTCGCGACATCCGAGCCCCATGCGACCCTGGCCGGGGTGTCGGCTCTCGAAGAGGGTGGCAACGCCGTGGACGCCGCGGTTGCCGCGTCCTTCGCCCTGGCGGTGACCCTGCCGGCCGCCGGCAACCTCGGAGGAGGCGGTTTTCTCCTCTACCGCGACCCCGGTGGCAGGACCTGGTTCCTCGACCATCGGGAGGTCGCCCCGGCCGCCGCAATCCGCGACCTGTACCTGGACGAGG
>DCAK01000068.1:0-18591 GCA_002311925.1 Planctomycetes bacterium UBA1135
ACCTGCGACCTCCGGGTTATGAGCCCGACGAGCTGCCAGCTGCTCCACCCCGCGATTCGGGGGGCGAGTCTACAGCGGGTCAGAACCGAGTCAAGAGCCCTCCGCCGGGGCCGCATCGGCGAAGCGGGAGCGGAGTTGGGCCTCGTTCGGAATCGCGCCGGTCGCAGCCAATTCATCGAGCCAGGAAAGAAAGACGGGGCCCTCGCCCGCTTGTTCGGCCGCATCCGCGGCCAGGGTAAGGACTGAGGAAAGGGCGTCCCCCACTCCAGCGGCAACCGCCGCCCGAAAGGAGGAGAAGGCGGCCGAAGCTTCTCCGGCGAGGCGGTCCACCCGGCCTCGGAGGATGAACCACTCGGAGGGGGATGGATCGGAAGCTGCCAGGTCGCCCAGGCGCCCCGAAGCATCGCGGAGAAATGCTTCCCGCCCCTCCAAAACCCCTTCACTCAACAACCAGAGAGAGAGGGTGCGGGCGGTGAGCCGGTCGTGGGCGGCAAGGCCCTCCTCGTCGAGGCCCTCGCGGGGAAATCCATCCACGAGAGAACGAGCTGTTGCCCAATCGGCTCGGGCGCCCAAAGAAGCGGCGGCCGCTTCAAGCGCCGCCAAGTCGACTCCAAGCGATTTCCCCAGGACGGCGACCCAGGCGGACCGGGTGGCCGCGGAGGGAACCCATTCAAGCAGAGGTTCCAGTGAATCCGGCCCGGCGACATCCCGCAAGCCCTTGAGGATTTCGTTCTGCAGATATTCCTCAGGCTCGACCTTGAGGCGGGCCAGCAGGAGTGGCTCGGTGCCCGGGGTTTGCAGCCTCTGCAGGCAAACCACGGCGGCGTAGCGCAGGTCGGCGGATTGGGGATGATTCAGGAGAGGGGCCACGACCTCAAGGAGGGATTCGGGTTGGCCTTCGGAAAGAGCCAGCGAAGTGAGCGCGTCCAGGGCCGCCCGCCGATCGCGGTAGGTCCTCTCCTCGTCGAGGACATGGGGAAGAAGAACACCGTGGAAACCCTCGCTACCCAGGACCCCCGCAGCCTCGTAAACCCGTCCCCGGACTCCGGGGTCCTCCTCGAAGGAGAGGGAATGGAGAAGGATGGTCTCGAGCTTTTCGTCGGGACCGGCTTCCTCACCTTCACGGGATAGCCCGACAAGGCCGGCCCAGAGGGTCAGCCGGAATGCGGGGGAAGCCCCCGGCCCCCCTTCGGCATCGAGATAGACCCTTCCCAGGTGGCGCAAGAGCCCGCCACGGGCGACTTCGACGGGACGCACCAACTGCAGGGCGCGGGCTGCTTCCTCCCTTTCGACGGGCAGACGGCTTTCGAGAGCCTGGTCGAGAAGGGCCACGGCGTCGGCGCCGGCGAGAAAGCGGGGAATCAGAGTCACCAGGAGGCGGCGCAGACCGGGATGGGGTTCCCGGTGGAAGGCGGCCACGAGGGCTTCGGCTTCCGGGGTGGGACCCTGGGGAACCGACCCGGGTGCCAAGGCTCGGAGGCCTTCGTAGCCCAGACGGCGCACTCCGGAAATAGGTTCCAGAAGAGCGTCCAGGGCGGAACCGGGGTCGGCGGCGAGGCGAGTCTTCCAAAGGGCGATTTCCCGCTCCAGGGCCTGGTCCATCGCTTCCAAAAGCCAGGCTTCCCGGCCGGATTCTCGAGCCCCTTGCCACCATTCCCCGAAGCTTCCCCAGTCCGGGAATTCATGGCGGGTGATGCGAAAGAGAGCCTCCCGGGCCAATCCCGCAGTAGCGGAATCCCGAAGGCGGGCCGCCACGCCCTCGACGACTTCGGGGGAGGCGAGTTCCATGGCCCCGGCGGCGATGAGAGCCCCCCGCAGGAGAGCCCCGTCCTCGCCCGGGTCGGAACGCAGGGCTTTGCCCACCGCGGCCTGGGCACCGTCCCATTCTTCGGAAAGGGCACGGAAGGTGGCCCCGAGATCGCTGGGAAGGAAACCGCCGCCGGCGCAGGCCATGAGGAATTCCAGCCGCTCGGCGGGCCGGACATCCCCGATGCGACCCAGGAGAAGGGATGCCGCTTCGGCCCGAATTTCCAGGTCGGAATCGGAAAGACCGTCTTCCCAGGCCTCAACCGAGTCCTCCTGGCGACGCAGAAGACGAGGAAGTTCGGGTCGCTCGGCACCCTGGCCGAGCCAACCCAATCCAAGAAGGGCCAGAGTCAGCACGGGTCCCAGTCTAAGGCCGTCAGGAGGGCATCCCACGCCTGGTCGGGGGGCCCGCCAACATCCACCCGGTGGCCTCGGGAGGCTTCTTCGTCCAGTGGTTGGCGACGCTCGAGAAGGTGGTGGATTTCCTCATCGGGGGCCAAATCGGTCAAGGGAGGGCGGGTTCCGGCCGCTGCCCGGTCCAGGAGGATTTCAAGGGGAGCAACGAGGGCCAGGACCCGGGGAAACCGGGCCAAGAGGGCGCGAGTCGGAGGGTTTTCCACCGCGCCACCCCCGAGGGCGCAAACCGTCTGTAGGGGATGGGAGGCCAGAAGGGAGGCCGTCCACTCGGCTTCCGCGTGGCGGAATCCATCCTCGTCCTCGGGAATCCAGGCGTCGATGGAACGGCCATGAGTGGATTCCAATTCCTCGTCGGCATCCAGGAATGCCCATCCTAGGGCCTCGGCGAGGCGGCGCCCGAGAGTGGTCTTGCCGGAAGCGCGGGGCCCGATGAGGGCGATACTGTGGCCGGAAATGTGGGCGGCGGCCAGGCCGTGGAGGGGCCCCGCGGCGAGCGCGGTCCCGGTCGCCAAGGCAAACTGGAGGACCATTTGGCGGACGAGCATCTTGCGGCCGGGGATGGGAATCGCCCCCTGTTCCGCCGCCTGCTGGAGGAGCCCGGTCCAAGCGGGTTCGTAGACCATGTCGAGAACCGGGACTCCCTCCGCGAAAGCGTGGTCTTCCAACAGGTTGCCGGGGTGGGCGGAGGACCCCACGGGAGTTGCGTGGATGACGGCCCCCATTTCCTCCAGGTCGAACCCGGTCATGCCGATTCCGGAAACCGAACCCTGGGCGGCCAAGCCGGCGGCCGCTTCATCGGCGGCTTCCTTTCTCCGCGCAGCGAACACCACCGCATGGCCCCGCTTGAGGGCTTCCAGACCCGCTCCGCGGGCGGCCCCTCCGGCGCCGAGAATCAGGACGACGCAACCCTCGGCGAGGCCCGCATCCTTGAGGGAATCCAGGGCTCCGGGCCCGTCGGTCTGGTGGGCCGACCAGGAGCCGTCCTCCTGGCGGAGGATGAAATTGGAGGCCCCCGCCTCGATGGAGGCGTCGTCGCTCGAGCCCGCGGCGGCGAGGGCCTCCTTTTTGAAGGGGGCGGTAACCGAAAAACCCCTGAATGACGGGTGAGAGTGTCCATCCAGAAAGGCCCTGAAATCAGGGGCCGAAACCGCGGCATAGGGTCCTCCCCCGCCCACCCGTCGGTAGGCTTCGTTCCATAGGAGGGGGCTGCGGGAATGGGCCACCGAAGACCCAACCACCCCGAATAGAGCGGAATGGGGGGCAGGCCAGGCTTGGGCCTCGCGCCAATCCCATTGGCCGGGCGCGGTTTGCTCCGCGGGCCAGCAGACGTAGGTCCACGGCGCTCCAAGGGAAGGGGCCCAGACTCGGGATGCGGGGCCGCCTGGACCCTGCGCGAAAGCGACCAGGGGGAATCGGGCGGCTTCGAACAAGGGGTAGACTCGGGAAGCCTCCTCCGGGGTTTCGGCCCAAGCCACCACCTTGCAGACATCTCCCGGGCGGGCCTTTTCTTCGAGGGAGGCCAGGATGGCCATGAGGTCGGCGCCCTGGGAGGGGGTTTCGTGCCAGGACCAGACGGCCCGGGTTGTGTCGGGCAGGTCGGGAACGCGGGCCAGGTCATGGGGAAGGTCGACCCAAGCGGCTCCGGCTTTCACCGCGGCGGCGAGGCGAGACGACCGATCGGCACCTTGCTGGCAGGCGGCGATGCATTCCCCATCCCACGATTCCATGATTTCCCAGGGAAAGGGGTCGGGGGCCCCATCGAGGCGGATTTCGACCCGGTCCACCTTCCCGGCGACCTCCGCGAGGCGGGAGGCGAGAAGCTCGGGGTCGTCGCCCCTCAGGGACAGGCACAAGCTCATGAGGGGAGGTCGGCGATGTGCCGCAATCGGGCCGCCTGCTCGGATTCAAGGTGACCGCTGGCCTCGGCCAGGGCGATGACATTCTCCAAGGTGCCCGCGTAGCGGCGCCGTTGGGAGGAATCGAGAGCGGCCAGGTGAAGAGCGAGGGTGTCCTCGTCCCCTCGGGCCACCGGTCCGGTCAGGGCGACCCCAGCCCCGCTTTTTTCCACCTCGCTCAACGCCGCCCGGGCCAGTCCGAGAACCGCTTCCCGGGCGCGGGGTCCCAGGGAAGGGGAAAGCAGGTCCTCCGCCCAGCCCACCGTCGCCGTCACATGATTGGCGGCCAGCGAAAGTGCCAGGTGGTAGGCGGCCCTGTCGCCTTCGTTTTCCAGGGTGAGGACCTCGACCCCCCAGGCGCTGGCGCATTCCAAAATCGCCTCGCGATCGGGGGCGGCAGCCAGCAAGGTAGCCAAGCCACCCGCAAGCCCGCCCGGGTCGGGAGTTTCCGCAAAGGGAAGAAGGGGATGAAGAGCCCCGGTCGCGGCGCCCAGGGTGGAGAAAGGGGCGAGAGGGGCGAGGCCATGGATGCCGCTTGCATGGACCACGGCCCGGCCCTCCCCTCCGTCCAGGCGGGAGGCCGTTTCCATGGCCGCATCTTCAAGGTCGGGGTCGGGAACCGCGAAAACGATGCGCCGGGCGGCGTCCGCTTCCGGGTTGGATTCCAGGAGGGGCTGGATGCCCTGCTCGGCAGCCCAGGATTGCCATTCCCCCGAACTCCTTCCCAGGAGGAAGGTGGCGTCCCCGGCCCGAGCGTGGACGAGGGCCAGGGTTCGTCCGGCTCGGCCCGGGCCGATGACGAGCGTTGCGGTCAAGGACGGATGGGTGGCAGAACCGCACCGGAACGGGTGCGGGCAACCAGGATATCCGCCCCGAGAGGGGAGGCAGCGTGGGCAAGTTCGTGAGCCTCGGCCGAATCGGAACAGGCCGCGAAAAAGCAGCCGCCGGAACCTGAAAGCCCGAATTGAGGACCCTTGCGGGATACGGTGAGGACGCCGAGGGCTTCGGCCAAATCGGCAAGAGAAGGATGCCGGCCCAAGGCGGCGGCTTCCAAATCGTTCGCGCCGGGAATCGGAGGGGGCGTGGATTCTCCGGGAGCAGGGTCGCCCCCCCCACCCTGACCCGGGGCAAGGGCCGGAGCGTCCAGGGCCTGGTAAACCTCGGCGGTCTCGACCTGGATTTTAGGGCAGGCCAGAACCAGCCAGGCTTGTGGAGCCGGGGCCCGGGCCAGGAGAATTTCTCCCCGGCCGCCGCGTAATTCCGCGCCCTCACCAAGCAGGAAAAAGGGGACATCACTGCCGAGCGAAGAAGACAACCCCGCCAATCCTTCCTCACCCACCCCGACCGTGGCGTGGTGTTCCATCAGCCTGAGCGCTCCTGCCGCATTGGAAGATCCGCCGCCCAATCCACCCCCCACCGGGACAATCTTTTCCAGTTTCCATGCGATGGCCGGGGCCTCACCTCCGGCTGCCCGCCAGGCGGTTTCGGCGGCGAGCACCAGGTTGCCGGCCCCTTGTTCAAGGCCCTCGGCCCGAGGTCCTGTGATTTCCAAGCCCCCAACTGCGGCGGGAGTCGCTTCGAGAGTGTCGCAAAGGTCCACCGCGACGAACCAGCTGAGCAATTCGTGAAAACCGTCCCCGCGCTTGCCGAGGACCTCGAGGGTCCAATTCACCTTGGCGGGAAGCTGCAGCCTCACTGAAATCCTCAGGGCCCGCCCAGAAGCAGGTTGTCGATGAGCCGGACCCCGCCCACCCGGGCGGCGACGCAGGCCCTCCAGGGTCCGGAAAGGGAGGGGCCCGCGGGATGAAAGGTAGGGTCGTCCACCAACGAGGCGTAATCCACCTGGACCCCCTCCCGCTTCAGGGATGCGGCCAGAATCTCCTCCAGGACGGCGATTCCCCTCTCGCCGCCTTCCCACCCCCCGGCGAGAACTGCCAGGGATTCGGGGAGAGCGAGGGCGAGTTTCCTGTCGTCCGCGGTCAGGCGCGCATTGCGGCTCGAAAGGGCCAGGCCGTCGGGCTCCCTGACGGTGGGGCAGGAAACCACCTCCAAGCCGGGAAAGGAAGCGGCAGCCATTTCCCGAACCAGGAAAAGTTGCTGAGCGTCCTTTTCGCCGAAGAATGCGTGGGTGGCCCCGACTTGGCGGAAGAATTCGCCCACCACCGTGAGCATCCCCTCGCAATGACCCGGTCGGAATTCGGCCTCCCAGCGCTCCGCGGCCGGCCCTTCGGCGGGCCGACGCCGGATGGAGGCTTCCATGTCGGCGGCTGCGGGAAGGTAGACCGCATCCACCGCCGCATCGGCCAGGAGGGCGCAGTCGGCCAGCGGGTCTCGGGGATAGCGACTGAAATCCTCCGGGTCGCCGAACTGAAGCGGGTTCACGAAAATGGAAACCACCGCTTTTGAACAGGTGGAAGCGGCTTGGCGGGCGAGGGAAAGATGGCCCTCGTGCAGGGACCCCATGGTGGGAACGAATCCAAGGCTGGTCCCGTCGGGAATCTCCGCACTCCATTCCCTGAGCGCCTCGCGGCCCTCGAGAAGGGTCAGCCCCGGGGGAGCTTTTGCAGGCATGAGGAAGGGGTGCGGCCGCCGGGAAGGGGGAGGAAAGGGGCGATTTCGGCGAGGGGCTCCAACACGAACCTCCTATTTTCCATGCGAGGATGCGGAAGCACGAGGTCGGGGCCGTCGAGGACCGCCCTTCCGTAGAGAAGGAGATCCAGGTCGAGAGGTCGGTCGAGAGGGGCCGATGGGCCTGCTGAATCGACCAGGGGACGCGTTCTCCCTCGCCGCGTTTCCATGTCGAGAAGGGAGGCGAGAAGAGCCCGGGGGGGAAGGCTGGTTTCCAGTTCGGCGACCGCGTTGAGGAAGGACCCCCGGAATCCATCCCCCTCGGGAGGGGTCTCGCGGAACCGGGATGCGCGAAGCACCTGAACCCCGGGGTGGAGGTCCCATGCGTCGAGGGCCCAACGGAAATGAGACGCCCGGTCCCCCAGATTGGAACCCAGGCCGATGAACGCGCGGCTCATCCCTCGGGGCTTTGGGACGCCCGGGAGGGAACCAGGCGTCGGGGCAGGGTGGCGGCCAGCGGAATCAGGGTGAACGCGATTCCGACCAGGAAGAGCGCGGCCTCGGGTTCGATGAGGAGGAGCCCACCAACCAGGACGAATTCGGCAGTGGTTCGGAATGGGGACCGGTTCCGGGTCAGCCAGGAGGCCAGGTGGGGATAGGGGATGCGGGAAACCATGAGGGCACCCAGGACGAGGAGGGTGAAGGGCAGCATGCGCACCAGGAGGGCTTGGATACCGGTCACGGTTTCGGCGCCGAGGGACAGCAGGAAATTCGGGTCGGCCACCCCGAACATGAACAGGACCATGGCCACCGGAAGGCCGGCCGCGGCGGGAGTCGGAAGACCTGTGAAGAATTTCACTCCCTTGCGGGAACTCTCACCGGAATTCTCCACATTGAAGCGGGCCAACCGCAGGATGGCGCAACAGGTGAAGACGACGGGCGCGACCCAGAGCAACCTGGGATGGGGGGCGGTTCCGAGGGCGGGGCCCTGGATGAGGACGGTGGCGCGGACCAGCATTCCCGGCACCACGCCGAAGGCGACGGCATCGGCGAGGCTGTCGAGCTGGGCCCCGAGGGTGGAGGTGTTGCGGGTGAGCCGGGCCAGTTTCCCGTCCATGGCGTCCAGGAAGGTGGCCAACACCAGCAGCCAGGCCGCCCCTTTCAGGGGGTGAATGCGGTCGGGGTCGAAGGAAATGGAACTCTGACCCATGGCCACCGCATCCATGCAAAGAATGAGGGCGCAAATCCCGCAAGCCAGGTTGGCCAGGGTGACGATGCTGGGCAACTTCGAGGCCCGGGAGGGTGCCGTTTCCTCCATGGAGGGGGATTCTATCCTTCCTCTGTGATTCAGGCCCTCCTCCCCTTCCTTCCCCTTCTTCTCGCCCCCCAGGAAGAAACCCACCCCCTCACCGGCTTGCCCGTCCATGACCCGGTGGTGGACGCCATCTACGCCGAAGAGGACATCCAGGTGATGGAAACCCTGGACGCACTGGTCAATGGCATCGGTCCCCGGCTGACCTCCTCCCTGAACCTCCAGGAGGCCTGCGAATGGGCGGCGGATGAATTCCGTCGCTATGGGCTCGAAAATGTCCGCCTCGAGAAATGGGGAACTTTTCCGGTGGGTTTCGATCGTCGGCACAAGCGGGGGCGGCTGGTTTCCCCGGTCAAGATGCCCTTGGTGTTCACCACCAACGCCTGGACCGCGGGGACGGAGGGTCCCGTCCGGGCCGCCTTGCTGCGCGCCCCCCGCAATGCCGAGGAACTCGCCGCGAGAGCGGGGACCTTCGGTGGGGCCTGGGTGGTCTGCCCCAATTCCAGGCCCCGCTGGGGTTCGGACGGCGATGATTTCCGCTCCAGGCTGGGGCGCTTTCTGGATGAGGAAGGAATCGCAGGCATCCTGAGGCCGACTTCCGGCGAGCTTGTGCGAACCGGGGGGTCCTATCGAATCGATGCGGATGCCCTCCCCACCCGGATTTCCATCCTGGTGCGCCGGGACCAGGTTCGCGACATTCTCAGGTTCATCGAGAATGGAGAGACGGTGGAGGCCGAATTCGACATCGAAAACCACTTTCGGCCCGGTCCCGTGCCTCTCTACAACGTCATCGGCGAAATCCCCGGGGTCGAAAAACCCGAGGAAATCGTGATCTTCGGCGGCCACCTGGATTCCTGGGACGGCGCCACCGGCACCCAGGACAACGGAACCGGCACCGCCACGACCCTCGAGGCCGCCCGCCTTCTCGGCGGCATGAACCTGAAACCTCGGCGCACGATTCGCTTCATGCTCTGGACCGGCGAGGAACAGGGCCTCATGGGTTCCCGCGCCTACATCAAGCAGCACCCCGAGGAGACCGAGCGCATCAGCGGAGTCTGGGTACACGACGGCGGCACCAACGCCTGCCACGGGGTTCAAGCGACCCCCGCGCTTCAACCTCTCTTCGAGGAGGTCTTCGCCCCCATCATCAGGCACACCGCCGACGCCGAGGACGAGGTGCTCCGTTTCCGTATCGTCGAGACCGAGGCCCTGCCCGCCGGAGTCGGCAGCGACCACGATTCCTACCTTTCCGCCGGAGTCCCCGGCTTCTTCTGGGTGCAGGGCGGCCGGACCTCCTACACCTACATTCACCACACCCAGAACGACTTCTACGAAGAGGCCGTCCCCGAATATGAAGTCTTCACGGCCCGGATGGTGGCATCGGCCGCCTGGCGACTGGCCAACCTGCCCGAGATGCTTCCCCGCAGCGACATTCGAGAAAGTCGACGGCGACTCGGGGTCTACCTGGAGGGCGACACCTCGGTCGTCCGCGGGCTCATCAAGGACGGCCTCGCCGCCCAGGCTGGAATCCTGGAAGGGGATAAGATTCTCCGCATCGACGGCGCCAAGGTGGCGGGGTCGCGCGACCTGCGCCGCGCACTGCGCGCCTCGGGCAAGAAGAAGGATGTGGTGGTTTTGCGCGCAGGGGGTGAAATCGCCTTCTGGTTCGATTGGGAAGCGGACAATGCGGGGAGGAAGGAGGGATGAGCCTGCACGAACAAAATTGCGAACCCTGCCAAGGCGGGGTTCCCCCTCTCTCCGCCGAGGAACAAGCCCCCCTTCTCGACCAGTTGAAGGATTGGGCGGCCGTGGATGGACATCACCTCGAAAAGGAATGGCGGTTTTCCGACTTCGCCTCCGCCCTCGCCTGGGTGAACCGGGCCGGCGCCATCTGCGAAGAACAAGGCCACCATGCCGATTTCGAACTGGGATGGGGTCGCGCCGGAGTTCGCATTTGGACCCACAAGGTGGACGGACTCACCCAGGCGGATTTTGTCCTCGCCTCGAAATTCGACCACCTCCAAGCGGGGGGATAGGATTCCTCGGAGCCTGCAGGTCCTGAATGAGCCTAATTTCCGAGGTCCACGCGCGCGAAATCCTGGATTCGCGAGGAAACCCCACTCTCGAGGTGGAGGTCGGGTTGGATTCGGGCGCGACCGGCCGCGCCGCCGTGCCCTCGGGGGCCTCGACCGGCGCCCATGAGGCGGTCGAAATGAGGGACGGAGGCGCCCGTTACATGGGCAAGGGAGTTCGCAAGGCTGTGGCCAAGGCCAACGAGATTCTCGCCCCCGCCGTCCTCGGGATGGACGCCGCCGACCAGGAAGGACTCGATTCGAAGATGCTAAAATTGGACGGGACCGAGAACAAGGCTGCCCTCGGGGCCAACGCGATTCTGGGAGTTTCGCTCGCCGTCGCCCATGCCGCCGCCCAGGACGCCGGCCTGCCTCTCTTTCGATTCCTGGGCGGACCCGACGCGGTTCGCCTGCCCGTCCCGATGATGAACGTTCTCAACGGGGGGGCCCACGCCGACAACAACGTCGATTTCCAGGAATTCATGATCCAACCCTGGGGAGCCGCATCCTTCACGGAGGGCCTGCGCTGGTGCGTCGAGACCTACCACGCCTTGAAGGCGCTGCTCAAATCCAAGGGGCTTTCCACGGCCATCGGCGACGAGGGCGGTTTCGCCCCCGACCTAGGGAGCAACGAGGAGGCCATCGAGCTGCTGTTGGCCGCCATCGAGTCGGCCGGCCTCCAACCCGGGAAGGAAACCATGGCCCTGACCCTGGATGTGGCTGCGACCGAAATCTACAGCGACGGTGTCTACAAATTCGACGGCAAGGATTGCTCGGCCGTCGAGTTGGCTGGGCTCTACCAGGACTGGTGCTCCCGCTATCCCATCGTCAGCATCGAGGACGGCCTCGACGAAGACGATTGGGAAGGGTGGGCTGAATTGACCCGAATGCTGGGAAGCGAGGTTCAACTCGTCGGCGACGACCTCTTCGTCACCCATCCGGACCGCTTGCAGAAGGGAATCGACGGCGGCCATGCCAATTCCATTCTCATCAAGGTCAATCAAATAGGCTCGCTCACCGAGACCTTGCGAACCATCCAGCTCGCCGGAGAAGCCGGGTACAGCTGCGTCATCAGCCATCGGTCGGGCGAGACCGAGGACACATCCATCGCCGACCTGGCGGTGGCCGTGGGGGCCGGGCAGATCAAGACCGGGGCCCCCTGCAGAAGCGACCGCACAGCCAAGTACAACCAACTCCTGAGAATCGAGGAGTGGCTCGGCGAAGAGGCCCTCTACGGGCCAGCCCCCTCCGCCTGATGCCTTCACGGTCGCCAGCCAAGTCGAGGGTGTTCGAAATGGCCCTGTGGGGGGTGGTCCTTTGCGCCGGCGCCCTCGTGCTGATTCCCGCCCTCGCGGAGTGGATTCAAGCGGATCGCCTGGAAGCTTCCGAAAAGACACGGGCCGAGGAGGCCGAACGCGAAATGGCCAAGATGGCCCACAAGCTGGAATGGACCCTTTCCGACCCCCAGGCCGACCAAAAACTTGCTGAAGGCCAGGCCCTCGACGCCCGTAAGACTCAAAATGACGACTGAACATCCAACCAATGATCTCGAGGCCGCCGAAGCCTTCGCCACCGCGTTTGGGAAACTCCGGGATGAAATTTCGAAGGCGGTGGTGGGACAGGACGAGGTCGTCGAGCAGATGATCCTGGCGCTCGCGGCTCGCGGCCACGCGATTCTCGTCGGCGTTCCGGGGTTGGCCAAGACCATGCTGGTCAGCACCCTCGCCCAGTCCCTCGACCTGGATTTCCGCCGCATCCAATTCACCCCCGACCTGATGCCCTCGGATGTGAGCGGCGCCGAGGTTCTCCACACCGACCCCGCCACAGGGGAACGGACCTTTCGTTTTCAACCCGGGCCCTTGTTCGCGAATGTCGTCCTGGCGGATGAAATCAACCGGACCCCTCCGCGCACCCAGGCCGCCCTTCTGGAAGCCATGCAGGAAAGACAGGTCACCGTGGCCGGCGAAAGCCATCCCCTGCCGTGCCCTTTCTTCGTCCTCGCCACCCAGAATCCCATCGAGCAGGAGGGAACCTATCCCCTCCCCGAAGCCGCCCTCGACCGTTTTCTCTTCCTGGTGAAGGTGGAATACCCCGACGCCGACGAGGAGGCCGAGGTGGTGCGCAGAACCACCGGTTCCGAGGAACCCGACATCAAGCCGGTCCTCGACGGCCGCCAACTCGTGGAGATGCAGGAATTGGTGAGGACCGTGCCGGTCGGCGATTCCGTTCTCGCCTACGCCGTCGCCCTCGCTCGGGCGTCGAGGCCGGACGACGATGCCCCTGATTTTATCCGCCAATGGGTGCGTTGGGGAGCCGGACCCAGGGCTTCCCAGCACCTCATTCTCGCGGCGAAGGCCCGCGCTCTGCTGCACGGCACCTTCCATGTTTCTCCGGATGATGTTTCCGCCGTGGCCCGTCCCGTGTTGCGCCACCGGATTCTCCCCAATTTCGCGGCCGAAGCGGAGGGCATCGACGCCGACGCCGTGGTCGACCGCCTTCTGGATTCCGTCGACCCTCATTCCACGGCCCTGGACGGTGAACGCGCCGCCGGCATCGGATCCTAAGTTCCTGGCCCGGCTGTCCAGCCTGGAGCTGAGGGCCCGGACCGCCGTCGAAGGCCTGGCAGGGGGGCGCCATGCTTCGCGGCTGAAGGGGGCCGGCCTCACTTTCGCCGAACACCGGGCCTATGTGCCCGGGGACGACCTCCGCCGAATGGATTGGAAGGTTGCGGCCCGAACCGACCGCCACGTGATTCGGGTTCACGAGGAGGAAAGTTCCCTGACCGGGTGGCTGCTGGTCGACACTTCCGCCTCGATGGGATTCGGGACCCTCGGCTGGTCGAAACTGGATTACGCGACCTGGACCGCCGCCGCCCTTGCCCGCTTGTTGGCCATGCAGAACGACCGCGCCGGTCTTCTTCTTTCGGGAGGAGGGGACCCCCGATGGGTTCCCGCCCGTTCCGGAAGAGCGGGGTGGCCGGCCCTGGTGGATACCCTGGATGCCGCCGAACCTGTCGGCGAAGGCGACCCTGCCGAGGTCGGAGAAGCCGCCGCCGGTCGGCTGGGCCGGCGGGGCCTGGTGGTCTGGCTGACGGACGGACTCGGCGACCCCGGCCGAATGGTCCGGGCGGCATCCCGGCTGAAGGAGGAGGGTCACGACGTCATGGTCCTCCGGATTCTGGACCCGGTGGAAATCTCCCTTTCCTGGGACAGCCCCACCCGTTTCATGGGGTTGGAGGGTGGCGGGGTTCTCCGGGCCGACCCCAAGGCCATCCGCAAAGCCTATGTCGAAACCTTCGAGGAGCATGCGCAGACCCTGCGACGCGGATTGCGGGAACTCAACGTGGATTTCCTGAGGATGCCCACCGACCAGTCCCTTGAACCCGCATTGGCAGGCTTTCTCGCCAACCGGGCCGCCCGACTGAGGAAGGCGGGGCGATGACCTTTCTTCATCCTGGTCTCCTTTGGGCCCTTCCAGCGGTGGCGATTCCCATCCTCATCCACCTCCTGCGCCGGAGGCGGCTCCCAGAAAGGGATTTCGCGGCCATGGATTTCCTGGCCCTGGCCTTCCAAAAGGCCCGGCGGCGTATTCTTCTGGAAGACGCCCTTCTCCTTGCCCTTCGAACCGGGGCCGTCCTTTTCCTGATTCTGGCCCTCGCCGGACCCCGTTCGGGAGGTGGGGAAACCTCTTCCGGGGGGGGCCCTCAAGCCGACGTCATCGTCCTGGATGCGAGCATGTCCATGGGATTTCGGGATGGCAACGGATTGCGAGCCTGGGACGCGGCCCTGGCGGAGGCCAGAAAAAGACTGGCAGGACGCCTGGAAAGCCAAGGCGACCGGGCCGTTCTGGTGCGCGCCGGTCACGAGAATGTCCGCCTGGTCGCGGGCTCCCCCCGCGTCGCCCGGCAGATTCTCGAGGAAGCCAGCGACCCCGACCCCACCTCTTGCGGAATGGGCGACGCCCTTTTCCTGGCCGCCAGGGAAGCCGAAGCCATCGCCCGACCCGGCCTTCCCGTGCGCATCACAATTCTGACCGACCTGCAGCGGGCCACTTGGGATATCCAGGGAAGGGAGGGGGAAGCCCTGCGTCAACTCCTGGAATCCTTCCCCCTGGTGGATGTGGTGAATGTCGGCGCCCCCTCAAGGCCCAATCTCGCCATCGTCCACCTTGAAACCGCCCCGGTTTCCCCCGCTCCCGGGGAACCCGCGCAAATTCGAACCCGGGTTCGCAATTTCGGCGACTCCCCTCGAACCGCCAACCTGGAAATGACCCTGGACGGCGCCCCGCTCGCCCGCTGGGACCGGGTCCTCGACCCAGGAGAAGAGGCGACCTGGCTGCAAATCGTGATTCCCGCCGGAACCGGGCCCCGCAAGCTCGAGGCTCGCCTTCAACCCGATGGTCTCCGCGCCGACGATTCCCGGGGGGCCGTCGTCGTGGTGCGGGAAACACCCACCGTGATTCTCGCCGGGGAACCTTCCCTTCCTGGAGAAAGGCGCCTCGTCTTCGAAACCCTGTCCGGCTTTCTCGACCTGGGCCCGGGCGCCCCCCTGGACATGCACGAAGTTGCCCCTTCGTCCATCGAGGCCCGCACCCTGGAAGGCGCGTCCGTCCTCGTGCTCGCCGACCCGCGCGCCCTTCCCCCGTCCTCTGTAGCCGCCATCGCCGACCGGGTCCGTCAAGGCATGGGTCTTCTTTGGGCGGTGGGTCCGACCACCCATCCCGAGGATGCCGCCCCCCTTCTCTCCGCCCTGGGCGCAGGGCCCTCCCTCGTGGGCCCGGTTCAATCCCCGGAAAGGCCCGCCACCCTGTCCATCCGTGACGAGAACCATCCGGCCATCGCCCTCTTTTCCGACCCCACCTGGCGGCCCCTGCTCGAGGAGGTCCCCCACTCCTCCTTCCGCATTCTTGATCCCGATGCCGCCCCTTCTTCGGCCAAGGTCCCCCTCGTCTTCGACGGAGAAAGCGCCGCCTGGGTCGAATGGAAGGAGGGGGAAGGCCGGTGCGCGGTGGTCGCGGCCGTTCCCATCCCCGGCTGGAACAGGATGGAGGAAATTCCGGGCGGCACCCTCCCCTTCCTGCTCGAGGCGGTGACATCTCTGGTCGCTGGAATCCCCCACCCTCTCGTCGTGGAAACCGGAGAGGAAATCGCCGTCGTCCTGGCCGCAGGCCGGGGGAACATCGAGGTCCAACCTCCCCTCGGGCCCCGACGCATCCCCTTCGCCGTCACCGCCCGCCCGGAGGGGGGGGCCCTCGTCATCGCCGCCTCCTCCGCCCTGATTCCTGGAATCTGGGTCGTCACCAGTGATTCCGACCCGCTGGGGGCTTCCACCCTTTCTTCCACCGCCTCCGTCGCCGTCGTCCCGCCCTCCTCCGAAAGCGACCTTGCCGCATGGGATACCTCCGACCTGGTGACGGCGGTCCCCGACCTTGCTCTTGACTCGCGCGCTCCCGCCCAAGGGGAAACCCCCGGCAAGGACCTCCCCCTCGGCGATTCCGTCTTCCTCCTCGTCGCCGGGTTGCTCGCCACCGAAAGTCTTCTCGCCCGCTGGCTGGACCGGAAACGCGCATCCGCATGATGGTGGAAAACCACCTCGTCCTCGACGGCATGCCCGCCGCCTGGGTTCTCGCGCTTGTGGTATTTCCCCTCCTGCTGGGCATCGCGGCCTGGGCCTACCGGCGGCCTCTCCTGACACCCCTCCTGCGACGAACCCTGGGCGGCGTGCGTTTTCTACTCCTGGCAGGCGCGGTCTTCATGGCATTCGGACCCCAACTGCGCCGGAGTGAAACCCGGGAGGAACCCGCCCCACTGGTCGTTCTGCTGGACGATTCCGCATCCATGGAGCGCCGCGACACCCTTCCAAGCGCAGAAGCTGAAAAGCTGGCGAGGGAGTTGAACCTGGACGGGACCCATCCTCGGCGCCTGGACATTCTCCTGGGCCTTCTCCAAACCCAGTGGATGCAGACCCTTGAGGAACAGTACGCCGTCGAAAAATGGAGATTCTCCGGACGCGCCGTTCCCGCCGGCCCCTCCCTCCCCGAAGGCCGCGGAGTAACCACCGCCCTCGGTGACGCGCTCGTGGAAATCCTCGCCGCCTACCGGGGCCAGAGGCTGCCCGCGGTGGTCGCCATCACGGACGGAAGAAGCCACCAAGGAACTTCGGTGGCTGAAGCCGCCTCCCGCCTCGCCGCGGAGGGGGTCCCGGTGCATGTGGTGGCCCTGGGCGACCCCCGCCCCGCCCCCGACCTGGCCCTGGAAACCCTCCAGAGACCCGAGCAGGTCCTCCTGGGTGAGGAGACCCTCTTTCTTCTCAAGCTCAAGGCCAGGAATTGGCCCAACCCCGGTCCGGTTGACGTTCGCCTCGTGGACGAAAACGGCCGCACACTCGACCAGGCGCGGGTTTCCGCCCCCAACGAGGACGGAGTCCGCTTCGCGCTCGCTCATCGCATGGAAACCGCGGGCTTTCGTCGCTTGCGCGCCGTGGTCGACCCCCTGGAAGGCGAAACCGCCCGTGAAGACAACACGGTCGACCTGCCGGTGGAGGTCACGGCCCGAAGGGTGAGGGTCCTGTATGTCGAGGGCCGTCCTCGCTGGGAATACCGCTACTTGAAGAACCGCCTGCTCAGAGCCGAACGGGAAATCGAACTTCGATGTTGGCTCGCCGATGCCGGGTCGGGTTTCGTTCAGGAAGCGACCCCGGGAAGCCCTCCCCTTCAAGCCCTTCCCGCTGATTCGGCCTCCCTCCTGGACGCCTTCGACGTCCTGATTCTCGGGGATGTGGATCCCGGCGGCCTCAACCCCGATCCTCTCTTCGCGCCTCGTTTTCTCGACGCCGTGAGCGGGTTCGTCGAGGAAGGGGGAGGGCTCATGATGCTGGCGGGACCCCGCCACAACCCCATTTCCTTTCTCTCAAGCCCACTGGAACCTCTGCTGCCCGTGGTCGTGGGCCGGGAAGGTCGCCGAAGCCCGACCACCTTCCGTCCCCTGCCAGCCGATTCGGAATTCCCCCACCCCGTGGTCATGCTTGACCCCGATTCCGAAAGGAATCTCAGCATCTGGAAGGAAGCCGTACCCATGCGCTGGTCCTTTCCGGTCGAACGACTCCGCCCCGGCGCCCGCGCCTGGCTGGTGGACCCCGGACGGTCCAACGCCCACGGTCCCGCAATCATCGCCGCCGGGGGGCCCGCCCCCGAGGGCCGGGTGGCCTGGATGGGAACGGATGAAACCTGGAGGTGGAGATTTCCAGGGGGTGAAGCCCTGCCCACCCGATTTTGGAAATCGGCGATTCGATGGCTGGCCGCAGGCAGGATTCGGAGCGACCAGGGAAAAGCCAGGCTCGACCTCAACCGTTCCCGTCTGGAGGTCGGGCAGGCGCTTTCCGTGGAGGCGAGACTGGGCGACCCGGAAATCCTCGCCGAGGGCGGGGAATTGGAAATTCGACTGGAAAACGCCGCCGAAGGCACGCGCCTCGACCCGGTTCCCGGGAAACCCAAGCTGTTCCGCGGGGTCTTCATTCCCACCGACCCGGGCGCCGGCCGGCTGCTCCTGACCCTCTCCCGGGAACCGGACGGCGAACCCCTCGCCTCGGCCTCCTTCGAGGCCGTGCTGCCCTCACTGGAATGGGAAGTCGCTTCCCAGGATTTCGAGGCTCTTTCCCTCCTCACCCGAAAAACCGGGGGAATGCTGGTCGATCCGACCTCCGCCCAGTCCCTTCTCCAGGTTCTGGATGGCTCCCAGAAGAGAAGACAAACTGTTTCCTCCCGGGATGAGGACCTCCCGCCCGGGTGGATCCTCGGTTTTTTCCTCAGCCTCGCCACCCTGGAATGGCTCGCGCGCCGGAGGCGCAACCTGTCTTGATTCCCCTCATCCTCGCCACCCTCCTTGCCCTCCAGGAGCAGAATCAGGGTCCGGCCGCAGGTGTCACACTCAAGGAGGATCGCGACCTTGCCGCCCGCATCACCGACATCGCGGCCCTTCTGGAGGCGGACCGGGTCGAACCCGCCATCGCCCTTCTTCAGCAGGTTCTTGAATCCGACCCGGAGATTCTGGTTCCCACATCCGACCCCCTCCTGAGGGAAGGCGCGCGCTCCCGGGCCCTGAAGATGGTGGCCAGTCTTCGGGGAGAGGGGGCTCTGGCTCATGAAAGATGGGCCCTGCGGCGGGCCGGCCCCTGGCTCGAAGACGCTCTTTCCCCCCCCGACTCCACCAAATTGCACAGCCTCGCCTTGCGTTGGAAGGGGACCAGCATCGGGATAAAGGCCGCATCCACCCTGCTCGAGGTCCTCCTTGACCACGGCCAATTTGAACAAGCCCGGGCCCTCCTCGGCCCGGACACCGACCTTCCCCCGCGCTGGCCCCGCCTTCCCGATCCGACCGGACGCGCCCCCTTTCTCCTTCCAGCCGTGGACACCCTCGACGACCCGGCTCTGCCACGGGTGAACACCCTCGACCTCAAGGAAAGCTGGCGATTCGATTTCTCCGACCCCCCCACCCCCGGTTGGGCGAGAACCCACCGGGCCCTGG
>DCAK01000068.1:18640-23600 GCA_002311925.1 Planctomycetes bacterium UBA1135
ACCGGGCCCTGGTCGCCCAGGGTCGAGTGTTCCTGACCGACGGGATGGAGACGGTAGCCCTGGAATTGGGAACGGGCAGGGTCCTTTGGCGAAGACCCCCGGCCCCGGGCTGGGATGGAATCCCCGTAGACCGTCGGGAAGCGCTCCTGGCTGGAATCGACCCCGATTTTCTCTCGGTTCCCGTCCTCGAGGACGGCGTGCTCCTGGTGCTCCACCTCGAACCCGTCGCACTGGGTCGGTCCGAGACCCACGCCCGCATCGACATTCGAAGATTCCTGCCCGCCCGCCGTCTCCACGCCCTGAATTCCCGGACGGGAGAACTTCTTTGGAAAGTGGACGCGTCCTGGAGGGAAGGCGGCAAACCCCGCAATCTCGCCGCATCTCCTCCGGCCGCCGCCGCGGGCCGGGTTTTCCTTCCCATCTACGACGCGGTCGGCACCCTCGACCTCTCTCTTGCCGCTTTCGATCTCAAGACCGGGGAACCTCTCTGGAAGAGTTTCGCGGTCACCGGCCAGAAGGAAAGCAACCTCTTCGGCAACGTCCTGGTGGAACTCGCCTCGGGAATTCCGGCGGCCGACGCGGCCACGGTGGTCTTCTGCACCAACCTCGGCACCATCAACGCCTTTCATGCTGCGACTGGGATGGCCTTGTGGACCCGCCTCTACACCCGCACCCCCGTGCGACTTTTTCAGACGGGCAGAGAAGCATTGCGGCCCGAGACCTTTTCCCACGGCCCCCCCGCCTTCGACGGGACCAGGTTCGCCTGCGCGCCCATCGACGGGATTTCGGCCCTCCTCCTGGACGTCTCCGCCGGAAACCTCCTCGCCGACTGGGAAGTCCTGGACGAGAACGGAGCCCTCCGCTCCCTCCTGGGGATGGGGCCCTCCGGGGCCTGGTTCACGGGAAGCCGGGCCTGTTTCCTGGGAGCAGGGGGCGCGCGCTCGTTCTTCTCCCCTCCTCTCCATGACCTCTACAGCCGACCCGAGCAACAACACGCCGGGGCTCTGATTCGCGGGGCCTTCCTCGCGCCTTCAGCCCGGGCGCTTGAAATCCTCGACCCGCTGGATTTTCGGCCCCTGGGCACGGTCCTCCAATGGGATTCGGGTTCGGAGGCGGGCCCCATCCAGGCGGCCCCGGGAACCCTTCTGGTCATGAGGCCGACCGGAGTCACCGCTTTCCGCACTCCCGACGCCCTGCTGTCCACCTTTCTGTCGGAGGAATCCGAATCGGGTGGACTGCCCGGGATTCTCTCCCTCCTGGAACAGACTCCCCTAGAAGTCGGCGACATTCTTGCCGAAAGCGCCGCCCTCCACGCCGAGGCTCTTGCTGAAGGAAGCCAGTCGAACACTCTCGCCCTCCGCCTTTCCCTTTTCGCCGCCAAGGCCTGGGCCTCCGCCGACAAGCCGACCGAAACCGGCCGCGTCCTCGCTTCTCTTCTCGAAGGCCCCCGACCCGGCCTTGCCGCTTGCGCAGTGGCCGATCACTTGGCCCAGGCTCTGCCGAGCTCGACCCTCCTCTTGAAAGCCGTCGAGATCCTGGAAAGGAACCCCTTGCGAGAGGTCCCCCGCGGCAAGGGGGGGAGGGAAAGCCAAGGCCTCATCGCCGCCCGACTTCGAGTGATTTCCGCCGCGGCAAGAGGGTATGGCCGCCTGGAAATGGAGGCGTTGCTCTCCCTTTTGGCCCGGGAAGACCTGGGCGATTCTGGAGGCAGCGTCCACCCAAGCATGGCCCAGGAGGACTCTTCCCTCGAGAGTTGGGCCGTCGGCCGCTTGCGCAAACTCGCGACCCAGCCCCGCCATGCCCAGGCCCTGGAAACCGCCGCGCAGGAATCCCTCCAAAAACCTCCCTTTTCGTCCTCCTGGGTTCGCCGTTTCGGAACCACCCAAACCGTGCGGGTTCGCCTTGCGCATCTTCTTGCAGACACCCATGCCCCTCGCGAGGAACGGGTTCGGGCGGCGCGCTGGCTGCGCAAATACACCGCTTCCCCTCCCCCTCTTCCTCGGGATTTCCGGTTGGAAAACCCCCCTCCCCGGCTGCCCTCCACCCTGGAAATCATTCAGAAGATTCCCGTGGGGAACGCCCGGCTCCTGGCCGCCTCCCCGGTCCCGGGCGGAATCACCGCCCTTCTTCAGGAAGGCGGAAGCGTCGCCTTCATCCGGCTGGACTCCGCCGGGGCCACAAGGGGAGCTTTCCAACGGGTGCTCTCGGGAAATGGCCCCGCAATCGACCTCGGTGAGCGCACATGGATGGAGGGGGAAAGCACGGTGATTCTCACGCCGCGACGCTGGATTCAACTTCGCCCCGACGGTTCCGAAAGGGAATGGGGTCTCCCTCTCGAAGGACGAATCCCTGCCCGTCCCCTGCGCCTGGGAGATTTCATCGCCTTCCCGACCGCGGCGGGAAGTGGGGCGCTTGAGGTTCGGGACCTCGCCACCGGAGAGCTCCTCTTCGGGGCCTCCTTGGAACGCCAGGCAAACCGTTTTCTCCACCTGATTCCCCGGGCCGGAGGGGTCCTTCTCCTGGAAGAAAAACTTCCCCTGGCCCGTGTCTTTTCCTTTTCCCGGCAGCGCCCTCTCGCCTGGCCCCTCACCGTCGCCCCCTTGACCTATGAAATGGAATCCTCCGTTCCCTTCGAGGACGGCATCGCCATCCCACGCCGAGGCGCCCAATCCACCACGATTCTCTTCTCGGGCCCCGGCCCTCGGGCCATGGGCGATTTCCCCCAACCTTCTCTCGTCGGAATTCGAACTTTTTCCGCCCCCGGGGGGGCAGGCTGGCTTCTCGACCCGCTTCTTCCCGGACAGGGAGAAACCCCCACCCCCCGCATCGCCTGGAGGCCGGAAGGGGCGGACGCCCCCGCCTTCCTGGACCTCCTCCCAGGCATTCAGCTCCCCCAAATCGACTCCTTCAGCCGCCTCGACCATCATCTTCCCTCCGCCGAAATCCTGGGCTTCGTGGAAGACCCCGGAGGGGGGACCCTCTTTCAATGCATCCGCCTGGGTTCGGCCCCCGCCGTCGTCTGGGAAAACCGCCTCCCTGACCTTCCCTTTGCGCGCCTGGCCCGTCGCCAACCCGAACCCATCGCCGGCCGGGAAGGCTGGGCCTGTCGCCTTGCTCTGGGGGGAGGGGCCCGTGGGCCGGAGGAAACCCAGGTCCTTCTCTTCGACGGGAAGGGAGACCTGGCGGGACGTTTCCGCACCCCGGCCTCCCCCTCCGGTCGTTCCGAATTGTTCGCCACCGGCGGCTTTCTAGTTCTCCGGACCGGCTCCGACCTCTACCTTCTGGGCAAGCCGTGATTTGCGCCCTCTTCCTTGCCGCCCTCCCCGACCCCCAGGGGGCGTCCGAGATTTCAAGGCCTGGACTGGACGCGGCCGCGCGAGGACTGGAATGGCTCGCCGCCCAACAACGGCCGGACGGATCCTGGGCCGCCGATGTGGGATTCAAACTGGAAGAGGGATACCGGGTTTGGAATCCGGGGGCCGGCCATGTGGGGGTCACCGCGCTGGCAGGAATGGCCTTCCTCGCCGGCGGCCATGTGCCGGGGAGGGGACCCTACGCCGATGTGGTGGAAAGAGCCACGAATTGGATTCTCGGCCAGGTCAGGGACGACGGATACATCACCGCCAATGAAACACGGATGTATTCCCATGCATTCGCCACCCTCTTCCTGGCGGAAATCCATGGGATGGATCCCCGCGAAGAGGTCCGCCCCATTCTCCAAAAGGCGGTCGACCTCATCGTCGCTGGCCAAAATGCCCAAGGGGGTTGGAGGTATCAGCCCCATGTGGCGGATTCCGACATGTCGGTGGCCGCCTGCCAGGTGATGGCCCTCCGGGCGGCTCGCAACATCGGGGTTCAGGTCCCGATGGGAACCGTGGACGCCGCCATTCGCTATGTGCGGGACAGCGCCGTCCGTGATTCGAATTTCGACAACCATAGGCGCCCCAATCCGGCCGGGTCGTTCCGCTACCAACCCGACCCCTTCGCCCGTTCGTCCTTCGCCCTCACGGCCGCGGGCATCACCATCCTGCACAATTCCGGGCTCTATGCCGACGAGGACATCGACAAGGGAATGGAGGTTCTCGAAGAATCACACCAGGGCTTCGACGCCAAATACGGCATCCGGTTGCGGGGGCACTACTACTTCTGGTACGGCCATTACTATGCGGTCCAGGCATTTCACATGGCCGGTGGCGCTCGATTCCGCGACTACTTGAAGAAGGTGGAAACCACCTTGCTTGCGCTGCAGCTCGAAGACGGTTCCTGGCCCAACGAGAAGGGACCTGGCCGGGCCTACGGCACCGCGACCGCATGCCTGATTCTTCAAATCCCGATGGAATACCTTCCAATCTTCCAGCGATGACCTCGCCCGCCCTCCAGCAAAGCCTGGGTCTTCTGCGCCGCCGCTTGCGCAGCGTTCTGGCCGCCTTCGGATTGGGCAGGGTTCTCGCCGTCGCCGCCGCGGGCATGGGAGGAATCTACGCGGTGGACCGCCTCCTCGCCCCGCCCGGATTGGTGCGATTGGGGTTGGGCATCTTCGTGGCCATGGCCCTTTTCCGGGTTGCCTGGAAAAGGCTGGTCCTGCCCCTTTCCGCCTCTCTCTCCCCCTCCCAATTGGCCCTCTGGTGGGAACGGGAGCACCCCGAACTCGGGGGCCGCCTCTCGTGCTCGGTCGAATTGGAGGACCAGCCCGGAGCCGCCTCGGTGGAGTTCCTGGCCGAAACCCGACGCCGAGCTTGTGAGCTTCTCCCCGGTTTGGACGGGCGCAAGGCGGTTCCCTCCGGCCGCGCCATGCGTTCCCTTTTCGGTGGCTTGTTCCTGGCATCCCTCCTCGTGGGATTCGGGCTGGCTTTTCCTTCGGAAGGAGGCGCCTTCCTGGGCCGCCTTGCCGGCGAGGAAACCCCCTGGCCTGGCGCCACTCGGCTCGTTCTCCTTCCAGCCTGGGTCGACGGGGAAGATT
>DCAK01000026.1:0-128 GCA_002311925.1 Planctomycetes bacterium UBA1135
GCCATCTTCGGGGACCACTGCTCCCCCATCAGCGACACCACCATCCTCTCTTCCGCGGCCAGTCGATGCCGCCACATCGACCATGTTCGGACCCAGATTCCCTACGCCCTGCTCGCCGCCGGGGGGGC
>DCAK01000026.1:379-20263 GCA_002311925.1 Planctomycetes bacterium UBA1135
GTAGAACAACAGGCCGAGGGCGGCGGCGTGCCAGCCCACAGGACGCCCGGGGGCGCGGCTGTTTCCGGCGGGGCCCGAGGCCCAATCTGGAGGAAGGTTCGCTGGCGCGACTTCCACCACGGAGCGAACGACGGGGCCGAGAGCCTTTCGCCATGGAGCCAAGGTCTCCGCCACCCATTGGACCGCGTCCAATTCCCCCATGGTCTCGAAGGGGTCGTCGGCCATTCCCCAGTCGGCTTCTTGACCGCCGGACCCCTTCAGAAGGATGACCCGCGCGGGATAACCGCCGTCGGGACGAGAATCTCTCCAGTGAAGAGCGTCCGCCACGGTCTCGAATTCTCTTAAACCAACCCCGGGCAGGGCGGCCTCCACCGCGCGCCTGAAGGGTCGGGAAAAGTCGCCGGCCAGGGCGACTTCACCACCCAGGCCTAAGGAAAGGGACGCCCAATCGGGTCGGTCGAAGGCCAGGCTCCCATCCAGAGGGACCAATGTGGCCACCGCATGGCCCCCCGTGTATGGGAGGCTTGCCAATCCTCCTTCGCCCTCGAGATTCAGGGTCCATGGAGGATTTTCCTCTGACCTCACTTCCAGGCGCATCGGCCCCGTTGCGCCCCACCTCCTCCAATGCAGTTTCCATCCATCGCCGTCCGGCCAAGCGCCAAGAAGACCCCCCTGGATTCCCTTCCGCACCTCGCGGTAGGGCTGGTCCAACCAATGGACGTCCGCGGGAAGGCCGGCCGGAGCCCTGCGGTCGGTGAAGACTCCAAGCACCCGGTCGCCCCGCAAGGATTGGACCTTCCGGGCCAGTTGAAGGTCTCCAAATCGATTGGAGTCCAGCCCGATTTCCAGGACCTCATGGGCTCCCTCCGTTTCCCAGATTGTTCCTCGCAAGGCGTCGGGAGTCAACTCGCAGGAGGGGCTCCGGTCCCAAAGCAGAAGCCGTTGATGCGGAGGGAGAACGGGCCGGGCCAGGGCCAGGCCGGCCAGCAGGAAGGCGACCCCCCCCAGCCAGGCGGAAGGAGGGAATCCGCGGATGCGGGCGGATGCCAAGGTCTCCTTCCTGAAGGGGCCCAGCCCGCCCACCCCCCAGGCCCGGGCTCTCCCCCTTCGGGCCAACCACATCCACAGAAAGGCGCAAAAACCAGCGGCAAGGCCCCAGGGGTTTTCAAACAAGAGATGTCCTCCCTGCCAGTTCCAGAATCCTGGAAGCGGGTTCGGAATCTCCCCCCACGCGGAGAAGGACTGGATGCAGGCCCCGCTCCCGGGCCCGACCCTTCCAGTTTTCCAACCATGCATCCCAGGGGAGAGGCCAGGAATCCCCCCGTGGATGGGCCAGAAGCCGCTCGCCGCTCTCGACGTCCGCCAGGCGCAAGGGGCCGGAAGGGGGCAAGTCCTCCTGGGGAAGCACCATGCACACGGCTTCCGCCCTTCCCCCCCGGCTCGCCCACGCGCCGAGGGAATCCCACCATGGATCCGCCGCCCAAGGATCCCCCAGGGCCACGAGTCGGCTGTTGCCGGGGGCCGGTAGGGAAAGGCGCCCGCCACCCTCTTCAAGAGGGTCTTCGATTTCCTCGAGCGCGGTCTGGAGCGCGGCCCGGCGGGCAAAGGAGCCAAACTTGCGGGCGGGGGCGCCACCCTGGCAAAGGACGACCTCGCCGCCGCCCTCCAAGGTCATCCAGCCCAGGGCGAGGGCCAACCTCCTCTGGTCAAAATCCCGCCTCGGGTTTCCGGGGGCGAGGGAGGGGCTTCGGTCCAGCGCCAGAACCAGCCTGCCTCCCCGGCCATCCTCCCTTCTCCGCACCTGAAGGTTCCCCGTGCGGGCTGAGGCCCTCCAATCCACCCGTCGCGCATCATCCCCCATGCGAGCGGGCCGGGGCTCGAACCCCTGGACTTGGTTTCCCGCGTTGGAGGCCGCCCTGGACCCTCCTCGGCCGGCAGCCCTCCGCGCCATCCGCTCCAGAACGAGGAAAAATTCAGCGGGGAAGAGAGACGAGGTCACTGAGGGAAGAGGGGTCTTCCGCGGATTTCCCCGACAGCCCCGCCACCTTCCCAGGCGATTTCCCCCCCGAGCCAGACCTTGCGGGGAAGGCCTCGGAGCTTCCAACCGTGATAGGGGCTCCACTTCGAGCGGGACGGGAGACTGGCTTCCTCCACCTGAAAGGCGGCAGCTTCGTCCACCTCGACAAGGTCGGCATCCGCCCCCGGAGCCAACACACCTTTCCCGGCAAGCCCGAATTCCTCCGCCGGGGCCGAGGTTACTGCGGACAAGACTCGTTCAAGAGGGATGGCGTGCCGGTCGCCGACGGCGAACATGAGAGGAAGGAGGAGGTCCACTGAAGGAAAACCGGAGGGCGCCTTGGAGTAGGGCCGATCCTTCTCCTCCAACGGATGAGGGGCATGGTCGGTTCCGACCACCGTCAGAATGCCCTCTTTGAGGAGGGATGCCAGGCCGTCCCGGTCGTTTGCGCTCTTGACGGAAGGGTTGACCTTCATCCGATTCTGCGAGGCTTGGTGGGCTTCGTCCCCGGTGAGAAGGAGGTAATGAGGGGCGGTGGAACCCGTCACGGCCAGACCCCGAAGGCTTGCATCCGCCACCATCCGCGCTCCTCCCAGGGTGGAAATGTGGAAGACGTGGAGGCGGGCCCCCACCTCTTCGGCAACGGCGATGGCGTCGCCGATGGACGTCGTTTCCGCCTCCACGGGTCGCAATAAATCGTGGCGCGAAGCCTGTTCGGAATCCACCTCGGCCGCCGCCCGGTCCATGACGGCGTTGTCCTCGCAATGCGCCACGACCTTGATGCCTGCCGCAGCGGCGGCGGAGAAAAGTTGCACCATTTCCTCCCGGGTCTTGATTCCGCCAGCCCCGGTGCTGCATCCGAGAAAACATTTCACGGCCGGGCACAAGTCCGCCATGGCCTCGAGAGAATCGACTCCGTCAAGGGTCAAGGACCCGTAGGGAGCGTAATCCACCCTTGAAACACCCTCGAGGGAGCGCAGCTTGGTTCGCAGAAGATTCGCCGATGTCATCAGGGGCGGGTTGTTCTGGATTTCCATGACCGTGGTCACCCCGCCATGAAGAGCGCCGGCCGAACCCGTGGCGTACCCCTCCTTTCTTTCCAGCCCCGGCTCCCGAAAATGAACGTGACAATCCACCAATCCGGGCATCAGGAGGTTTCCATCCAGCTCCACCACATCCTCCCCGGGCAGGGGCTCCAGGCCGGGACCCACCTCCATGATGATTCCATCGGCTCCGCAGCGAAGGGAAGCAGCCTCCAAGAAGGCGCGGCCGTCGAAAATCCTTCCTCCACGGAACAACCGGGAAACAGGCTTGGGGGCTGCCATGGTGGTGTCCGGCCTCGGAGCTAGACTGGCGCCAAGATTAGCCGCGCGGAGGCCTCGAGCCGAACCCCGCCACCTCACCCCATGCTCAGGATTCCATCCCTGCTTCTCATCCTCGCGCCGTTCGCGGGGGCCGCCCAGACCACTTTCGACCTTCATGAGGTGGGATGGAAGCTCTCCCCCGGAGCGGGGGGAGATTTCATCCGCATGGAGATGACCCTGAATCCTCTTCATGACCGGGATCGAGTGGTGGTCAAGATTCCTCTATGGCGGCCGGGCTCCTACCGCTACTTCAAAAACGAGAATGCCATTTCCGACTTGGAGGCCCGCGACCAGAAGGGGGATTTGCGCAGCATCCTGGTGCTCGACCCCCGTTCCTGGGAGGTGGACACCCGCGGCGCCACTTCCCTGAAGGTGACCTACCGCTTACGGGTGAAGAATGAAGCCGACGCCGGAAAGACTCCCGCCATTCACCTGCACGGTCCCGCCAGCTTTCTCTACCTGGAGGACGCGCTGCAGCTTCCCCATTTCCTGATGGTGGACCTCCCGAAGGGGTGGGACATGGCCTCCGGTCACCGTCTCGGGGTCGAGAAGGACGGTCGCTTCCGCTCGCCCAACTACGACATCCTGGTGGATTGCCCCATCGCCCTGGGAGGCATGGAAAGGCATGCCTTCGAGAATCACGGCAAGACCTTCGAGGTGGTCCTCTTCGGAAAACTTCCCGAGCCCGAACAATTCTCCCGCGGTGACTGGCTCGGCAAGGTGGAAGCCCTGGTGGATGCAGGATGGGACCTGGTGGGTGATTTCCCCTTCGAGAAGTACGTTTTCCTCTTCCTTCTCAACGACATCGGCGGGTACTCGGGTTTGGAGCACCTCAATTCCACGACCATTGCCTACAACCATGCCAACGCGAAGGCGGGCAGAATCGCCGGCATGGAAAGCGTGACTTCCCACGAATTCTTCCACCTCTGGAACGTGAAAAGGATTCGGCCCGAGGCCCTGGGCCCCTTCGATTATTCCCGGGATGTCCGAACCCGGGATCTTTGGTGGATGGAAGGAATCACCTCCTACTACACGGACATTCTTCTCATCCGGTCTGGATTGAGGGACGCTGATTGGTTTTGGAAGGCTCAAGCGGGAGTCATCCTGACGGTCCTCAATTCTCCGGGTTACGGGAAAGTTTCGCCAGAGCGGTCTTCCTGGACAGTTTGGGACCCCAGCCCGGGTGCCCACATTTCCTATTACGACCAGGGCCAGGCCCTGGGGCTTCTTCTGGACATCGAAATCCGCAAGGCCACCGGCAACCAGCGCAGCCTCGACGACGTGGTGCGCTTTCTCCACAGGTGGGTGAACTATCCCGAGGCCGGCTATCGCGACGGCGACCTTTCCAGGGCCATCCGATCCGTCACGGGTTGGGATTGCCGTCCCTTCTTCGAAAGACACATCCGCGGATTGGTGGATCTTCCTCTGGAAGAATCCCTGCCCGAGGCGGGCCTTCGGGTGGTCTGGATGAGAAAGGGTTCCCCCTACCTCGGGTTGAGGCTGTCCGAGGAACTTGAAATCACGGGTGGAAGCTCCCTTCGGGAAGGCGCATTCGAGGAGGGGGACCGCATCTTGAAGATTGGGAAGGCCAAGGTTCGTTCCCGAGCGGACCTCCAAGCCGCGCTCAAGGAACTCGAAGCGGGCGTAACCGTCTCGGTCCAGGTGCGGCGGGGAGGGGCAATCAAGAAAGTGGAGTTCGAGCTCCCCTCCCGCCGTTCCCACTCGCTCATCCTGCAACCCGACCCGGACGCCCCTGCGGATGCCCGGGCGATTGGCCGGGGGATTCTGGAGGGAACTCCTCAATCCATCTGACCCGAGGGCAACGCGCCCGGCGGTATCCTCCGGCCATGCGTGCCTGGCTCCTTCTTCCACTCCTCTTCGCCCTGCCTTGGCCCCCCGCGGAAGGGGCAACGGAGCGGAATATCCGCGGGTGGACCGTCCACCTCGACGAGCCTCTGAACCGGGAAGAAGCCCTGCGGGACCAGGTCCTCCGGCTCCTGGACCAGAAACTCTGGGAGGTGGAAAATTGGGTCCCGGGAGCGGCGGTTGCCCGACTCAAGGAGGTTTCCCTCTGGTTGCGACTCGATGAACCCTCGGCTCCCGGAGGGGTCTACCACCCATCGTCGATCTGGCTCCGGGAGCATGGAAGACCTCCGGAAATGGCGAGAGGAATCGAATTCGGGAACGCCCGCAATTTCCTCTCCTGGTCGCGGCAACAACCTTCCATGGTCCTCCACGAAATGGCCCATGCATGGCATCACCAGGTCCTGGGCTACGGCCATGAGGGAATCGCCGCGGCCCATTCCCGGGCCAAGGAAGGGGGCGGGTACCAATCGATTCTTCACGTCATGGGAAAAAAGGAACCCGCCTACGCCCTCAAGAACGACAAGGAATTCTTTGCCGAACTTTCAGAAGCCTGGTGGGGAACCAACGACTTCTTCCCGTTCGTGCGGGCGGAAATCCTCGAATTCGACCCCGAGACCGCCAAGGCTCTTGAGCGAGCCTGGGCCTTCGTCCCCGAAGACCCGAAAGCTCAGTAGACCTGAGTCGTTACCGGGTTGGAATCCTTCCAGGCGCCGGAGGCGGAGTCGAAGACCGCCATCTCGACATGGTAGATGCGGTTGGCGGCCGCTGCGGGGACATAGACCACGTGAGAACCCGAACCGGTGGTCCCTGTAGGAACCATAATCCAACCCAGGGGAGGGTCGATGTCGAAGGCGTGACCCTGGTAGACGATTCCCCCGAGCCCGTCCGAATAGGCGAGGTAGCCAAGGGTGCTGGTGGGAGCATTGCTCCATTCGTAGATTGCCACCCAGCCGGGCCAGGAAATGGAGGGCCCAGTCATAAGAATGGTATTCACCGCCCCTCCTCCCCCTGCGGGCTCTGCAGGACTTACGACCAGGGCGAAGTCGGCGTTCACAGGGCTGGATCCGTCCTCTTCGTGGGTGTCCACATTCACCTCGTCGGCGAAGATTTCCACCGTCCAGGTGCCAGCCATGGGGTTTTGGACCAGAACCTGCTCTACCGTGTCCTTGGTATTCGAAGAACCCCCTGGACTGGACCACATGGAAGAAAGCAAACCGTTGTTTCCCCAGTAGGAGGTTCCGTCCGGGGCCGTGACCCGGAGAGAGAGGTCGTTGATGCGGTGCTGGGAGGAGGAGGTGGTTCCGGCCGGATCCACATAGACAAGGGTCGCCCGGAAATCCGGTTCGCCCGACGGGACGTCCACTTGTTGAGACCAGGAAGCCTGGTCAGTAAGCGGGACGCTTTCGTCCACCCAGTAGGTCAGGTCTCGATAGTCGTGGAGCCTCTGGAGGTCGGGGCCACCCCACCCCTGGTGGACCCGGGTCAGGTCATGACTCGACCCCGAGAAGGTCCACTGGCGGGCCGAATTGATGAGCAGGGCTTTGGCGGTGGTGAAGTGAGGCCGACTTTCAAAGACATCGGCCCCGATCGAGTTTCCGAACATTCCCTGGTGCCACATCTGGTGCAGAAGTCCCATGTGTCCGGCGACGATGGGCGTGGCGCCGGAAGTTCCTCCGAAGCCCGTGTAGTACTCGCCGGATGCATAGCCCCCTCCATCGGCATCTGAACACCAAATAGCGTCGTACCACGAGGCCAGGTCCGGCTTGATGCGCCCGTCGGCAGCCGGGCCGATGCTTCCTCCGTAGTTCCAGGTGTCGTTGGAAAAATCCTGGTCGTCCCCATGACGGATGCCGCCAACCGAAATGATATTTTTCGCCCAGGCTTGTGGGCGGGAATCCTGGTTTCCGGCGTTGGACTGGGATTGGAGAATGACGAAGTCGTTGATGGCGATGATGTCGTCCATCTCCTGGGAATAGGAGTTGTAGGACCGCGTCCGGCTTCCCCCCCAACTGTTGGTCTGAAAGACGCAGCGGTACCCAAGGGATGGGTCCACGCACTGGGCGGTGTGGGTGTAGCGGTTGCTGAAGTTGTAGGAGGCGAACACCCCCTCTCCGTCAGGCATCATCCCGCGGGCGTTGGCATGAGAGGAGCCGTCTCCGAAATTGATGCCGAAGGTGCAAGTCCCATGGCTGGTTGAACTTCCATTGCTCCCGTGCATGGTGGGAGCCCGTGAACCGCTCCAGTCGGAATGGCTCGTGTCGAGTCCACTGTCGCAGACCTCGGCGCGCACACCTTGGCCGGTGAGGCCGGCGACGGATTCAAGATGGTTGGCCCCCATGACCGCCCTGGCATGGTTCATGTCGACTTCTGGAGCGCTCCATCGGTCCACCCCGAGGACCTCGGGCATGTGGAGTGTCTGCATCAACTGGGCGGGGGTCAGGAAAGCTTCCAGGACCCAACCCTCGTCGATGTTGAGCTCGGTTTCTGCCCCGAGAGCGGCAAGGCGGGCTTGCACGAAGGCCTTCTGACGGGGGCCCCGCTCTCCCACGATGATGCGGTACCTCTGCCAACGGGGAAGCGCCTCGTTCTTCCAAGCGGCAAGAAGGGCGTCTTCCATTTTGTATGCGGGGTGAAAGGGGCCCACCCAGCGCACGAAGGGGAGCTCCCGGACCCGGGAAGCCGTTTCGGGGGTCATGCCCCAGATTCCAGCATGGTCGGCGAGGAAACGATGGGAAACAGCCCCAAGGTCCTCCACGGCTTCCCGCCAAGGTTGGGCGCTCTTTGCAAGAAATTGGACGATGAACAATTCCGCATCCTTTCCAGCTTTCAGGGCCGTGGGAATGGCGGGTTCTTCGTCTCGGACGGGATCGAATTCAGAAAAACGCAGGCGAAGGGTGAATGAGGTGGACCGGGCCCTCCCAAAGGTCCGTCCCCCATCCAGGGAAAGGGTGAACCAGGATTCGAATCCGTCCGGGCCCGCCTCTTCCCAAACCAGGGCCACGGCGTCTCCGTGGAGGATTTCCTCCTGGGCCCGGAGCGTGGACCCCAGAAGAAGGGCGAAGACCGGAAGAAGGAATACCGAGGGGATTGGATTCACCCCTCAAGGTTAGCAGAAGATGCTCAGCCTCCCCGGACGTGCATCTCGAGGTGGGGGTCGGCGTCCAGGGTTTCCGGAAGATGCAGGACCTCCCGTTCATCCCCCAGGGCGGCGCGTTCCTCGGCCCCACGCGCATCCCTCGAAGCCCATGCTTCGCGGAGCAGGGGTTCGATGGCATCTCCCACCCGCAGCGGACCCCGAAGGTCCATGCCACGCCGAGCGTAGAGGCAGGAAAACCAGGTCCCGTCGGCGGTGATGCGACCGCGGTCGCAGCTGGCGCAGAAAGGTTCAGTCACCGAGGAGATGGTCCCCACGGTGGAGCCATCGCCCATCTTCCACCTGCGGGCAGGGGCGGCGTCGGGGGTTTCGGCGGGAACGAGGGGCCCGAACTCATCCTCGAGAATGGCCCGAACTTCGGCACCGGGAATCACCTGGTCCATCACCCACTGGCGGGCTCCGCCGACATCCATGTATTCGATGAAACGGATTTCCACCCCTTCCTCGCGGGCGAAACGGACGAGGTCCAGAGCCTCGTCCTCATTCACCCCGCGCATCAGGATGGAGTTGAGCCGGATTCCTTCGAAACCGGATTCCCGGGCGGCGCGAATCCCATTCAAGGTCGGGCCCGGACCCTTGCGGGATGTCAACTTCTCAAAACGGTCCTCGCGCAGGGTGTCGAGGCTCACGGTCAAGCGATGCAGACCGGCCCGCTTGAGAGCGGGGGCCAGATCTTCGAGCAGGAAACCGTTCGTGGTGAGCGCGAGGTCCTCCAACCCCAGAGCCGAAAGCATTCCGACCAAGCGTGGAAGGTCCTTGCGCAACAGGGGTTCGCCTCCGCTGAGCCGAACCTTGCGCACCCCCAGGGCCATGGAAGCCTCCACCACCTTGGTGATTTCCTCGAAGGAAAGAAGGTCCTCGGCTGGGAGCCAGTTGTAGGACTTTGCCGGCATGCAATAGCGGCAACGCAGGTTGCAGCGGTCGGTGACCGAAATGCGGAGGGACCGGAGAGGCCGGTCGAAGGTGTCGAGGAGGGTCATGGATTGGGAATGCCGAGAGAATCCCGAAGCAGGGTTGCCCGATAGGAATCGCGATGGATGGGATCCATTTCGGCCCCTATGCGAGCTTGGAGGTGCCCAGGCTGGAGACAAAAGGATTGAATCAGGAGTTGCTCCGCCGTGAATTCGATTCCCGCCTTTCCGAGGAGGCCGCCCAGGGAAGCCAGGCGAAGGGTGCTCAACGCCCCCAGGGCCTGGGCCGTGGTGATCTTTCCGGACTCCTGGAGCCGAGTGTAGGCCTGCTCGACATCGCGTAGAAGACTTCGTCGCGAAGCCTCGCTGCCGAGGATTTCATCCCGCGTCTTGCCCTCGTAGGCCACCACCTGCAGCCCGAAATCCCGGACACCCTTCAATTGGCTGGCCAAATCCCCGCCCAGGGTCTTCTGGTTGCTGATTTGATAAAGGTGGCCCAGGGCGCGGCTGCCTTCTCCGTGCACCCCACGAACCGCCAATCCGGATTTCTGGGCGGTGTGCAGGATATGCTGCAGGGGAGCGTTTCGGCGCGCTAGGGCCGGCAGGTGAAGGAGCAGGCTGGCCCGCATGCCCGAACCCACATTCGTGGGACAGGCGGTGAGATAGCCGTACTTGGGATGGATGGCGATGGGGAAACCCTTCTCCACGGGTTCGATGACCTCGCGGCAAAGGCCAAGAGCCGCTTCAAGGTCTAACCCGGAAGCGAAACCCTGTCCACGAAAATGGTCCTCCTCGTTGACCAGGAGACCGTTCCGACCGCAGGGCTGGAAGAAGACCAGGGCCGGCCGTTCCGCTTCGAACAGGTCGCGTGAAGCGAGACTCCGCTCGATGAGGAATTCGGCATCCGCGGGGCCCAGCTCAGCCGGCTCCAGCACCACCCCGTCATCAAAGGAGGAGGCCATGGTTTCCCGGACCGCTTCCAGCATGGCCCGCGCCGCTTCTTCCTCCATCTGAAGCGGGAAGGGCGTCCCGGCAAGATTGCGGGCCAGCCGCACCCGGCTCGCCACGACGACGGCGGATTCCGGCCCTTCCCCCGACAACCAGTCGGGGGTTCGTTCAAGGAGAGGTTCCAGCCGAGCGTCCATCGGCGTGGATTGTACGCCCGGTCTTCCTAGAATTCGGGAGTGGAGGCGAGACGAAATCGGAAGGACCTGAGGCACAAGAAGGACCTCACCCGGCTATTCATCCTGGTTTCCATCCTAATCGGCGGCGGAACCCTGGGGTTCATGGCCTTCGAAGGGTGGCGCCTGCTGGACGCCTTCTACATGACGGTCATCACCGTCACCACCGTCGGTTTCGCCGAGGTCCGCCCCATGACCGAAGTCGGGCGAATGTTCACCATCGCCGTAGTCGCGGCCGGAATCGGGACCGGCTATGTTGCGGCGGGAGTCTTGGGCCGAGCCCTTCTTCTCAATCTCTCCCGAAGGGAATCCAAAAGGATGGAAAAAATCATTCGAGACATGGAAGGCCATGTGGTCCTTTGCGGCTACGGCCGCCTGGGCGACATCGTGCTCCAGGAATTGGAAACGGCGAACAGGAGCTTCGTGGTCGTCGAAAAGGATCCGGCCACGGCGGACGAGCTCCACGCCATGGGAATACCCTTTCTGCAGGCCGACGCGACCGAGGAGGATTCACTTCAGCGGGCGGGTGTCGAGAAAGCCGGAGGAGTCATCGCCGCCATCGGCAGCGATGCGGGAAACGTCTTCATCACCCTCACCGCCAGGGGATTGAATGCGACCTGTCCCATCGTTGCCCGGGCCGACCATCCCGAAACGGAAAGGAAGCTCCGCATGGTGGGAGCCACCCGGGTTGTCACTCCCTATTCCCTGGGGGGAAAGAGACTGGCCCAGGCATTTCTTCGCCCGTCAGCGGTGGACCTTGCCGACCTCGCCATCGGCGGGGATGAGGGGGATTTCCTCATCGAGGAAGTCGAACTCCCCGAGGGCATGGCCGCCGAAACCCTTTCCCTCAAGGGGCTCGACCTTGGCGCCCGTTTCGGCCTCATCGCAGTGGCGGTCCGCCATGCCTCCGACCAGGCTCTCCATTTTCGACCGCGAGCGGAAACCCCTCTGCGCCCGGGCGACCATCTCCTGGTCATGGGCAAGAAGAAGGGCCTGGACGGATTCCAGGAAATCCTAGAAGACGCCTCGAGCTAGAGGATCGACATCCCGAAGGCGCTCAGGACGAGGTGCTTGACGGTTTCCGCGCTGGCGTTGCCGCTGTCGAGAATGGGATTGAGTTCCACGACCTCCATCGAGGTCATGCGACCCGAATCGGCGCAATTTTCCAGCAGCAGGTGGGCTTCGCGAAAGCTGACCCCGCCGGGAACGGGAGTCCCCACCCCACTTGCGTCTTCGGGGTCCAATCCATCCACATCGAAGGAAAGATGAAATCCTGCAGTGTCGTGATTCACCACTTCGAGGATTTCCTTGGCCACCGCGCCCATTCCTCTTTCATCGATGTCGCGCATCGTGAAGGTATGAACTCCCGACGCGGAAATGACCTCCTTTTCGCACCCGTCGATTTGACGAATCCCAACCAGGGCCACGTTCTCGGGAAGAATCATCGGCACATCCCCCGCAAGACCGGCGAACTCAGGGTCGCCATGTCCAAGGATGTGGGCCAGGGGCATCCCGTGAATGTTTCCGCTGGGGGAACTGTCCGGGATGTTCATGTCTCCATGGGCGTCGAACCAGATCAAGCCCAACTTTTCCTGGCGCGCGCGGTGATGAGAAACCAGGCCCGCCACGGTTCCCATGGCGATGGAATGGTCCCCACCCAGGACGAGGGGAAGGACACCCTCATCGAGGCAAGCCTGGACGGCGGAGGCCAGGTCACGGCAGACATCGAGGATTTCCGCTCGAAAGCGAAGCTGTTCCTCCGAAGTCTCGCGGGTTTCCATCGCGGGAACGGGAACATCCCGTTCTCGTTCCACCTCCCACCCCAGGCCGCGTAGGGCGTCGCCCAAGCCCGCGATGCGCAGGGCCGAGGGCCCCATGTCTGTCCCTCTGCGGCTGGCACCGAGGTCCATCGGAACTCCGAGGATGCGGACAGGCTTGCGGGAAAGGGGCATCAGGGCAGGGGCTCCACTCCGAGAATTGAAACGACCTCCGCCAGCTTTTCCTCCATCAGGGGGCGGTTTTCTGCTTCGAGATTCATCCGCAAGTAGGGCTCGGTGTTGCTGGGCCTGAGATTGACCCACCACCAGGATGGTTCGTCCAGGCCGCCGAAGGAAAGGGTGATGCCGTCCAGGAAATCGGCCTCCCCCTGGGGAAAGGCATCCTGCAGTTTCTGGATGGCCCCTGCCTTGTCTTCCACACGGAAATTGACTTCGCCGGTGCTGGGGTAACGCATGACATCGTCGGCCATTTCCGAAAAGGGTTTGGAGGACCGGGAAAGAAGGCCCATCACCGCAAGCAGGATGATTTCCGAATTGTCGGCGTACCAGTTGTCCCGAAAGTAGTAGTGGCCCGACAACTCGCCGCCGAAGGGGGCATCGTGCTCGCGCATGCGGGCCTTGAGAAAGCTGTGTCCCACCCTTTCCCTGACAGGCTTGCCTCCGCATTCCTCGATGATCTGGGGCAACGCCCAGGAGGACCGGAGGTCGTAGACGATGGCCGCCCCGGATTCTCCGGCAAGAACATCGCGGGCCACCAGCGCGGTGACCACGTCGTTCCCCAGGGGGCGCCCTTTCTCATCCAAAAAGCAGCACCGGTCGGCATCCCCGTCGAAGGCTGCCCCCAATGCGGCCCCTGTATCCCCCACCAGTCGCTGGAGGTCGACCAGGTTGGACGCCTTGAGAGGATTGGCTTCGTGGTTGGGGAAATTGCCGTCCAGTTCGAAGTAGAGCCCGTGGTGGGAAACCTTGTCCAGACCTCCCAGGATCGAGGGGAAGGTGTGAGCCGCCATTCCATTGGCCGCGTCCGAAGCCAGAACGATTTCCCTTTCCAAGCCCGCCCATTTCAAAACATGAGCGGTGTAGTCGGCGAGGGTTTCCACCTGTTCGAGCCCTCCCCTTCTGGCCAGGGGAGCGGGAGCGTCCTTGTCGGTGGCCATGGATTCGATGTCCAGGATTCCGGTGTCGGCCGAGATGGGAATGGCCTCCTCCCTGCAAAGCTTGAAGCCGATGTAGCCGGCGGGATTGTGGCTGGCTGTGACGGCGACCCCACCCGCCGCGCCAAGGTGTCCGACCGCGAAATAGAGTTGCGGGGTGGAGCAAAGCCCCACATCCAAGACGTCCAGGCCACCGTCGCGAATGCCGTCCATGAAGGCGTCCTGGGCCTCGGGCGCCATGGTCCTCATGTCGCGGCCGACTGCGATGGGTCCCTTGCCGATGAAATCGGCGTAGGCCCTTCCCGTTCGATGGGACAGGGCGGCGTCGATGCCGTCAGGCCAGGTCCCCCGAATGTCGTAGGCCTTGAAGACGCTCATCCTTCTAGAATCGATTGCAGGGCCTGCACCGCCCGGTCGACATCCGGGTCCTGAATGTGACGGTGGGTCACGAAGCGCAGCAGCCGGTCTCCCATGGCGAGCGCCAGAACCCCCTTGTCCTGGAGGGCGGCCTCCATCATCGGGGCGTCCCAACCCGAGGCGGTGACTTCGAGAAAGAGGATGTTGGTGTCGACCGTTTCCTGGGCCAGTCGGATGCCGTCCAAGCCAAGCGTCACCGAACCCAGGCGCCGGCAACGGGAATTATCCTCCCCGATGAGGGGAACTGTCTCCTCCAATGCGACCAGGCCGCAAGCGGCGAGGTAGCCAACCTGGCGCATGCCGCCGCCCAGCCATTTCCGTACCCGCCGGGCTCTCTCGATGAACCCCCCGTCCCCCATCAAGACGCTGCCCACGGGACAGGAAAGGCCCTTGGATAAGCTGATCATGAGGGAATCACAAAGGCCTCCGTAGACCGACGGGTCCACTCCGGTTTCAGCGACGGCGTTGAAGAGTCGGGCCCCGTCCACGTGAATCAAGATGTCCCTTTCGCGCGAAAAGGAGAAAATCTTCTCCAGGTAGGGCAAAGGGAGGATGGCGCCGCCCGAAAAGAGGTGAGTCTGTTCGAGGCACAAAAGTGCGGTTCGGGGTTCCTGGATGGAGGGGTGGCGCACCGCCCTCTCCAATTCGTCCATGGGGAACTGGCCCGCGTCCCCGAGGAGGGTGCGCACATGAGCGCCTGAAACCCGGGCAAGCCCGCCTCCCTCGTAGCGGAAGATGTGCGAGTTGGTTTCGACGATGACCTCCTCGCCGGGAAGAATGTGGGCTGCCACCGCCGCCTGGTTCGCCATGGTCCCGGAAGGGACGAACAAGCCCGCCTCCTTTCCGAACATTTCGGCGAGACGGTTCTCAAGCGCTTTGACTGTGGGGTCGTCCCCGAGAACGTCGTCCCCGACCTCCGCGCTGGCCATGGCTTCCATCATGGCCCGGGTCGGAAGGGTCACGGTGTCGGACCGGAAATCCGAGGGTCCAGCGCTCATTGCAAACCCTCCAGGGTCTTTCGGAAACGGGCAATTCCCTCTTCGATGTCCTCGAGAGATGCCGCGTAGGAAAACCGGAGAAAGCCTTCGCCTGAAGGCCCGAAGGAAGTCCCGGCAAGGCAGGCCACTCCTCCCTCCATGAGAGCATTTTCAGCGATTTCCGCGCAAGGGCGACCAAAGGATGAAACATCGGGGAAAACGTAGAAAGCGCCCTGCGGGAGAGGACAACTCACGCCGGGAATGGCATCCAGAAGTTTGACGATGTGCTTTCGCCTGCGGTCGAACCGCTCCCTCATCTCGTCCACGGGAGCCTGGTCCCCCTCCAGGGCGGCCACCCCGGCAATCTGGACGAAGCTGGGGGTGCAGGAGATTGAATTGATCATCAAGCGGGCCACCTGTTCGGCAAGGTCCGGCCGCATCACTCCGAAACCAAGCCTCCATCCGGTCATGGCATAGGCCTTGGACCATCCGTCCAGGAGAATGGTGCGTTCCCGAATGGCTGGGTTCGAAAGGGGGCTAGCGTGGCGAGCGTCGTCGAAGATGAGCCGCCAATAAATTTCATCCGAGAGCAACCAGACCCGAGGATGGTCCTGGAGACCCTCCACGATTGCGTCCAGGGATTCAGGGGGGAGAACCGCGCCGGTCGGGTTGCCGGGACTGTTGAGAATCACCATCTTGGTGGAAGGGCCCACGAGAGAAAGCAACTCGTCCGGGTCAGGAGCGAAACCATTCTCGGAACGCAGGGGGCAGGAAACGGGTTGGGCGCCGGAGAAGCGAACCATGGATTCGTAGATGGGGTAGCCGGGGTCGGGCACCACCACCTCGTCGCCTTCCTGGATGAGAGCCAGCATGGCGTAGAACATCACCGGCTTGGCTCCAGGCACCATCACCACTTCCTCCGCGGAACAATCCACGCCCCGGGTCGAAGCCACGTGGGCGGCGACCGCTTCGCGGACCTCCTGAAGCCCGGCGGCGGGAGAGTAATGGGTCCATCCGGCCCGGAGAGCTTCCACCCCGGCCTCCACGGCGACCGATGGAGTCGGAAAATCCGGTTCCCCGATTTCCAGATGGATGATGTTGCGACCCTCAGCCTCTAGTTTCCTCGCGCGAGCGAGAACCTCGAAAGCATTCTCGGTGCCCAGGCGGGACATCCTGCGGGCCAATTCCAGGGGGGGAAGCGTGCGCGTCATCGTGGAGAGCGGCCTGGAAGGGCCGAACGCGTATTCTAGAACGGCCGAAGCACCATGGCATCCGGCCCTCTACTCAAGACCGCAGCGGCGGCGACCCTCCTCCTGGCCGGCTGCGGCGAACCCGCTCCAGCCGCGGGCCCGCCCAATATCCTGGTCTTCCTAGCCGACACCCTGCGGGCGGATCGATTGGGATGTTACGGCGGACCCCAGCAAACCTCGCCCCGCATCGATGCCTTCGCCCGGCAGGGTATTCGGTTCGCCCACGCCACAGCCCCCTCCCCGTACACCTCTCCCTCGCACGCGAGTCTCTTCACCTCCATGGATCCGGCGGTCCACGGAGTGTGGAATCGGGTCCTCCTCCCCTCGGGAGAACCCATCTTTCCACGCCTGGCTGAAGGCTCCACGACGCTCGCCGAGGCCCTTGCAGCCGCCGGATATCAAACCGCCGCCATCGCCGACGGCGGAAATGTGAGCGAGGCCCGGGGGTTCGCCCAGGGCTTTCAACATTTCGAATCGAAATTTCGCGGAGCCCGAAACCGGGTGGATCGGGCATTGGATTGGCTTGAACAGTGTGACCCCGCCAAACCCTTCTTCCTGTTTCTCCACACCTACCAGACCCATACTCCTTATCTCCCCGATCCCGTCCACCTGGAAAAATTCGCCGATTCCGATTACCAAGGTCCGTTGAGAGAGGCCTGGGAAGGAGCCCGGAAGAAAGCCTCCCAAGGACCGATTCGGAACGCGATCAAATCCATTCAAAAAGAATTCTTTCGCCCGCTTCTGCCTGAAGAAGGAAGCCCGGACCCCGACGACCTTGAATTTCTGCGGGCGCTCTACGACGCCGAAATCGCCCAGATGGACCAGGAATTCGGGCGCCTCCTGGACCACCTCGCCGCCAGAGGCCTCGACGAAAACACCATCCTTGTCTTCACCTCCGACCACGGCGAGGAATTTTGGGAGCACGGGATTTACGGTCACCACCAGGTGTACGAACCGACGGTCCACATCCCCTTGATCTGGAGAATTCCTGGAAATTTCGGCAACCGGGTGCGGGAGGATTCCGCAGGTCTCATCGACCTCATGCCGACTCTTTTGGATTTCGCCTCCGTCGCTCATCCGCCCCGACTTCAGGGGAAATCTCTCGATCCCCTCGGCGCCGAAGCTCCTCCGGGCCGTGTTCTGTTTTCCGAAGCCAATTGGCCTGAAGCTCAGATTGCCTGGCGCGAGGACCAGCACAAGGTGCTTCTCTTCCCTGATTCACAGCGACGCCCAGAAGCCTTCGATTTGGCCTTGGACCCCGGCGAAATCAACGACCTGTCCGGTTCCCAGGAAGCCTCGGATTTGCTCCAAAGGGCCGCCCGGTCCTTGGAGGAGTGGAAAACCGCCTGCCTGGCCGCTCAGACCGAGCTCGGCATTCAGCCGGCCGTTCGCAATCTCGACCAGCTCACTCCCTCCCAGAGGGCCGAATTGGAGGCCCTGGGGTACATCGGAGGTTGAACTCCATCTCTCCGGGTGTCCCCTGGAAGGAACATTTCCATCTCCAAAGAGCCCAGGTACCGTTGGCACGCCCCTTGCTAGGCTGTTCCAGGATGGGTCTTCGATTCCTTTTTCTCGCAGTCCTCGCGGCCTCCTGCGCCAGGGAGCCCGACCTTCGGGTCTACTGTTCCCTGGACCAGGTCCATGCCGAACCCATCGTCGCCCTCTTCGAGCAGCGTACCGGATTGAAGGTCAAGGCGGATTTCGATGTCGAGCGCAACAAGACCGTGGGCCTGGTCAATCGCATCATCGCTGAAAACCGGGCGGGCCGCTCTCTTGCCGATGTGTTCTGGAACAATGAAATCGGCCAAACCCTGCGCCTTCAGAACCTCGGCCTGACGGCCCCCCACCGGAGCGAAGCCACCGATGGAATCCCGGATTCGTTTCGGGATCCTCTCCATCATTGGGTGGGGTTCGCCGCTCGCGCCCGGGTCATCCTCCATCGAACCGACATCCCCTCCATTCAAATCCCGGAAAGTTGGGAAGAAATCCGGCTCGAGCCTTTCGCCTCGAGAGGAGCTATGGCGGCCCCCCTCACGGGTACCACCCTCACCCACTTCGCCGCCCTGAGCCACCGACTCGGCGCGCCCACGGTGCTCGATTGGCTCAGGAATGCCTCCGATTCGCGGCTCACCATCGGGGGCGGCAACGCGGATGTGATGCGCCGGGTATGCGAAGGCGACCTGGACTGGTGTCTCACCGATACCGACGATGCGGCTGCCGCCCGCCTCAATGGCTACCCGGTGGCGACCCGCTTTCTCGACCAAGCCGAGGGAGGCCTGGGCGCCCTCCTCATCCCCAACACGGCTTGCATCCTCAAGGGCGCTCCCCACCCTGAATCTGCGGCCCTCTTCCTTGATTTCCTTGTCTCGCCCGAAGTCGAGCACAGCCTCGCGTTTTCACGGTCCGAGCAGATTCCTCTCCGGCCGGGCGTCTCGACTCCTCCTCACGTCGCCCTTCCAGGCCGCGATTTCACGGTGATGGAGGTCGATTGGAAGGGGACAGCAGTCGAAATCGGACAACGGTTCCAGGAGTTCAAGGAGATCTTCGTCCGATGAACGCCTCGGGATGGCTGCGTTCCCCTTGGCCTTGGAGGGTTCCCGCTCTTTGCTTGTTCATGGGCGCTTCCCTCCTCCCGCTCCTGCCCTGCATCGCTCCCCTCTTTTCTTTCGAGGGATGGGCTGGAATCCTGGACCCGAGGCGCGCTTCCCTTCTGCTGGAAACCGCCGGGCTTGCCGGCGCAACCGCGGGTCTGGCCATGGCTTGGGGCCTCCCAACCGCCATCCTGGCCTCCAGAATTCTCATTCCGGGGCGCCGCATCCTGGCCCTTCTGCTCCCTCTCCCTCTTCTCCTTCCCCCCCTTCTTCTCGCCCAAGCTTGGCATGGAATGACGGGAATGGATGGCCGCTGGGCCGCCGTCTTCGTCCTCGGACTGGCCTTCGCCCCTTTGCCTGCTCTTCTGGCTTGCCGCGCTCTTCGCGGCCAGGGCGCCACATCCCACGAGGCCGCCCTCCTTTCCGGAGGCCCACTCGGAGCCCTCCTTGAAATGCTCCGTATCGCCTCGCCCGCGACCTTTCTTGGGGGAGCTCTTGCTTTCCTTCTCGCAGCCGGCGATTTCGCGGTCCCGGATTATTTCGGCACAGTGGGACCTGGATTCGGGGTCTACGCCGCCGAAATCTTCAATGCATGGCGAGACTGGAACACCCAGGGGTCGCCCTTGAGCGCGGGCCTCGCCGCCGCCGCCCCGCTCATTCTTCTCACCGGTGCGGTTCTCTATTGGGCTCTTCGCAATCCCCTCGGCCACGGTGTGGAGGGGGAAGGCGCGCGTCGGCCCGCCCTCCTTCAACCGAGAAAAGCTTCCGCCCCCTTGGCCCTTCTCGGTCTTTTCCTTGGAAGCGCGCTCATCATCCTCCCCTTGGGTCGGGTTTTCTGGGAAACCGGAATCGCGGGCCCTCTCGCCGACGGGACCTGGACATCCCGGTCCCTGGACGCATTCTCCCAAGCCTTCGAGCGGGGAAGGACCGACCTCCTTCGTTCCCTTTTCACGGGTTGCATGGCCGGCGTTTTCGTCCTCGGAGTGGCTCCTTTCCTCGCCCATCTCGTCCCCAGGGGGCGCCCGGGAATAATCACCCGGGCGGTGATGGCAATGGCGGCTCTCCCCCTCCTCGTTCCCGGGGTTGCCACGGGCCTGGGAGCGGTCCAAGTTTTCCATCGCCCCGGATGGGAAGCCTTCTATGAGGGCCCGCTACTGCCGGCCCTCGTCCTCGGTGGCCGCTTCCTCCCCCTCGCCGTTTTCCTCATCGCCGAACGCATGGCTC
>DCAK01000026.1:20304-22015 GCA_002311925.1 Planctomycetes bacterium UBA1135
CGCGCCCCGCGAGCCAACGAGGAAGCCGGGATGCTGGCCGGCCTTTCCTACCCGGCCAGGATCTACCATTGCAGCCTGGGCTCGGACAAGGGGGCCCTTCTGCTCGCCGCCGGGCTGGTGGCGGTGTTCTCGTTCAGGGAACTCGACCTCGCCGTTCTCCTGCCGGCTGCCAACGCCAGCGCCGCTGTCCGTTACTACAACGCCCTCCACTTCGCCCGTGATTCATTCGTCGCCGCGCTGGGAATCCTGATGGCCTTTCTTCTCTTCCTGCCCGTCGCTCTTTTCCAGGCTTCAACCCTCTTTGCCCGGGGGAAACGGACATGACCCCGCCCGCCTGCAGCCTCCGCGCCATCCGTCTCTCCTTCCAAGGACGCGCCGTCCTGGATGGAATCGAATTCAACCTTCCCGCCGGCGCCCGGGCCTCCCTCAGCGGACCCTCAGGGTCCGGCAAGACCACCCTTCTGCGGGTGGTGGCCGGGCTCGAAAACCCGGACAAGGGGACCGTCGAAATCGCCGGAAAAATCGGGACCTTAGATTCCAAGGTCCTCATCCCCCCCTGGGAGCGGGGGGTCGGCATGGTCTTTCAGGACCTCGGGCTGTGGCCTTCCCGAACCGTGGCTCAGCATGTGACCGACCCCCTGAGAGCCCGAGGTCTTTCCAAAGAGGACGCCGGAAACCGGGCCGGGGAACTTCTTGAATCCCTGGGATTGGCTTCGTTGGCGGACCGTCTTCCTGGGCGACTTTCCGGCGGAGAAGCCCGGCGTCTCGGCCTTGCCCGAGCCCTCGCTCCCCGCCCGGCCCTTCTTCTTCTTGACGAACCTTTCGCCGGAATGGACCCCGCCAGTCGAAAGCGGGGCCTGGGTTTCCTGGAAGAGATTCTCCAGGAGGCTTCCGCTTCCGTGCTCCTGGTGACGCACCATCCTGAGGAAGCCGGGGCGCTTGGCGGGAGGGTTCACATCCTGGAAGGGGGGAAGCTCCTTTCGTGACCGAAACCCGCAGGGTCGCGAGTTGGTTGGCTGCCGGAATCGCCGCCCTGGGGGGAGCCATTCTCCTGCTTCTGTTGACTCCCGCCCCCACCGCCCACGCCGCCCCCCCGGAAAGTTCGCGGGCCTGCCTTGAATGTCATCCAGGAGTCGCCGAGGAGTGGGCCGCCTCCCATCACGCCAAGGCCTATTCCAATCCGGAGGTCCAGAAGCTCAGTCAGAACTTTCGCAACGAGGAGTGCCTCGCCTGCCACACCCCGCGGCCGGTTCTTGGCTTCGCCCCAGGCCAGCGCGTCCTTGCCCGCCAAGCCGACCGGGCCATGGGCGTGGATTGCCTTTCCTGTCATGCCCGGCCCGAGGGGGGAGTTGCCGCTGCCTCCATCCGCCCCGACCGAACCGCGGTTTGCCGACCCGTTGCGGACCCCCGCTTGAGCGCGGTGGACACTTGCGGATCCTGCCACAATCAACATGGGACGGTGGACCAGTGGAGAAGTTCCGCACCCGCCCTCCGTGGCAAGAATTGCCTGGGTTGTCACATGCCCGAGGTCTGGAGAGAGGGCGGCCGCCTGGGCAGGGACCATCGCTTTCTCGCGGGTCACGACCTCCCCACCCTCCAGCAGGCCATTCAATGTTCCGTGGAAACGGAAGAAGGCAGATGGAGGGTGGTCATCAGCAATCAGGGATGTGCCCACAACTTTCCCACCGATGAACGGTCCCGGGCCGTGGAT
>DCAK01000026.1:22075-22637 GCA_002311925.1 Planctomycetes bacterium UBA1135
GTGGATGTCCAGCTCCGTTGGAAGAGCCCGGACGGCTCTCATTGGTCGGGGTGGGAGCATCTTCACCGATTCCGGGATCCTTATCGGGACGAGTTGGACCTGACCAACACCCAGCTTCCCTCGGGAGAAAGCTGGATCCATGAGGGTGATCTTCCCGATTCCCCTCTGGGACAAGTGAGGGTTCTCTACCGGTTCCAACCCTTTCTTCCGGATGAGGATTCCCTGGAAATCACCCGCTTGGACATCCTCCCTTGAAAAGAATCCTGACTCTTCTGCTCCTTTCCGGATGCGGCGGGGACCACGCTCAAGACACCCCGGCCCCACCCCGGTCCGCCATTCTTGAGCAAGCCCTCCTTCGGACCCGCTCCGCCAAGCTCTCCTCCATTCCCGCATCAGTTGTTGCAGATTGGGAAGAAATCTTGGAGGCTTCCGCCCTTCCCGGCCGGATTGGGAAGAAGGCCCAACAACAGCTGGACGGGCTCGAGGCCGACCGCCGCGACTCCATTCTGCTTGCCTTGGTGGAAAGAAAGGACCTCCCTATTGAAATCAAGCGGTCCGCCTA
>DCAK01000026.1:22686-23089 GCA_002311925.1 Planctomycetes bacterium UBA1135
CGGGGCCGGCCGCCGCGACTCCATTCTGCTTGCCTTGGTGGAAAGAAAGGACCTCCCCATTGAAATCAAGCGGTCCGCCTACACCCGACTCGCCAAGGACGGCGGCCCGGGAATCCTTCCCCGCCTCCTCCTGCGACTCCGGTATGAAAAGGACGCCATCAGCAGTGTGGCAATCACCCGGGGACTTCTCCGCCACGGGAACGGGGCCGGTTTCCAGGCCGTCCGCAACATTGTTCGGAATCCTTTCGGCATCTACATGGATGCCCAGGAGGCGAATGAGGCCATGCTCGCCGAGCTCCCGCCTCTCCCCGCCGAAGGACCCGCCGCAAATTCATGGAGCCGCTTCCTGGGATTGGAAGCCGCTTGGAAAACCAGGCAGCCCCTTCCAAACTTTCCTGCTCCT
>DCAK01000026.1:23159-23415 GCA_002311925.1 Planctomycetes bacterium UBA1135
CGAGGTGTGGGCCATGGCCTCACGCCTTCAAAGCCAGCCCCTGCGGCCGGTGGATGAGGCCCGCTTCGTGCTCTCCCGCATGGGGGGCGAAGTGATTCCCATCTTGGTCGCCCTTGCCGAGGATGAGGACCGCTACCTGCGTGAACATGCGCTGCAGACCTTGGCCTGGCTGGGCCGGGGCGGAGGTTCCTGGTCCGGGACCCATGAATTTCATCTTGCCGACAAGTTGGCCGAGTCCCTTCTCGACCCCTCCATC
>DCAK01000026.1:23421-33165 GCA_002311925.1 Planctomycetes bacterium UBA1135
CATCCGCACCCGAGCCCTCGAAGCCCTGGGATCCACATCCGCCCACGGCGCCGAAGCCGCCATTCTTCCCTGGCTCGCCGGAGGGAATCGGGAGGAACGGACCGCCGCCGCCGACGCCATCCTGCGCTGCGGCTCTCCGGCCGGGATTGAAACGGCGCGAGCGGCACTCGAGGCTCCTGGCGGGCTCGGGCCCGAAGGGTTGTACAGCTTGGGCCTCTTTCTGGAAGCCCTGGGGGAAGGGCCTCCGCCCGTCCCCCCTGAAGGCTTGGCTTACGAAGAACAATCCCGGCGGGATGGGTGGGCTCGAAGCCGCACCCGGGAAGTCAATTAAACCGCGGGGACCATCGGGGCAACCACCACCTGAAAAAAGAAGGTGAAGGCGAGGCCGGCGAGGGCAATGCGTCGAAAGGTGAACCGCCCATGGACCACCTTCAAGTTCCCCAACTGGTCCCAGCGGGTCGAGCCATCCTGCACAAGCCGGCCGTGTGACATCATGAGGGTGATGAGACTGAGGATGGGAATGCCCATGCCCATTCCGCGGATCCAGACCTGAAGGCTCCGTCGGAAGGCCTGGGTCATTTCGAGTTTGCGACCCTGCGCGTCCGTGACCTGAATCTTCATCAACCATTTCCCTGGAGTGGTTCCCCACGTGGACATGAGGCAGGTCTCTATGAGAACCCACCCGAACAGGAAATACATGACATGCTTGGGCATGGTCGGCAGGTTGTGGAGGAGGTCGAGGTTTCCCGATGTCATGAAGATGAAGGTTTGGCCAACCGTGATATCGATCATGCGGGCGAAATACCTAACCCACGGTCGGACCTGGGACCCTTCCTTCTGGACCTCCGCCCTGAGGAACGCCCTTGGCGAAAAGTCCCGTCGAGGGGGAGCCAGGTCGGGTTCATCAGTGGTTTCGATTGGACGAGGAATGTCGGTTTCCTCATGGGCGGGAGGCTGGGAAGACGGCGGCCCCGGACGCAGGAAATCAAGGGTCCGGGCTTCAGCCCAGTTCTCCATCCCCTCCGTCCACACCAGGTCCCTGGCCTCCAAGTCGCCTGAAGCGAACAACTCCCGCATTTCCGAGGGCGTGTGCGGCCCGATGGGGTCCCCACCCTTGCCGTAGAACCAGGCCTCCCTGTCAGGGTCGCGTTGCCCCTCACCTGGGGCCTGGGAAGAATCTTTCTCCAGCCGCATCATTTCAGCCGAAAAGATTGAAGCGCACGATGTGCCAAAGGGCGGCGACACCGTCTCGCCAACCAATTTTTTTCCCTTCCGCGTAATCCCGTCCGTAATAGCTGATGGGAACTTCGTAGATGCGCACCCGCCGCCCATCGAGCCGCTTGCGCGAAATCTTGGCGGTGATTTCCGGTTCGAAACCAAAACGATCGGACCGAATGCTGATTCCCTCCAGAACTTCCTTGCGGAAGACCTTGTAGCAGGTTTCCATGTCAGTCAGGTTCAAGTTGGTGAACATGTTCGACACCATGGTCAATAAGGTATTGGCCATCTGGTGCCAGTAGAGGTGCACCCGGGTCATGCGCGAACCCTTGAAACGCGACCCGTAGACCACATCCGCCAACCCCTTCTCGATGGGTTCCAGGAGAACGGGGTACTCGCCGGGGTCGTATTCCAGATCCGCATCCTGAATGAGAATCACATCCCCGGTGGCTTTCGCGATTCCCGTGCGCAGGGCCGCCCCCTTTCCCTGGTTGTGTTCGTGATAGTGGACCTGAACCCCCTCTTCGCTTTCCAAGCCGGACAGGATGTCCCGGGTACCGTCCGTGGAGCCGTCGTCCACAAGGATGATCTCCTTTTCGAAGGGAGTCTCGCGAACCCTTTCAAGAAGGGTTTCCAGGGACTCCTTCTCGTTGAAGACGGGAATGACGACGGACAGCTTCATGGGTCGGAAAGTCTAGCCGGATTGGCCCCTCCGGCGAACCTTGCCCGCGAGCAGCCAACCCATGCCGGCCAACATGGCGAAGGCCATGGGAGAGGACCAGGCGCCAGCCCAATCCGGAAGGGCGTCCGTGTCACCCTCGGCGAGAAGAACCAGGACTAGGGCGATGAGCACCCCGGCTATGGCTTCCCCCGCCACCAGCCCGCTGGCCAGCAGGATTCCCCTCTCGTGAGAAGCTTCACCCCCTCGTTTCGAGGACAGCCAGGCGAACAGCCCACCGAGCAGAATGGCGGTGGAAAGACCGAAGGGCAGGTACATGCCGACGGCCACCGGCATCACATGAAGACGGAAGGACGACCCTCGCGGGCCGAGAAGGAGCTGGTCCACCAAAACGATGGCAAGCCCGACCACGGCTCCCGCGGCGACAAGGTCCCAGGGCAGGATGGCGTCGCCAAAGAAACCCTGCATGAGGGAAGCGAACAGTGCGGCTTGGGGGGCGGGAAGGCTTTCGCTGCCGATTCCGTAGACCTCATGAAGGAGACCGAGGACGGGAGCGAGGACGAAGGCGGCGGAAATCACCCCCAGGACTTCGACCCATTGCTGACGGAAGGGGGTGGCTCCCACAAGACTCCCGGTCTTGAGGTCCTGGCAGACATCACCCGAGGTGCAGGCTGCGCAGCAAACAACCCCCGCCACCCCCATGGTCGCGAGAATGGCGACCTCGCCCGAGAATCCAGCCAGGCTAATGAAGAGGGAGGTCAGCAGCACGGTGCAGATGGTCATTCCGCTCACCGGGCTGTTGCTGGCCCCGACGAGGCCCACGATGTAGGCGGCGACGGCGACGAAGAAGAAGGCGCAGACCGTCATCAGGACGGTCGCCAGGGCCGCGACCCCCGGGTCCTTGCAAACTTTCAGGTAGAGAGCGAGCACGGTGATGATGGTTCCCGAAATCAGGAGAAGGAGCCAGCGCGGATTCATGTCCTGTTGCTCGCGCTCGACGGCGACTCCCTGCCCCATGGAGGCCTTGTACCCGCTCAAGGTCTCGCGAATTCCGGCAACAATTCCCTTGCGAATCTGAAGGATGGACCAGAGGCCCCCCACCACCATTCCACCCACCCCCAGGAAGCGGACATCGTTCTTCACCGCCCCCAGCAGGCCCGGGTCGGTGAGGCCCATTCCATAATCCCGGTTGTCGACCAACCAAGGGGCGGCCACCAGCCATGAAATCGCCCCGCCCAGGAAAACGAGAACGGCGATGCGGATTCCGACGATGTATCCGACCCCTACCAGAGCCGGGGAAGCGGTGATGGACCCGAAGAAGCGGGTTCCCAGCGTGGCCAGGCTGCCGTGAATGTGAGCCGCCAGAACTCCCGTACCCTCGGAAAGGATTTTCACCAAGGCCCCGATTCCAAGAGCTCCGAATACCTGCTTCATCCCCGCTCCACCGGATTCTCCGGCAAGAAGAACCTTCGAGCAGGCGACGCCCTCGGGATAAATCAGGCCCTCACCCTCGATAATCATGGGTTTCCGCAGGGGAATCATGAAAAGAACCCCGAGCAAGCCGCCGGTCATGGCCACCAAGGTGGTGGTCCAGTAATCGAAACCGGTCCAGACTCCGGCCAGGAGAAGGGCGGGCATCGTGAAGATGATTCCTGCCGCGAGGCTCTCTCCGGCGGAGGCGATGGTTTGGACGATGTTNNGATGTTGTTTTCCAGGACCGTCCCCCGCCGCAACACCCCCCGCAAGATTCCCATTCCCACCACGGCTGCGGGAATGCTGGCATTGATGGTCATGCCCGCGAACATGCCCAAGTAGACGTTGGCAACTGTCATAACGAGACCCACGACGATGCCGAGCCCAATCGCCAATACGGTGGTTTCACGAAGAGAGGAGCGGTCCGTGGATTCCATCATGACCGGGAATTCTAGGAGGAGCGGGGCGACGCTCCCATCCGCCCGAAGAGGAAATTGGCCAGGACCGCGAGAATCGGCAGGAGAAGGAGGGAAATCACCACATCCACCAGGAAGTGATAGCGGAGGTAAAGAGTTCCCACGAGAGTCAGAACGGCCCAGGGCCCCATCAGCCACGCCCAGGGCCGGGCCCGAAGCCAGCAAAGCCAGGCAGCGTAGGCGGAGAGAAGCACGTGGCCGCTGGGGAAACAATCCCTCTTGGTCCAGGGTTGATCCACGATGACTTGATGGAAGGTGACCTGAAGCCCGTCGCTGGGAATCAACCACTGGTATTCCATGAATCCATAAGGAGATCGAGCTGGAACCAGGAGATAGCCGCAGAACACGAGCAGGAGCGTCAAGACCAGGCGATCCAAGGTCCCGAAAAGACCCTCACGATCCTTTTTCCAAACGAGAATGACGGTCAAGAACACGGGGAAAAAGTAGAAGGAGCCATAAACAGCCTCAAGGAAATCCCCCGCCAAGGGCGAATACCCCTTCCCCCACCACCCTTCCCAGGAATACCCGAACAAGATGTGGTCGAGTTGGAGGAGGGTCCACTCGCGATCTGCCGGANNGGAAGCAGCCAGGGCGCGACTCCGGAAATGCCCGTGTATACGACGAACACCAGGATGAAGGACCCCAGGATGTGGGCCCAGAACCGTTTTTCCAGATTCCGGTCGGCCCAGCGCGCCAGGAGCCATGCCACGAATCCGACCAGCGCGAAGGGAAGGGCCGCCAGAAATGGATTTGGAAATCGACCTTGGGCCAACACCACCGCGGCGACCACCATCCCGCAAAAGCCGGGAAAGAGGATGCCCAACCCCATGGGCTTGGAGGGGATGCCGACCTGCATGCCACTATCATGGGCGCCCCTCCGGGGGTCTTCCATGATGCGCATCCTTCCGCTTCTTCTCCTTTGCCTGGTTTCCTGTGGCGAAAACGACGAGGTGACCCCGGTCCATCCCGTCCCGGTGGACGGCGAACGGGCTTACGCCGACCTGGTCGACCTTTGCGCCAAGCACGGCGACCGAAGGATCGGGACCCCCGGCTCGAAGGGCGCCCGGGATTGGATTGTGAGTCGCCTCGAACCCCTGGGTTGGGAATTTGAAGAAGACCCTTTCACCGCCCAACCTCCCGCAGGGGCGCGGAGAAAGGGGGTCGTGGAAGGCTGCAACCTGTTGGCCCGCTGGCCCGGGTCCCAACCCGGAGAAATCTGGCTCGCCGGCCATTACGACACCTTCGACCTTCCGGGCTTCGTTGGGGCCAACGATTCAGGAAGCTCGACCGCGCTTCTTGTCGAATTGGGACGGCAACTCGCCGGAGATCGCCCCCGCCCGGGACCGTCCATCGTTCTCTGCTGGTTCGACGGTGAGGAACGCTTTCCTCCCGTCCTTTGGGACAACAAGACCAATTCCACCTTCGGGAGCAGACATCTGGCGGCCAAACTCAAGGCGGAAGAGAAAATCAACCAAATCGCCGCCCTCATCCTGCTCGACATGGTGGGAGATCAGCAACTCGGGCTTTTCGTCGAATCCTCCTCCACGGGTTGGATGAAGGATCTCTTTCATCGAACCGCCCAAGGCCTGGGCGACCATCAGCTCATCGTGGGAAGCCGAGAAATCCACGACGACCACATCCATTTTCGCAATGCAGGCGTTCCCTTCATCACCTTGATTGATTTCCATTTCGGCCCCGGTCACGGATGGTGGCACACTCGGGAAGACACCCCCGGCCATTGCAGCGCGGAAAGTTTGGCGCGGACGGGCACCCTGGTTCTTTCGGCCCTGCCCGCCGTCGAATCCAGGGCCAAGCCCCGCTGACCCAGGCGCCGGATGGACTCTCGAATCCCCGAGAGCCTCAGCCTTCTCCTGAAATCTCCGCGGTCTTCAAACCCGATTCGGGTTTCTCGACCTTAAAGCGGCCGGCACCTGGAGCCTCGGCAGCCTTGCCGCGGTCGGAGGATTCCTCGGGAATGTCGGACAACTCGACCCCCACCAGGAGGGAGACACCCCGGCGCCGCATGGTGACGCCGAAAAGGCGTTCGCATCGGGCCATCGTGATTCGGTTGTGGGTGACCACCAGGAACTGGGTATCGTGAGTGAAATCATCGAGGGCTTCGGTGAAGCGCTCGACATTCGCGTCGTCGAGGGCGGCGTCCACTTCGTCGAGAAGACAGAAGGGAGAGGGCCGGCTACGAAAAACCGCCAACAGGAGGGCGAGAGCGGTCAAGGTTCTTTCCCCACCTGAAAGCAGCTTGATGGACCGGAGGTCCTTTCCAGGAGGCCGCGCGGTGATTTCGATTCCGGCTTCGAGAGGGTCCTCGTCCGGGGCCAGCTTGATTTCCGCTTTCCCGCCACGGAACAGGCGGCGAAAAATCTGTTCGAAGCGACCGCTGACGGCTTCGAAAGTCTCCAGGAATTTTTCCCGGCAGAGACGGTCCAATTCTTCGAGGGTTTCCTCCAGATTCTGTCGGCCCACCTCCAGGTCCGCTTTTTCGGCGAAGAGAAATTCCTGGCGCTCATTCTTTTCTTCGAGTTCCTCGACGGCTTCCAGGTTGACGGGGCCCGAAGAATCCATGCGCTTCCGGGTCTCCTCCATCTCCTCCCTGAGGCTGGAAAGGTCGGCCCCTTCAGGAAGGGGAGATTCCGCATCGACTTCGAGCTCACGGGCAAGTTGAGCGAGAACCATGCCGTAATCCTCCTCCACCGATCTGAACAACTCCTCCCGTCTCATCCGGGCTTCCTGCATCTCGAGGGCGTATTCCTGCCGCTTGCCCAGGAGCTCCTCCACCTCCCCGGAATCATCCCCGCGGGATTCCCTTTCCTCGGCCAAGGCTCGGGCCGCTTCGCGAAGGGTGGATTCGGCCCCTTGAACCCTCACGGAAGCTCCTCCACCCCCTTCCTGGATGGTTTGCTGTTCGAGAAGGACGGCTTCGGTTTCTGATTGAAGCCGAGCGGATCGAGAAACCAGGTCTTCGCCATCACCGACCAAACGGGCCCGTTCCGTGGCCAGCGAGACTTTGCGTCGCTGAAGTCCATGTTCCCTTTCCTCAAGGACCTCCATCCCGCGCTCCAAACGTTCCTGCTCGACTCTGGATTCCTGAAGCTTTTCGGCAAGGGCGTAATGGCTTTCCTCCTCCTGCCCGGAGGAACCTTCCCGGCCCTCCAGTTCCTTTTCGGCGGCGGCCCGCTCGGATTCCGCCTGGTTCCTGGCTCGTTCCGCTTCGGACTCTTCCAGGCTGGCGTTTTCGGCTGCTTGCCGAAGTTGATTCTCCTCGAGGCGCAACCCGGCGGCTTCCTCCTGGCGACGGCCCCGACGGGCCTCTTCCTCCTCGCGGCGGGATCGGGCCAATTCCGCGCCCTGGCGGGCTTGGGCCCCGGCTTCTTCGGCGGGAGCAAGCGCTTCCTCCACCTTGAACAGCTGTTCGGAAAGTTCCCGGGCCTGTTCCTCCAACTTCCCAAGTTCTCCCGCCGCCAGGCGACGAGCGGCCTCCGCATCTTTGCGGGCGCCCCTGCGGGCCAGGAGACCGGACCCCTTTTCTTCGAGCATGCCAAGACGGGCTGAACCGGCGCCGTGAAGTTCCCCGTCCTCGCTCAAGAAGAGGAGTCCAGGATGCTTTTCAGCGAGGGCGGCAGCCTTGAGTCCGGTCGCGGTGGTGAACACCGGGCCCAATCTCCGGCACAGGGCTTCGCATTTTTCCCCGTCTCCCGACAGGTGGTTTCTCAGGGGTGTCGAACCCTCGACCGAGCCTGGAACTCCGCTTCCGGGGCCCGGAAAAAGGAAATCCACCGTTCCGCTGGGGCGGGCCTCTTCGGGCCGTCGAGAGGTCCAGACCGCATGCTGAAGTCGTCCCAGGAGGCTGGCAAGAAGCTTGTCCCATGGCGGAGGGATAACCACTCCTTCAAGAAGAAGGCTGGATGCTCCTCCAAGAGAACCCGCCAACGCCGAACGCACCGGCGCGGGAAGTTCCTCGCCCTCTTCGCCGATTTCCTCAAGCGCTTCCGCGCGGGCCCGAAAGGCAGCCTCCTCCCTTCGCGCCTTCTCCATTCCCTCCTCCAGGGAAGAGCGACGAGCGCGCAACCCCTCCCGCTTCGACCCCAGAGTTTCCACCTTTTCCCCGAGTTCGGCGGAGGTTCGAGTTGCGGCTTCCTCGGTCTCGGAGGCGGAGGCGACGGCTGCCTCCATCTCCAGGGATTCGCGCTCGATTTCCTCCCTTCTTCTCCTGCGCGCGCGGAGCCCGCCCTCGGCTTCACTTCTGTGCTTGGCCGCGACGGCCATCCGATTGTTGTGGACGTAGAAGCCACCGAGGGCCTCGAGGACGCGGGCCCGCAAGGCCTCCAGCTCCTGGCGCTCCTGGCGACGCTTGGACTGGGAAGCTGTGAATTTCGTTTCCACGATTTCCAGGGCGACCCCGTGCGCGTCCTTGTCCGTCCGGAGGGAATCCATCTCCCCCGCCAGCACATCTTCCTCGCCTGCCAGTGCTTGTTCCGGAGAGGCAAGAAGGGCGGTCGCATCCCGATTCTCATCCTGGTTCTCCTTGCACTCGAGAACGCGCTGCTCCAATCCTCGCAAGCGCTCCTCGAGCCCGGCAAGGCGCTCCTTGGATGCCGCGGCCTCCCCCCTCAGGGCTTCGAAGGCCCGCCGAGCGGCTTCCTCCTTCCGCACCAAATCCGCCAACCTCAATTCCGCCGCCTCGCGCTCCCCCTTGCGGGCTTCCACCTTCGCTTCGACCTCCGAGGACAGGGCTTTCATCTCGGCTTCCCGTTCTGCGAGATGCGAAGTCTCCGCGAGCCCAACGCGCACGCGCAGCTCCTTCAAACGGTCCCTCATTTTCAGCCAACTCCGCGCCCTTCCGGCCTGGTACTTGAGGGAACGCACCTGCCGTTGGACTTCTCCGAGAACATCCTCCACCCGGGCGAGATCCTGGGCAGCGAGTTCCAGCTTTCTCGTGGTCTCGGCCTTGCGGGACTTGTATCGGCTGATGCCAGCGGCCTCCTCGAAAACGCTCCTTCTCTCGGCGGGGTTGGCGGCAAGAACCGCGTCGATTTTTCCCTGGGCAAGAACCATGTATCCCTGAACCCCCAGCCCCGTGTCCATCAACAGGTCGTGGACGTCCTTGCGCCTCACTTTTCTTCCGTTGAGAAGGAATTCGCTTTCCCCGGTCTGGAAAAGGCGCCGCCCGACGGCCAATTCTCCCCCAGGTCCAGCGTGCCGGCCCTCGTCGTCCCCTAGGACGACTTCGACCATCGCGTAGGGCGCCTCGGAGCGGCCCTCGGACCCCTTGAAAATGACGTCCTCCATGGCGTCGGCCCGGAGGGCCTTCGCCGACCGCTCCCCCATCACCCAGAGAATGGCATCCACGACGTTGGATTTTCCGCAACCATTGGGGCCCACGATTCCAGTGAGGCCCCTCTCGACTGGAATGACGGTTCGGTCGGCGAAAGATTTGAAGCCTTCGAGCTCGATGCGTTTCAGGTACAAGGTGAAGTGTCAGGCAAGAGTGGAGGAACGAAGGCGAGCCACCCAGGCTGCTCCCTCGAGGGAAGGGGGGGCGGGGAATTCGAGCCAGGGAAAGGCGTCGAAGGCGTCCTTGATGGGAATCTCTTCCTCAAGACGCCATCCAACGGCAAGGGCTCCTTCCCGGCCGGAAGCTTGCGCCAACTGGCGCCCTGCTCCGCCGGAATGGGGAGGGGAATCAAAGGCGGGTCGCAAACCGGCCTCTCGACAAGCATGGTCCAGGGTTTGCCGAATGCCGAGGAGGAAACGGGACATGGAGGCGGGCATCATGATTCCGGCTGCCTCCCCAAGCCCTGCAGGAAGAAGGCACGCCCGAGGAGAACCCTTGCCCCGACCCCGTTTGGAGAGGGCGCCCATCGACCGGCAGGCCATGGCGGC
>DCAK01000026.1:33193-35928 GCA_002311925.1 Planctomycetes bacterium UBA1135
CCTCTCCGCAATCCGCCATGAAGGCCGCCTCCCCCCCGGGTCCCGCCCTCAGGGCGGGGGAGGAAAGATTGAGAACGGCGCAGGAATCCAGGACATCTTCTCCCGGACAGGAGGCCCGGGCCGATGCATGCCTTGCGGGTTGCCAAGTCAAAAGGACGCAGCCGCTGGCGGCCAATTCATGGCGGACATCGGAAGGGAACTGGAGAAAAGCTCGGGCAGGAATCCTGATCCACGTTCCCGTCGCGGCCCAAGCCATGGCGAGATCCGGATGGGCGGTGCTCAACCGCAGGGTCTTCCTCGCAATGAACCCCTGAAAGGGGGCAGCCATGGCAGGGTCGACGCTTTCTCGACTCCCGGGCCAATGGACCTGGACCTCTCCGCACCGGGGAAGATTTTCCCCGACCCGCTCCCAGAAGGAGCCCTCATCCTCACCCCGGGTGGGAAAGAGGCGAACCCGGGCGGGCCGCGTCCAATCCCCCAAGCCGGGCAGGTCGAAAATACCCTGGTCCAAACCGACCGACTGGTCCTCGGTCAGGATTTCCTCCCGAGCGAAGGAAGCGAGAACCCGCTCCCCCAGGAGGGGCCGAAGATCGCCGTTTTCTCCTCCCAGGACCATGCCCTGCCCTTCACGTCCGGGCGCCATGTCCCCCCCCAGCCAAGCCATGAGTTCCCTGCGGGCTGAATCGACCTTGGGAGATTGGGAGGAGCCGCGCAGGCCGAGAGTGCGGCATTCGTTGTCGGCAAGAGCGTGAACCAGGGCGCCGGTGACATGATGGTGGCCGGCGTCCGCAAGGCGGTGTTCAACCTGGCGAGCCACCCGAGCGGCGGTGTTTCTTTCCAGGTAGCGCTCGCGCACCAGCGAAAGGGAGAGCCTTTCCCTGTCGAAGGGCCGGGCGCGATCCCGTCCTTCTTCCCGGGTGTGCACCCGAAGGCGAGCAATCCGAGCGAGCGCGGTGCGGCGGGCGTTTCGATAGGCTTCGGCCGCCCCCGTTCCGCATTGCTGGAGAGCCGTCTCCGCAGCTCCGGCAAGGGCGGCTGATTCGACAGGCCCGGCCTCCTCGATTGAAACGGCAATGGCGTCGGCAAGGGCCCCCGCCAGGTCGGGGGACAGTTCGGCGGCAGCGAGGGCCGCTCGCAAGGAATCGGCCAACCTCAACGGGTCGAAACCCTCCTCACGCCCGTCCCGTTTACGGACCCGCTTGACCGCCACCGGTGTTTCCCCCTTTTTCCAGAAATGGTTTCAGTTCCTCCAGGAATTGTTCGACATCCTTGAACTCCCGATAGACCGATGCGAAACGGACATAGGCCACGCGGTCAAGCTTGACCAACTCGTCCATGACCAACTGGCCGATGTATTTGCTGCTGACCTCCCTGTCAAACATCTCGGTGAGCGTCCGCTCGATGCGGGCGGTGATTGCCTCGATTTGCTCCAGGGCGATGGGACGCTTTTCGCAGGACTTCAAAATTCCCTTCAGGACCTGATTCCGATTGAAAGGAACGCGGGATCCATCCTTCTTCACCACCCTCAGGGGCGCTTCCTCCATGCGTTCATAAGTCGTGAAACGGCGAGCGCAATCCATGCATTCCCGGCGGCGACGGATGGAATAACCGTCTCCGGACGATCGCGAATCAATGACCCGGTCGTTGTCCTGCTTGCAGTAGGGACAGCGCATGGAGTGGTGGCCGGAAGTGCCTGATGCCCCAATAGGTTGTGGTTTTTGGGGCCTGATTGCAAGCCTCCATTTCTACCTCTCGGAACCTATTTCCCGATGCAAAAGCGCGAGAAAACCAAGTCCAGGAGTTCCTCGGGGGCCAATTCCCCTACCAGCACTCCAAGAGCCCGTCCCGCTTGGCGCAAATCTTCTGCCAGAAGGTCTCCCTCCCCCCGGCTCCGGGCCTTTTCTTCCGCCTTGGCCAAGGCTTCAAGGGCTTGAGATAGAGCGGCCTGGTGGCGTCGAATCACCTCCATCCTTCGTCGCCTCCCCTGTTCCGACCCCTGCAACAAGGCGGCCGTTCGGGATGCCAATTCTCGTCTCCCTTCCATCCCTTGGGCTGAAGTCCAAATTCCCCCACCGAATTCCTCCGCTTCGCGCAGGACCGAGGCCGGGAGAGCGCAGGGAAGATCGGCCTTGGTGAAGACCACCAACGCAGGAAGGCCGCCAGGAGGACGAGGCAGGCGGGCCTTGGAATCGGAGCCGTCCACCACCAGCCACAAGAGATCCCAGCGGTCATCATTCGAGCGGATTCGGGCCGCTTCGTCGCGAGCATCCACGGAATCTCCCCCCAATCCTGGGCCGTCTCCGAGAACCACGCCGTCCTTTCCCTCCTCCCCCAGGTCCCAATTCCCCTCAAGGCGGTCGCGCGTGGTTCCTTTCCGTGGAGAGATGAGAACACCGGCCCCGGTGAGACTTGAAAAAAGAGAGCTCTTGCCCGCGTTGGGGGCACCCAGGAGCCCCACGCGGCGGCCCCCCTCTTCGATTCTTCGATTGTCCTCGAGCCGCAACCCCTCCTCCAAGGCTGCCCGGGCCCTTGCCAAATGGGTCTCGATTTCACCGGGTTCAAGGTCCTGGGAATCGCCCTCCTCGAAATCCAACCCCGCTTCAATTTCCACCAGGGCGGAAGCAAGGGCGCCGCGGGCGGCCTGCACCTGCACGGCCAAACCGCCACAAAGAATGCGGGCAGCTTCCTTGGCTTCTTCCGCCGTCTCCGCCTCCACCAGGTCGGCGACCGCTTCC
>DCAK01000026.1:35945-37947 GCA_002311925.1 Planctomycetes bacterium UBA1135
TGGGTCAGGTCGAGCTTGCCGTTGAGAAAGGCCCGCCGAGTGAACTCGCCGGGAGCCGCAGGCTGCACTCCTTCGGCATGGAAACCGGCCAGGACCGACTCGACCACCGGCGGCGAACCCGGAAGATGAATCTCGAGGACGTCCTCCCCCGTGGCCGAATCAGGCCCGGGAAACACCAGGACCCGCGCCTCCACGCAGGCTCCTCCGGCCCATTCCCAATCGCCCTCGAGGACGGCGCGTTCTCGGGACGGAAGGGGGAAACCGGGGGGAAACCAAGCCGCAGCCGCGTCGATTACTCCAGGGCCAGAAATCCGAAGAACCGCCCGCCGCGCCGGTCCACCTGGAGTGGCCAGAGCGACGACCGGCCCGGAATCAGGCCGCGCCACCCGTGGAAGGCGTTTGGACCGGCCAGTGCTTCCGCACGAACCGGGTTTCGATGATTCCCAGTCCGGAGGAGGTGATCATGTAGAGGGAAAGGCCGGCCGCGTAGTTGTAGAGCAGAACTCCGAACATGATGGGCATCCAGGTCATCATTTTGTGCATCTGGGCCTGCTGAGGGTCGGTGGGCTTGGGCATCGACTTCTGGTGGAAAACCCAGAGAACCACCATCACCAGGGGAAGGAGGTTGAAGGAGGTCATCGACGAAAGGAGCGGTAAATCGGCGACGGGCCCGCCAAAATCAATGAGAGCGTCCGGGCGGGACAGGTCGGTCACCCATCCCATCCACGGTTCCTGGCGCAGAATGATGGAGCTTCGCAAGGCTGCGAAGAGGCCCACGAAGACGGGGAACTGGAGAAGAATGGGAAGACAGCCCCCCAGAGGCGGCGTGATCTTGTTTTCCCGGTACAGCTTCATGGTCTCTTCCTGGCGCCGTTTCGGGTCATCCGCGAATTCCTTGGAGATGCGGTCCAGTTGGGGTTTGACCTTGGCCGTTCGGGCTCCGTGTTCGGCCATCTTCAGCTGAGAATGCCGAGTGACGGGAAAGAGGACCATCCGCAAGAGAAGGGTCATCACCACGATGGCCCATCCCCAATTGCCAAAAATGCCGTGCAGGAAACTAAGGACCGAGAGAATGAAGGGGGCCACCGCCCCGGTGAAAAACATCCGGTAGAAGAAGGAGGTTTCGTAATCCACCAAGCCGGGGATTTCGCCCAGGTCGCCGTAACGCATGTCCTCCAGGACTGCCGGATCCTTGGGGCCGACGAACCATTGGAAGCTGCGCGCCTCCGCCTTTTCCCGGGGGCCCGCCACGTAAAGCGGAAAGTCCCCCGCCACCGAGGCCTTGAGCCAGGATTTCTTCCCGGTTTTGTTCGAGCGGTCGCGATAGTCCCCCCAGATCTTCAAGGCATCCTTGCGGGTCACGCCCGCTTCAGCGGCAACCTCCTCCGAGGAGGGGGGCCGTCCCAGGGATTGGTTCAAATCAGCTTGAGCTCTTGCAACCGCCAGCATGCGGGTGATTTCCTCGGGAGACAGCCCTCCAAGAACCTTTTCCCGGCGGTCCTCCTCATCGAAAAGGACCTCGGTGACCGCGGACCGGAAGGACTGGTCCAGCGGCCGAATCACGCTCAGGAAGTACTTCGAGCCCTCGATGATGTAGGGGATTTCCCCCTTCCATCGAACCGCAAGGTCTCTGCGGTCGGGAAGCTTGCCGGAAGGGTTGAAGATTTCCATGGAGTCCACTTCGCCGTGCTCCATGAGGGGAGCCGCCGTGAAGGGATTCCTGTAGAAAGCGTCCTTGACCTTCTGAATTCCGCCACCGGTGGCGACTCTCAGGTGGAGTGTATTGCCCGAGTGGGGACCTTCCCCGCTGGCGGAAAGCCCGACCTGAAAGGCGTAACCCTCTCGCTCAAGAAAGACTTCCTTGCGGAGCACGGCCCCTTCGATATCTAGGACGAAGACCACGCTCTGCCGAGAAGCCGAAGGTTTCTTTTCCAGGGTCCAATCGATGGAATCCAGGGCGACGCCAAGCCGCTTCTGTTCCCCGAACACCCTCATCCCCCCT
>DCAK01000026.1:37982-41722 GCA_002311925.1 Planctomycetes bacterium UBA1135
CTCATCCCCCCTCTTCTCCCGTGATGCATCGGCTGGGCAATCGCGCCAGGAGAAGGAGGAAGAGCGGGAACCGTCTTGAGGACGGCCAACCAATCCTCAGGATGAATGTCGTCCCTGGATTCCAAATCGCCGGTGAAGGCTTTCAGTTTCACCTCCAAGCAGGAAGCCCCGCGAGCGGTCCACAAGGACCAGATGTGATCGTTTTCAAGGACCACGGTTTCCTCCGGTTGGGAGGCGACCTCGAAGGAATCCGCGACGAACTCGAGACCTTTTTCCGAGGGGGCATTGTCCCCGGGGAAGCAAAGCTGGAGAAGAAAGACCGCCGCGAGGGCGAAGAAGATGAATCGAAGAACGCGTCCCATGTTGGTTATCTGCCCACCAACAATCGAGTCCCCAGAGCTTCGGGGAGTTCGGGTTCGCGGAGAATGCGATTGGAAGCGCCGGTCACGTCGTACTCCAGGCGCCTCCACCGGACTTCTTCACCGTCGAAAAGGGCGTAAGCCAAGCGAGGGTCATGATCGCGGGGTTGGCCGACGGAACCCACGTTAATGAAACATTTCTTGTCCGGCTGGATGAGGTATCTCGCGTCGTTCCCCTGAGCTCGCCAAAAGTCCCGACCTTCCTCGAAGACTCCCGGATGATGGGTGTGGCCGAAGAAGACGAGCCTCCGGCTCATGGCGTCGAAATTCGCCTGGACCTTGGGATGGTCGCCTGGAAAGCCGGGCATCAAGTATTCCCCCAGCGGATCGCAGGGGCTTGCATGCACGAGCTGGACGGTTTCCATGCCTTCCGGTTCCAATTCCATTTCCGGCACCAGGCCGCCGAGCCAATCCCACAAGGCCCAGTTCTCCTCCTTCTCAGGGTCCAGGGCCTTTCGGGTCCACTCCACCGCCTTCCGGGCCCGGGGATTGAATCCCCGGGTGTTGGCGTCGTCCAGAAGAGCTGCGTCGTGATTTCCGAGGAGGACGGCCGCACACCTCTCGCGAGTCGTATCGGCCACGATTTTAGGAGAGGCGCCGTATCCGACCACATCCCCCAGGCAAACCACGGTCTCCACCCCCAGCGACTCGATGTCGGCGAGGGCGGTCTCAAGGGCCTCCCAATTGGAGTGGAGGTCTGAAATGAAGGCGATCAAGGGAATTCTTCGGCTGTTCGTGGGAAGAAAGGCGGAGTATTGTCGGAGCCCCAACCACACCCCGCAAGCACCCTCATTCCTTGAACCTTTTTCTTCTCCCACTTCTCTTCGCTCCGATGCCCCTTCAAGAGGCGGAGAAACAAGAACCTCTCCCTGCTGGGGTGGTGGCTCGCCTGGGATCCCGGGATATTTCCAAGGCGGAATACTTGGATTTCCTTTGGATTCGATTCGGCAAGAGGGCGGTTCAGGATTATGTGGGAGTCCTTCTCATTGAACAGGAAGCCGCGACCTACGGAATCGAAATCGCACCCGAGGTCTTCGAATCCAGGGTCGCCGAGCGCATCCAGGAATCTCTCGGGGGGAAGGATGAAGCCATCTTCATCGCCGGCCTCAAGCGGGGAGGGCAATCCCGAGCCATGTACGAGAAGGGCCTCAGGACCGAGATGCGCAAGGACCTCCTGCTCGAAAAACTCACCCTCGCCACTCGAGTGGTCACCGACACCCGCATCCAGGGGGCCTTCGAATCCAAATACGGACCCAATGGGGTCCGTACCGAGGTTCGCCACCTTCTTTTCATGCCCAATGTCCTTCGCGCCGAGAAGGTCCGAGCCGGAACCCGGGCGGCGGACCTCGACATGGCGGCCCTCAAGATCGAGGCGCGCTCGCTCGCCCAGGATGCAAGGGACGCCATCGCGACAGGAGCCGATTTCGCAGCCACTGCGCAGGCGGCATCTCATGACCGGGTTTCCCGGGACAACGGCGGGCTCATCGCCCATTACGGGGGAAGGATCTACGGCCCCGTCTTCGGAGGCACGGTGGATGGATTGGAACCCGGGGCCCTGTCCCCAGTCATCGAAACGGGAGCAGGCTTTCACGTGGTGATGGTTGACTCGCGCGTGGTCACCCTCCTCGCGGATGTGCGGTCCACCTTGGTGGAGGAAATCCTCGCCTCTCCCCCCTCCATGCACGAAAAGTCCTCCTTTCTCCAAGCCCTGCAGAGCAAGGCCGACCTCCAGCTCTGGTAGGACGGGGCCCTAGGCTCGGTAAAGGCCGAGTCGGAGGATTTCCTCTTCCACGTTTTCAGGGACCTGGTTGGCCAGGCTTTCTCCCTCTCGAATTTTCCTTCGCACCTCGGTCGAGGAAACCGGAATTTCGTCCATGGGGAGAAAATCGGCACACAAAGCCGCCCGCATGGATTCGGAAAGGCGAACATTCAATGCCTCAAGGGCCTCTTCCCCGCGACCCGCCCGAGGGCAGATGATGAAACGGGCCCGGGAAAAAACCTCCGCCGCCTCCTTCCAATTTTCCAGTTCATCTAGGCAGTCGGCCCCCAACAAGAGGGTGAAATCCGCCCCGGGCAGAGAATCCTCCAGCTCCCGCAAGGTTTCCACCGTCCAGGACCGCCCACTCCGAGAAATTTCTCCTAGATGGACTTCTTCTCCTTTTCGCATCCGGACCACATTTTCCAGGAGGCCCACTCTCGCCTCGGCTGGGCCGAGGGGGTCCTCTTTCTTGCCAGGAGAGAGGAATGCCGGGACCCATAGAAAGCGGTCCGGGCGCAACCATTGCTTGGCCCGGTCGGCCATGGCGACATGGCCAAGATGCACCGGGTCGAAGGACCCGCCGAAGACCAACACTTGCATCGCTTCAGGCCGGGGCCGCAAGCCGGGAAACAGCCTCGCCCAGGGAAATCTTTTCCTCCTCCCCTTGCTCCATGTCCCGGAGAACGACCACCCCGGCCTCTCTCTCGTCCGGACCAATGACCATGACGAAGGGTGCCGAGAGACGGTGGGCCTCCTTGAACTGGGCCTTGGCGGAGCGGTTCCGATAATCCATGGCGGTGGCGATTCCAGCCACCCGACATGCCCTCGCGGCTTTCAAGACGGCGACCCTGTCGTCTTCGCCAATGGCGAGGCAATAAATCCCGGCCGTGAAGGCCGCTTGAATTTCACCCAGGGCCTCGCCCTTGGGAAGGTGCAATTCGCCCATGGCCAATTCAGTGGCTGTGAATCCGACTGCGAAACCGATGGCCGGTGTGGAGGGCCCGCCGAGGGTTTCCACCAGGCCGTCGTAGCGGCCCCCTCCGCAAAGCGCGGAACGGGCACCAAGAGGGGGATAGTGGATTTCGAACACCGTGCGGGAGTAATAATCCAACCCGCGCACGAGGGAGGAATCCGCGACGGGTTCACGGCCCAGGGCCTCAAGCCCGGCAAGGAAGGTTGCGTGGTGGGCGCTTCCCTCCTTCCCCATCACGGCGACAAGGGTAGGAGCGCCTTTGTTTGCCGCCTGGCAAGGCTCCGCCTTGCAATCCAGGAGCCGAAACAGGTTTCGTTCGAACCGGGCTCGGCAATCCTCGCAGCGACCCTCCAAACCCGGGGAGAAGAAGGAACGGAGTGATTCTCTCCAGGCGGCCCGATCCTGCGCATCGCCCATGCTGTTGACCCGAGCCTCCAACTCCGGACCGAAACCGAGGCCCTCGAAAAATTGCATCGCGGTATCCACGATTTCAGCGTCCAACAAGGGACTGGAAGACCCGAAGACCTCCACGCCGAATTGCTGGAATTGCCTCTCCCTGCCCTTTTGGGGCCGCTCGTAGCGAAACATC
>DCAK01000026.1:41761-42044 GCA_002311925.1 Planctomycetes bacterium UBA1135
GGAGCGGAGGCGGGGCATCCCGCCTCGATGTAGGCCCTCACCACCCCGGCGGTTCCTTCCGGGCGAAATGTCCAGGACCCAGAGGATTTTTCTCCCCGACGGGGAACGGTGAACATTTCCTTGGCGACCACGTCGCTGTCGTCGCCCAAGGAACGGGAAAAAAGTTCCGTTTCCTCGAACAGCGGGGGACGTATCTCCCCGTAACCCCCCCGCCGCGCAAGGTCGCGAGCCGTGTCCTCCATGAAGAGGATGCGGGCGAGATTTTCCGGCAGGAGGTCGCGTG
>DCAK01000026.1:42153-46986 GCA_002311925.1 Planctomycetes bacterium UBA1135
GTCGCGTGTCCCCCTGGGCGCGTGAAAGGATGCTGAAGCCATGACCCGCCAACATGATAGGGCGACTCCGCCTTCATCCCCAGGACTCCTCCTGGGCGTTGACGGGGCATTGGCGGCCTCCTAACCTTCTCTTTCCCGGGCCATGAAAGCCCATCTCCAGTCGTCATGAAAAAGCGAATCCGCGTTTTCGCCATCCTCGCCCTCGCCGGACTCTCCTTCGGCCTGGCCTCCTGTTCCGTTCCTCTGGTGGCTGGAAAAGTCGCCTTTGACGGAATTTACACCCTTGCGACTCCTGTCCATCTCGTGCACAGCGAAGACCCTTACGGGACGGACATGTTCACCGCCGAGACGAACCGCAAGGTGGCCGAGGATGTAAGCCAGAAATACCAAGCTTTCCACCGCGACCTGTCTCACATGTACGACACCTTCTCGAAGCTCTTCTTCAACCACGACAAGGACGACCCGTACCTTCGCTAGAAGCCCAGCCTGAGGCTTCCCCAAACCCCGCCCGCTTCGGCCGGCGGGGCTTTTTCATTCAGAGGGCCAATCGCCAGGCCAGACCACCGGGTCTCTTGGAACCTTGGCCAGGTCAAATCCATCCAGGAGGTCGCAGGGCCTGAGAGGCCCGGGAACCTCGACCAATCCGGACCAGGAAGCGAGAAGGCCGGTCACCTCCTCCGATGAAATTCCCTTTTCGCGGAGGAGAGCCAGGGTCGTGTCCCCGTGTCTTTTCGCAAGCCGTCGACCATCCTTGCCCACCACGAGCGGGACATGGGCGAAGGAGGGAACCGATGGGCCCAGAAATTCCCAAAGGAGAACTTGGCGAGCCGTGCTGGGCAGGAGGTCGTCCCCGCGCAGGACCTCGTCGACACCCTGGTCGGCATCGTCCACCACCACCGCGAGTTGATAGGAAGGCCCCCCCTCCCTTTTCCAGACCACAAAATCCCCCAGTTCCCTGGCAACCTCAACCCTCCGGGGGCCGGCGAAACGATCCTGCCATTCAACCACCAGGTCCGAATCCACCTTGAATCGCCAACAGAGCTCCACTCCGATTTCCGCCGCCGCAGCCTCAGGGTCCTTCCAGCGGCCGCGACAAGTTCCCGGATAAACAGGGCCCTCATCGCCTGGATGAGGAGCAGAGGCGGCGGATTCGACATCCTTGCGGCTGCATGTGCATGGATAGATCAAATCGGCCTTGAGCAGGGAGGTGAAGACTTCCTGGTAGCGGTCAGCCCGCGGAGTTTGAAGGAAGGGCCCTTCGTCCCAATCCAAGCCCAGCCATTGGAGGTCCTCGATGGCCTTGTCGATGTCCTCTGGACGGATACGTGGCCCATCCAGGTCTTCAAGCCGAAGAATCATCCGGCCTTGCCGGCTCCGAACATCCAACCAGGCAAGGAGAAAGCTCCGGGCATTCCCCAAGTGGAGAACCCCGGTGGGACTCGGCGCCAGCCTTCCTTGCACCGAGACATTCTAGAAAGCTTGGAGGGGAGCCTGGGCCAGGAGAAGGGAACCTCGGACCCTCCTCCCCGATTCGGAAAGAACCCGGGACCCTTCGGACAGGGTCGCGCCCGTGGTCCGGACATCGTCCACCAGCCAGGCCGGCCCCGGAGGCCCGCGGCGACCTCGCTTGAATGCCCCCCTCATGTTCAGCCTGCGCTCCTGCGCACCCAGCAAGGCCTGCTTCTTGCGGAAAAGGCGCCTGCGTAGAAGGTCGGCCCGGGGCCATCCCAACCGATCCGCCAAGCTTCCAGCAAGGGCCTCCGCCAAGTGCCAACCCCGTCTTCGCCTTTCAAGGGATGCCGGCACCGGGACCAACACCCCGCGGGGAAGCTCCAACTTGAGGATTCTGGCCCTCATGGCGTCCGCAAGGGGGGCCAACACTCCCGAGGATGGGCCCTCCTTTCCCCGAAGAACCCACTTCTTCAACGCCCCCTCGTAGAGGCCCAAAGCATGCTGGTTCCCGAGGGTGAAGGAGGCCGCAGGCCACTCCTCCCTGCAGGCCCTGCAGAATGGGCGAAAATCCCCTGCCAAGGACGGCTGGCCTGGCAGCAGCAGGGACGAACAACCCGGGCACGCGGGAAGGAGGAGGGCGTCAAGAAAGGCCACCTCCCCCAGACGCGGAAAAACCCGCCCGGTGACCTTTTCCTACTCGGGAGGGCCGAAGGGCTGCCTGGCCGGTTCCTGCAATCCGAGAGCCTTGCGCACCCTTGCCACATAAGCTTCCAAGGTGTCTTCCTGGTTGCTGGGGACCCCGAACAAGTCTCCCACCTCGCGCGTCAACGCGATGTGGTCCTCGAAGAGGAAGGGATGCTTCCGGAAATGGTCGCGAAGGTGATTGCGCATGGCCCTGGAAATCCATCCGTCGAGAAGAAGGGCGAAGGATCCCGCGACCAAAACGAGGCCGGCAGCTCCCGCCCCTTGGACCATCAGGCCTCCTTCCCTGGCAGGCAACACCATCGCTGCGAGCAGAAGGGTGGCTGAAAAGAGGAAGAAGAAAGCGGCGGCATGGCCCCGGACCTTCGCATGAAGGGCGTTGCGGAGCGGACCCAGGCTGTCGCTCGCCCCACGAAAGGTGAGGTTCACGAGATTGGTGGGCCTGCCCCTGCCGATGGAGGAAAATAGGAAAGCTGCGCCGAGTAACTGGCAGACGAGTCCGAAAACCAGCAGGTCGGGATCGGAGAAGATGCGCGGCCCGCTTCCCACGGGAAGAATCCATTCCCATGATCCGCCAGAAGGTGGGAGTGCGTCCTGCATTCCCCTGAATCCTACGATGGCTTCACCCGGGGCTACAATGCCCGCTCATGTCGGGGTTCGACGTCAAGAGGGTTGCCCGGCTCGCCAGCCTCGGCCTCACCCAGGAGGAGGAGAAACGCCTCGCCCATGAATTCAAGGCAATCCTTGAGTTCGTGGACCAGGTACGCGCGCTTCCACTGGACGGAGTGCCGGCCAGCGTCCATGCCCTGGCCCCTCCCATGCCGATGGAGGAGGACGAAGCCCATTCCTGCTTGGCCGAGGATGCCGCTCTCTCGGACGCGCCCGATTCCCAGGACGGGTTCCTGAAAGTTCCTCAAGTCCTCGCGGGGGAAGAAGGAAGTTGACCCTTCCTCACCCCAACTCCGCCTCCGCCTGGGCGGAAGGAGTCCGCAATGGAGAAATCGACCCTCGGGAAGGCATCCTGGGCGCTTTGGAAAGAGTGGAGACCCGGGATGGAGAAATCCACGCCCTCCTCGGGACCGATGCGCCGGGGGCCCTGGCCCGGGCCGATGCGGTGGCCCAAGCTCTGGCCGAAGGCAAGGACCCCGGCCCCCTGGCCGGGGTTCCCGTGGCCATCAAGAACAACATCGCCGTTGAAGGTTGGCCCCTGGAGTGCGGTTCCAAAATCCTGAAGGGATTCCGGAGCCGATTCACCGCAACCGTGGTCCGGCGGCTCCAGGATGCTGGAGCCATCCCCATCGGCTGGGCGAACCTGGACGAATTCGCCATGGGCGCTTCCGGGGAGAACTCAGCCTTCGCCCCCCCCCTCAATCCCTTCGACACCGGAAAGGTTCCCGGAGGGTCCTCGGGTGGGTCGGCCGCAGCAGTTGCTGCCGGTTATTGCCCCATCGCCCTGGGAAGTGAAACCGGCGGGTCGGTCCGTCAGCCCGCATCCTTTTGCGGTCTCTTCGGCTTGAAGCCCACCTACGGCCGTTTTTCACGCTGGGGACTGGTCGCATTCGCCTCCTCCCTGGACCAAATCGGAGTCTTCGGACGCTCCGCCCGGGATTTGGCCCTCGTCTTCGACGCCTGCGCCGGGGGGGATAAGCGGGATGCGACTTCTCTCCCTGATGCGCCTGAAAAGACCCTGGATGCGAACCTGCCAACCAAGGGGCTGAGGGTCGGGGTCCTGGCCGAGTCCATGCACGAGGGGGTCGACCCGGCCGTCCTGGATGGGGTTTCCAGGGCGGCCGCCTCCTTCCGCGAGGGAGGGGCCGTGGTCGAGGAATGCTCCCTCCCCCACCAGAGCGCGGTCGTCCCCACTTACTACCTCATCAACACCGCTGAAGCTTCTGCAAACCTCGCTCGTTTCGACGGCACTCGCTACGGGGCCCGGGCGGACGCCACCTCCCTGGGGGAGATGGTCCGCGCTTCCAGGGACGAGGGCTTCGGCGCCGAGGTCAAGCGCAGGATTCTCCTGGGAACCTTCGCCCTCTCCGCCGGGTACCAGGACGAATATTTTCAGGCCGCGCAAAGGGCGCGCACCCTGGTGGTCCGCGCCTACGCAGATTTGTTCGAAAATTTCGACATCCTCCTCGGGGCCACCACTCCCGGCCCCGCCTTCGCGGTCGGCGAAAAGGCCGACGACCCGGTCGCCATGTATCTCTGCGACATCTTCACGGCTTCCGCGAATCTGGCCGGGGTCCCCGCGGTCAACGTTCCGGCGGGCCTTTCCGATGGGCTTCCCCTGGGAGTCCAACTCACCGCCGCCCATCGAAAAGAGAAGATCCTCCTGGCGGCCGCCGCCCACCTGGAAGGCTCATGGGGCGGATGCCCGGACTCCCCTCTCCTGGTGGAAAAATGACACCCTGGGAAATTACTGTCGGGTTGGAGGTCCACGTCCAATTGGCCACCCGGACCAAGTTGTTCTGTCGGTGCGCTTGCGCCTTCGGGGCTCCACCCAATTCCAAGGTGTGCCCCGTATGCCTTGGCCACCCCGGAGTCTTGCCGGTTCTCAATCGCAAGGCGGTGGACCACGGCATTCAAGCGGCGCTGGTTCTGGGAATGGAGGTCCACCCTTCCTCCAAGTTCGACCGGAAGAATTACTTCTATCCCGACCTTCCCAAGGGCTACCAGATT
>DCAK01000033.1:0-187 GCA_002311925.1 Planctomycetes bacterium UBA1135
CAAGGAAATCACGACGGTGGGCCCGCGGGTAAGCGGTGAAATTCAGCAGAGTGCCATTCAGGCGATTCTGCTGGCCTTGATGGGAATCATCATCTACATGAACTTCAGGTTCAAGGAATACCGGTACGGTCTCGCCGCCGTCGCCGCGGTTTTCCACGATGTCCTCATCACCCTGGGCGCGCTGGCC
>DCAK01000033.1:240-1987 GCA_002311925.1 Planctomycetes bacterium UBA1135
GACTTCAAGATCAACCTGCCGATGATCGCCGCCTTCCTGACCATCATCGGTTACTCCCTCAACGACACCATCGTGGTCTTCGACCGGGTTCGGGAGAACCTGCCTCGACGCAAGGAGAGCTTCGCGGACGTCATCAACCTGTCCATAAACCAGTCTCTCAGTCGGACCATCCTGACCTCGGTGACCACCTTCTTCGTGGTCGGCGTCCTGTTCTGGGCCAACCGCCCCCTGCACAACGTGCTGGAAGGATTCTCCTTCGCCATGCTGGTGGGGGTCGTCGTGGGGACCTACTCCTCGATGTTCGTGGCCAGCCCGATGCTCATCTTCCTCGACCGCTGGGCGCGCGAGAAGAGGGTCGAAATCGCCAAGATTTGAGCCGCGGCGTTCGCAGAGGGCCATCCTTTTTGGCTATCCTGCTGGCATGCGCACTCTCCTCGGCCTCGCATCCCTTCTCCTCGTCCTGGCGGCTGCCGTCTGGGTGAGGACCTTCCGTCAACCGGCAGAAGAAAACGCTGCCCCCCCCGATGCCAACACGGGGGTCCTGTGGATTGGGCTTTCTGAAACTCCCCAGGATGCGAATGCGGCAAGCACCCCCACCGCGCCTGCGCCGGTGGAAGCTTCCGCTCCCTTCACCCCGCCCGAGCCGGTCGAAGCCTCCTTCAAGCCCGAGCCCCAGCCCGAACCTGAACCGGCGCCGGAGACCGCCCCCCAGCCTGCCCGGCATCAGGTCGAGGACGGCGACACTCTGTGGGGAATTGTCAACGACCATTACGGCCGTGCGGGTGAGAAGCTCATCCAGATGGTCGCCGATGCGAATGGAATGGACGATCCCTCCATGCTTCAGCCGGGGATGACCCTGGTCCTGCCTCCCGACCCGAAGAACTGACTGGAAGCTGGCCCCCTTCAGTGGGTCACTTTTTGATTCAAGGGGCCCAACCTCTTTCTTGGAAAGTCTTTGTGACGGTTGACTTCATCCACCCGAGTGTAGGTGGGCACTTTTTCCCCAAATCCATCCCTGGAAAGCCTTTGGCCATCATGGTGACCCACTGAAGGGGGCCAGCTTCTAGCTGAGGGATTGGAAGGTCCCGCCAGCCTTTTCCAGAGCCGATTGGATGGATTGCCAAATTGCTGGTGGGAGTCGCAAGCGGGCCCACCAAGTATCGTCCTCGAATCCTTCCTCCTCGATCTTCCCCAAGCTCTTGAGTCGGGAAATCAAGCGCCCCTCCCCGGCTGGGACTCTGATTTCCAGGTGGAGAGTCCAGGCGTCCAGTTTCTTGCCAACCTCCTCCGTCAGGGCATCCAATCCCTGCCCGGTCTTCGCGGAAACCACGAGCGCCTCCGGCCAGCGCGACTCCAACGCCCGGCATTCGGCCACATCCAGAAGGTCCCCCCGATTCAAAACCAGGAGAACGGGTGTTTCGGATGCGCCCATTTCCTCAATCACATTCTCCACCGCCCTCATGCGAATTTCGAGGTCGGGATGAGCAGCGTCGCAAACATGAAGGAGAAGATCCGCGCTGCGGGTCTCCTCCAGGGTCGCGGTGAAGGAGGCCACGAGGTCGTGGGGAAGGTCCCGAACGAATCCGACCGTGTCGGAAAGTTGAACCTCGTGACCGGCGGCAAGCTTCCAACGGCTGACCTTGGTATCCAAGGTGGCGAACAAGCGGTCGGCCTCCTCGACTCCGGAACCCGTCAGGCGATTGAGGAGGGTGGACTTGCCAGAATTGGTGTAGCCCACGAGGGAAAC
>DCAK01000033.1:2152-7558 GCA_002311925.1 Planctomycetes bacterium UBA1135
GCGGTCGGTCTCCAACTGGGTTTCTCCAGGCCCGCGAGCCCCGATGGCGCCCTCGGTGCGCTCCAGGTGGGTCCACATCCGCATGAGGCGCGGGCGGAGGTACTGCATCTGGGCCAGCTCCACCTGCCAGCGGGCCTCCCGAGTCCGAGCCCTTGAAGCGAAAATGTCGAGAATGAGTTCGGTCCTGTCCACCACCCGAACACATACCTCCTCCTCGAGATTCCGGGCCTGGCTGGGGGAAAGGTCGTTGTCCACGATGAGGAGTTCGGCCTCATGCTGCTTGCAAAGCACGCCCAATTCCTCGACCTTGCCCTTGCCGAATGCGGTCCGGGCATCGGGTCTGTCCCGACGCTGGTAATCGGAATCCAGGACGCGTGCGCCGGCGGCCTCCGCCAGCCCGATGATTTCCTCCATCGGGTCTTGAGCGCCTTCGCCGGCGCGCCCGGGAAGGAGGAGGGCCGCCGCAATCGCCCTCTGGGCGGGAGCCCTGGTGGATTCAGAGCGACCCTTCAAGAACGGACGTGGGCCTGGAGCGGATGTGAAGACCCCCCGCATCGGCCGTCAGGACGGTATGGCATCGCCAGGAATCCTCGGCCGAAGGATGATCGGTTCGGAAATGGGTGCCGCGGGTTTCCTTCCGGAAGAGAGCGGCCAAGGTCAGCGCCTGGGCCACCTGGACCATGTTCGCGATTTCCACTCCCGCCGGAGTGAAGGGGCCCAAGTGAGCGAGATAGCCCTCCCATGCCTCCAAACGGGCCATTGCATCCTCAAGTCCAGCTTTTTCCCTTTCCACTCCGACCTGCCTCCACATCAAGGATTTGAGGGAATAAGTCATGTCCAAGAGATGAAGGTCGGCGCCTTCGGGTTTGGTATAGGTTCCGGCTGGGGGCAGCAGAGGCCGGCGGTCAGCCCGCGCAAAGCCCTCTCCCAAGGCCCGCCCAACCCGACGGCCATGCACCAGGCCCTCGAGCAGGCTGTTGGAACCCATCCGATTGGCCCCGTGGAATCCGGTGGCGGCGCATTCCCCCGTGGCCCGGAGTCCCGGAAGGGAGGTTCGGCCCTCGAGGTCTGCCCGGATTCCGCCCACGAAGTAGTGGACCGCCGGACGCACGGGAACCGAATCCTTTTCAAGATCGATGCCGAACACACCCGTGATGCGGGCAAGCTCGGGAAAGCGGTTGGCCGGATTCGGCACCCTGGAAAAGTCCAGGTAGACGTGGGTGTCCCCGGTCTCGACCATTTTCCGGAAGACCCCCCGACTGACGATGTCCCGCGGGGCAAGTTCGGCGTCGGAATGGACCGACTCCATGAAGGCCGCCCCTGTCCGGTCTCTCAGAACGGCTCCCGCACCCCGGGTGACTTCGCTGATGAGAAAGCGGGCGGCGCCGGCGAGGTAGAGGATGGTGGGGTGAAACTGGGTGAACTCCACATCCTGGAGTTCGGCCCCCGCCCGCAGGGCCATGGCGAGCCCGTCCCCGGTCGCGGATTCCGGGTTGGTGGTCTCTCTGAAAATCTGTCCCCCGCCGCCCGTGGCCATGACCACCTCGCGGGCTTCGATGATTGCCGGGCCAGCGGGACCCCCCGAAGACCCCGCGCCCATCAAGCCAAGAATTCCGGCAACTTCTCCCTCAGCATCCTTGAGGAGTTCGACGGCGGTGAAGCCCTCGATGAGGTCCACCCTGGGATGGTTCTTCGCATGATTGCCAAGAACCCGTTGGAATTCTCGGCCGGTCAGGGTGCCCCCGGAATGGAGAATCCGGGCGGCGCGATGTCCTCCCTCCTTCCCCATCGAGAGACTCCCGTCGGCCTCAAGGTCGAACCTCATCCCCAGACTCTGAAGCCATCGAATGGCTTGGGGCGCTTCCTCGGTGATGGCGTCGACGACGGAGGGTTCAGCAAGGCCGCAACCCACTTGCAGGGTGTCGTCCCCATGAAAGGCGGCGGAATCTTCTTCACCCATCGCAGCTGCGACTCCACCCTGGGCGTGATAGGTGTTGGTGTTGGAAATCTTCCCCTTGGAAAGCACCAGAACATGGAGACCGCTGTCCGCCGCCCCCAATGCGGCCGACAAACCCGCGACCCCGGTGCCCACCACCACGACATCCCCGCGGTAAGTGGGGAGTTGCCGAGGCGCGTCCTCCATCCTTTGCAGGGGAGAGGCGGGGAAGAGGGAATGGATTTCCGGGGAAGCGGCCATCGAGGTTGCCGAGCATTCTACCCCGGCGCGACAATTTCAAATTTCTCGGGATTTTGTGGTTTGTTAGGGTTTTGTTTGCCGATATCCTATTGGGACCTGTTCGCCCCATCCCTTGGGGTTCCCAGCCCAAAAACCCCATGGAATGGGGAAAAACGATGAAATCTCACTTCTTCACCGCCCACAGGCAAGAGATTGAGGCCACCCTCCTGGTGGCCGCCCTGCTCGTGGTTCTCATGGTTCTGTAAAGCGTGGCCAGGCCTCTGACCTCCCGACAGCTTGAGGTCCTGCAGGCTTTTGCACGAGCCAAGGAAAGCGCGTGCATTTCTCCCACCCTCGAGGAATTGGGAAAGGCACTGGGCATCAACCGCATCACGGTCTACGGCCATATCCAGGCCCTTCTCCAAAAGGGGCATTTGGAGAACCTTCTACCCGGGGCCTCCCGAGGATTGGAAATGACCGAGGCCGGCGAACATGTGGCCACGGGTCACCCACGCCAGGAATTGGCCCCTCTCCCTCCTTTCCCCGGGGAACTGTCGCCGCTCCCTTCGATTCCCCTCCTGGGGAGGATTGCAGCCGGTGAACCCATCGAAGCGGTCGAAAACCGTACCGAAATCCCCCTCGGAGATCTGCTCAAGATCGCCGAGGACACCTATCTTCTGGAAGTGAAGGGCGATTCCATGGTTGACGCCCACATTCAGGACGGCGACCTGGTCGTGGTCCGTAGGGACCGTCCCCCGAAGGACGGAGACATCGTGGTAGGGGTTCTCCCCGACGAGACCGCCACGCTCAAGCGTTACTACCCTCAGCCGGACGGGGGAACGATTCTCCAGCCCGCGAATCCCAACATGGCCCCCATCTTCTGCGAGGAATTGGAAGTGCGCGGGGTCGTGACCGGGGTCATTCGCCGGTACTGACGGAATCGGCAAGCCTTCCATAGAACTGGGCGATGCGGGGTTTTCCCGCGCGCAGAAAATTTCGCTTCAGGCTTTCATAGTCGCGAGCCTTGATCCCTGCCCAGGTGCCGCCGCTAAGGTCGGCGCAATGCCAGGTGCGGGGATTCATCTCGTTTACGATTGCCGTATCTCTGAGCAGTTGCTCCGGATCCACCGGGCCCCGATAGATGGCGACCAATTGGCCGGCCGAATCCAAAAGCAAGCTGGTTGGAAGGGGAAATTCCTTGGACACGCCGAAGATTTCGTCCACGACAAGCGACCACGCGGCAAGGTCCGCCGGACCGGCGTCTTTTCCCCAGGGCCCACCCTCCATCTGCCTTTGGGCCTCTCCGTGCTTGGAGACCTCGTCGGTGGACATCAGGACCACCCGGGGTCCCGCGGAGGAAAGGGCCTGGGACGCCGCCTCGAAATCCTGGAATTGCCGGTGGCAGTTTGTGCACCAGGTGGCCCAAAAGACCAGCAGGACGGGTTCCCCAATCAAGTCGCCCACCCTCCGACCCGGACGATCCCACGAAGACACTGGAAGAGGGGTAAGAGGCAATTTCGCCGCCACGACGGCCCTGGTAGATTTCCCTGGGTCGGGACCGAGATGCCCGTGGATGGCCTTGGGGGACAAGCCTCCAGCCCTTGGCAACAGGCTTCCATCGGAGGCCCCCTTTTCGAGGCGCCAATGGGCGTTCAGAGGAAGCTCGGAGAACACCTGCAAAGTACCGTCGGGCCAGCGGACCGTCACCCGGGCGGGCCCCTCGGCCTGGCCTGTCCCGAAATGAAGACGACGAGACGATTGGGCCAGGTACCCGTCTCCGGCATGGACGGTCTTGGTGAAGGATTGCCCCCCCACCTCCACCGTCACCCGAGCCCCGATGGCATCGGGCTGGACCTTGGACCCCTTCAATTCGAGGGAAAGAAACCCCCCGCCACCTTTTCCGACATTGCGCATGAGACGTAGGGTGGGCGCGGTCCGGTTGCGAAGTAGAAGGTCGAGCTTTCCGTCCATGTCCCAATCCAGGATTGCCAAGGCCCGCCCGTCGTCCGGGAAATCGAGGCCGGAGGCCGCCGACACGTTGGCGAAGGGCAAGCTGCCCGTGTTGAGGAATGCGCAATTCCGTTCCCGCCCGCTCCAGGAACCCCCCTCCTCATAGACAAGCTTGCCGATGGCGGCCCAAGCCTGGGAATAGGCGGAATAGGCGGAACTGTCCTCTGCGTCCCTGGGGGACTGCGACGTCACGCGTCGCCAGAAGAAACTTCACAAATCATCCTTGTCGGCGCCGGTGACGAATCCGTTGGGGACGTAGATGTCCTCCCATCCATCGTTGTCGAAATCAACGAAATGGGCGCCCCATGCCCACCGGCCCATAGCCGTGCCGGATTCTTCGGTGAGGTCTTCGAAGCTTCCATCCCCACGGTTCACATAGAGGGTGTTGCCGCGGGCGTGCCTCATGTACCTGCCATGGAGGTCCTGATGCTCCCCTTCCATGAAACGCGTTTCCTGTCCAACAATCCGCAAACCGGCCGAAGAGAACATGTTGCTGACATAGAGGTCCATGTCGCCGTCATGGTCGAAATCCGCCGCCGAGACGCCCATGCTGGCTCCCACACCCAGGGTTCCGGCCGCTTCAGCGTCCTCGATGAAGCGCCCGCCTCCCTGATTTCGATAGAAACTGTTGGACCCGAAATCATTGGCCACGAAGAGATCGGGGTCGCCATCGTTGTCGAAGTCCTCCCAAAGCGCGTCCAGACTGAACCGCGTGTTGTCGGCATCCAGACCGGATTCCACGGTGGCGTCGACGAACACCCTTCGACCCTCGTTCCTCCAATAGAGATTCCGGCCCCCGTTGCGGGCATCGTGGTAGGGGATCGGCATGGCCGTGAGAGTCCCTTCCCCACCGGCGCGGTTGTAACGGCAGGCATAGAGATCAAGGTCGCCATCGCCGTCCACGTCCGCCGCGGCGATGGAATGGACATGGGAAGTGCCGAAGCCCTGGAGAACGCGGAAGTCCTTGAAACTCGCGCCACCCCGGTTGAAAGCAAGAACCAAGTTGGGCCCCATGGCCAGAACCAGGTCCTGGTTCCCATCCGAATCCAGGTCGAGGATGAGGACCCCGCGGGTGTTCTCCAAAAACCCGACTCCGGCTTCCAGGGCTCGTTCATAGGTTCTGCCATCGGCCCGATGGATGAACAATCGATTGGCGACGCCGCCGGGTTGAGCGGCGTAAATGTCCTCAAGGCCGTCTCCGTCCAGGTCCCCCACGGCGA
>DCAK01000033.1:7747-7940 GCA_002311925.1 Planctomycetes bacterium UBA1135
CTCGCCCGTGATTTCCCCGAACAGCGGGGCAGGCAGAAGAATCTCCTCGTAGGAAAGACAGGCCAAGGAAAGAATGCGAGGTTCCTGCCGGGGAGCAGGGATGGCCCATTCGACCATCCATTCCGCATTCCATTGGACGGAAGCGCCATCACGAATCCCGGACGCCTGGGCCACCACCTCGGTGGTGAAGGAG
>DCAK01000061.1:0-307 GCA_002311925.1 Planctomycetes bacterium UBA1135
GCGGCCCGGATTTCTCCTTCAAGGGTGTCCACGACCCCGCCCGGCTCCTTCCAGGAATCCGGGAGAAAGGGAAGAGTGTAAGTCTCGACTTCGAAATCCATGCATCCAGCACCGGCGGCTGCCCTCAGTCCGTCCTCCCAGGACGTCCGGGTCAGCCCTTCACCCAGAACGGGACCGGTGAGAGGGACATGGCAGTGAATCCGCGCCTGAACTCGACTGCCTTCCCCGACATCCTCCAGGAATGGCTCCAAGTCCGGCCACGACCCTTCCTCCTCGCCTTCAAGACCTCCACGGACCTGGTGAAACC
>DCAK01000061.1:375-15539 GCA_002311925.1 Planctomycetes bacterium UBA1135
CCCACGGACCTGGTGAAACCAGGGGTCCCGGGCCAGGTTTCGCAAGGTCTCGAGGGCTTCGCCATCCAGGACCCCGGCAAGACGAAGTGCCGACGAGATTTGCACCTTCGCCAAGGGAACGTTGCTCTTTTCCAGAGCTTTCAATGCCTGGGAGTGGTCCTCCCCCACCACTGCGCCATGACAAAGGTCCCAACAAATGCCGATGCGTAGACCATCCCCGGGATCGGGAATGTTCTCCTCGATCCAGGAGACGGCTTGAGCCACGGTTTCCAATCCCCCATCAGGTTCAGCCTCAAGCCCGAGAATCATCCGGGGAGAGCCCTCCCTCTCGAGCTGAAGAAGCTCCTCCTGGACCTTCCGCAAGTTCCGGCCAGCTTCCGCGTCGCGGTCTGGATTCCGGCCATAGCCGAGGGGACAGGTGGAAAGGGAGAGGCGGGGTTCATCGGGAGAAAGACGGGCCAGGATGCGAGCGACATCCAGGGTGTGGACCACGCGCCGAGGGTCGGACCAATCGGGGAAAAAAGCTTTCTCCTTGACTCGACTCCCGTGAAACCCACCGTAAGGGAAGGCGTTCGCGGTCCAAGCTTCCAGACCCGCATCCTCAAGGGAGCGCTTCATTTCCAAGCACCCGGCCGGGTCCACCGCAAGACTGCTGGCACTCCGGGCCGCAAGGTAGATGCCGAATCCGAGACTCTGATCCATGCGAGAAGCAAGGGCGGCTCCCGGGCCACGGACAGCCTCCAGTACATCCGCCGAGGTTTCACCCGGGAATACGTTCGCGCAGAAGGCCAGCCTCAAGGGGTGGACGTCCAGCTTTCCGCCAAGGCCAGGAATTCATCCGCGGCCAGGGGGAATCGGGAGAGAAAGGACGTCCCTTCCTTCCCTGCCTGGCTTCCCAAACCGGCATCCACCAAGGCCGACAAGACTGCCAGGTGGGCGTCCTTGTCCCGGGGCGAGGCGGAAGCCCAGGCGCGCGCCGCTTTCAGGACCGCCATGGGCGACGGGTCCTCGGCCTCCAGTGCCTCCTTCCAGGTCTTGGCCTCCTTGGAAGCCTCGGAACGGCCACTGGCCTCGACGGCTCCAGCTCCTTCCTGACGGCCGGGTCTTTCCACCCGAAGGGGAAGTTCAAGAAGGGGCTCGCCCTTGCGGGAGAAAATCACGTCCCCCCAGTACCAGCTTCCCGCCGGCAGCGCGGGAAGCTTGGGAATTCTGGCCGCGAGACTGCGGGTTCCCATGAACTGAAGGGACAAGGAAGCGCCACCCCCGTCGCCTCGAAAGGCGGGCTCCAGGTCGGAAGCCAATTTGAGGGATTTCGCCACGTCGGCGAGTCTGATTTCTGCGCCCGCGAACCCGGCCTCCAGGGCTTCCTGACCCAGGGACGGGTAATCCAATCGAAGGGTCCACAAACCTGCATCGAAGGAACCCAAGTCGGTTTCGATTTCGGACGCGATGGTTCGGGTTTTCAATTTTCCATTCGGGGCGAACACCTCGACCATCAGGTCCTCTCGGATTTCAGTGGTCTGAATGGAATCGGTCAGGAAAAGAGAGACTGCAATGCCATCCCGTGGTACCCGAAACTCCTGTTCGATGCGTCCCCTGAAAAGCCCTCGCCTTCCAAAGATGGTTTCCATCTGGGGATCGGAAAAAATCTCCATTTCCTCGATCACGGGTATCACCGTCCCTCGGATGCGCGCCTTGACCGAAACGGACTCGGGCCCGAGAGGGGATTTCACCGCCAGGTAAGCGACTCCTTGTCCAGCCGGGACGAGAACCTCGTCCTTCTGCGGGACCAGGCCATGAAAGGCCACGGTCAGGTCGAGTTCCGCCGGCGTGTTGGTGGCCCAGCGTGAAGCGAGGGTGTATTCCAGGACCGTTCCTTCCTCCACGGGGACCGTGGTTTCGAAGCTGCCGCCGGCGGTCAAGAAATTCCGCCCCCGGGATTGCCGATCCCCGGCGAATCTGAATCCGCTCACCGACCCTGCCCCGGAGCGGAATTCATTCCTCCCTCCCTCCTGCTGGCGGACCGTGACGGTTGCCGTTCGGGCCCCGTAGGGGACCCGGAGAAAAGTTCGGTGAAGTTCCCCGGGAGCGATGGAAAAGCTCGCGCGATGGACATGACCCGATTCCGACGAGGTAAATTCAGGAATCACCAGGGTCACGGGGAGAACCAGATCCACGGGCGCCCCCGCGGGGGCATCCGCATCGCGGAAAAGCACCCGGGTGGAGTGAAGGCCCGGTCCCAGACCCTTCGGAACCACGCGCACCTGAAAATCCCTGCCGTTGGCGGATGCGTAGACCGCCGTCGGAGCCTCCACCCAGTCAGCTTCCGATTCGAGTCGGAAGGTCCGCAAGACAGAGGCCTTTTCAGCGTGGCTCGCGTCTTTGGAAAACACCGGAGCCACCCGCACCTTGGCCTCGAAAGGGCGGTCGCTGGCCAGGTCCCGAAAGTAGATGCCGGCCCCCTTTCCGTAGGGGTTGGACGCTTCCAGGGTGAATGCGGGTCCGGCCGGGCGTCCGGCCTGAGCCTGCAGAGCCGTGAGCGAGGATTCCATGTGGATGGCACCCCACCCCTGTTCCACCCATGCATGCCCGGGAAGAGGCCGGGCGCCTGCAGCCATGGCCGCATAAACGGCAGCCGGGCCGTGGGCCAGGTTTTCCGCGACCGCGGCGCAACGGAGAAGGGCCACGCAGCCGCTGGCTTGAGGGGCCGCCATGGAGGTTCCGTTGAAATTTTCTCCCAGGGTCACCAGCCAGGAGGGAAGAGAAGAAAGCGCGGCCCCGGGAGCCGTGAAGTCGATTCCCATTCCACCCCCGGGAAGGGGTCCGCGGCTGGAAAAATCAAAGAGGGTGGCCTCGACGGGGTCCAAGGAGCCGTAATTCACTCTCTGGGTGTCGGGCCAAACCGCGGCGGCGATGGTGAAAGCCGCTGAACTGGTTCCGGGCGCCCCCACGGTGGTGAGCACGGGGCCTTCGTTCCCGGCGGAAGTCACGACCACCAAGCCGCGCCGGGTGGCTTCGTCCACCACCCATGCGTCAGGTTCCTTGCCGTCGGCGAAGAAGGAAGGGCCTCCGAAGGAAATGTTGGCGACATGGCACCCCGAGGCCACGGCGTAATCCAGAGCCTTGGCAATGGAGAATCCGGAAGTCGCGCCGCCGAATTTCCCGTCTCCGATCTTGATGGCAACGAATTCAACTCCGGGCGCGACTCCGTTCATGCGGCCGTCGGGGCCCTCCCAGGCGCCGATGATGCCGGCAACATGGGTCCCGTGACCGTTGGCGTCGAAAAAGAGGGTCGCACCGCTCCCGTCGACCGCCACTTCAGCCCCGTAATGAAGGAGAGCCTCGTCACCCAGGGTGGTCCATTCGCCTGTTTCACGGAACGACCCCAGTGCGGTTTCCTCGTCCAGGTCGCCATCCTCGTCGTTGTCGATCAACAGGCGCCAAGCGCCGTCGACCTTGAAGACCACCACGTCGTGGACCGGGCCCGCGTCCCTGAATTTCTCGAATCCGCGCTTGGTTTCCTTGGCGAGCGGGGTGTCGGCGACTTCCCCCCCGCGACTTTCCACCCGCCTTCGGGATTCCTTGTAGTTGCGCCGACCATCCTCCCAAGCCTCCTGGCGCTCCCTCCGTATGCGGGAGGCCAGGCCTCCGGGAAGCCAGTCGGAGTCGATTCTTCCCAGGGAGAAGGTCCTTCCGGGAGCGGCCCACTTGCCCAGCATCAGCCGCCTCCCCGAGAGTCCAAGAAGGTTCCCATGATTCGCTTCGCCTGCATCCCTCAGGGGAATCCACCCGTCGGTGGTGGCGTCGTACCAATCCACGATTTTTCGTTCCCCTTGAGGGGTGGCCTGAAGAAAGGGATGGCCCGGATCGATTCCCGTGTCCAGCACGGCCACCCGAATGCCGCGGCCGTCGTACTCGGGATGATTCCGGATGAATTCCACAACCCCGAGGTCCCGCTTGGGAAGTTGACCGTCGAGAGGGTCCTGGAGAATGGGCGCCGCGGCCCCGAGAAGGGTGAGGATTGCGATCATGGGCGTGAAAAGGGGACTTGGCCTGAAAGGCCGGTCATCCAGTTTAACCTTCGCTCGAACCCTCGCCGGCGGCCTCGTCGCCATCCCCCGTGGCGTCCTTCCAGACCTGGTCAGGAATCAGGATGCGGGAGCACGACCTACAAGCCACCAGTCCGGTCAATCCCATGGCCCGGCCCATGTCATTGGGGGGCACCGTCATACCGCAACCTGCGCAGGATGAACCCCGGATGACCGCCAAGGGCTGGCCGTTTCTGGAATCCACCAACTTCTCGTAGGCGGCGCGCGCTTCCATCGCCACGGAATCCAGAGCCACCGATTTGCGGGCGACAACATTCGCCTTTTCCTCTTCAAGGGTCTTCTGGTCTTCCTTGACCGTGGTGCGGAAGGTTTGGAATTCCACGGAGGCCTCCTTCATGGTTTCCTTGGCCTCTTGAATCCGTCCCACCAAGACCTCCGCCTTTTCCAGCAAGGAAAGAGCCTCCTCTTCCTCTCCGGCAATCTTGTCCCGCAAGGTTTGCACCTTCTGGCGGGCGATTTCAGCCGACCCGACATCCCTCATGCGGTTGCTCTCGTCCTCCCACTTGATCGCCCTAGCCTCGTCAATGAGAAGATCGTTTTCAATGTCCCTGGCGCGGGCCAGGCAAGCCTTCCGCTCTCCCTCCGTATCCTCCGCCTCGGCTTCGAGCACCGACACCCTGGATTCCCCCTCGCCAAGCTCGACCAGCAGGGAATTCAAACGACGGTCGAGAACGACAAGCCGATCATCCAGGACCTGGGTCTCGATGAGAAGGAGGATGGACTCTTTCAATGCCCGGTATTCGACCCCCGCCCCCTCTCGGGCGCAAGGGTGGACTTCCCCGAAATCAGATGATCCCCTCGATGAAACCGGCGAGCTTGCGGGCCCGAATCGGATGCTGAAGCTTGCGCACGGCCTTGGCCTCGATCTGCCTCACCCGTTCCCGGGTGACCCGGAAAATCCGGCCCACCTCTTCCAAGGTGTAGGTGTATCCGTCGCCGATTCCGTACCGCAACTTGATGATCTCCCTTTCCCGGAAGGTGAGGGAATCCAGCACATCGGAAATCCTTTCCTTGAGCATTTCCTGGCCGGCCTTGGCCACGGGATTGTCCGAAGATTCGTCCTCAATGAAATCGCCGAAGTAGGAATCTTCGCTGTCCCCGATGGGCCTGTCCAAGCTGATGGGGTGCTTGGCGATCTTGATGACCCGGTAGGCCTCGTCGATGGAGATTTCTGCGGCTTCGGCCATCTCCTCCACGCTGGGTTCCCGGCCCATGGTCTGCAGGAGCCTCTTCTGGACGGCCCTCAATTTCGACATCGTCTCGATCATGTGGACCGGAATCCGAATAGTCCGAGCCTGGTCGGCGATGGAGCGGGTGATGGCCTGGCGAATCCACCAGGTTGCGTAGGTCGAGAACTTGTATCCCCGGCGGTATTCGTATTTCTCCACGGCCTTCATGAGACCGGTATTCCCCTCCTGGATGAGGTCCAGGAAAGCGAGGCCGCGGTTCCGATATTTCTTGGCGATGGAGACCACGAGACGCAGATTTCCTGAGCTCAGGCCCCGCTTGGCGTCCTCGTAGGCATCGGTGGATTGGGTGATGCGCACCATGCGGGCTTCGAAGGAACTCAAGGGTTCCAAAGCGCGCACTTCCCATTCCTTGAGGCGGGCCGCCAATTCCTTGCCGGCCTTGGTGCGGCGGTCGGCCGCGGACAAGGAATCGGCTTCAGCTTGAAGGGCTTGCCAAGACTCCAGCTTGCGGTCGAGAATCTCGATGAGGTCCTGAACGAGATTGACTTGGAAATGCAATTCCTCCACGAGGATGGCGAGATTGCGCTGACGGGCCCGCATGCCGACCTGGAAGACGGCCCGTTCACTAGCGGTGAGCCTGCCGTCGATATGGATTTCATAAGCCACCCGGGCGGTATCCCTCAATTCTTCAAGCGCCATGATGTGGCCCCCAAGTCTCTGCTCGAGGTCCTGCTTGGTGAGTTCGAATCCGGCGCCGCCGTCAATGTCGCTGGTGCCGCTTTCAGAATCCTCGGCGATGGCTTGCTTCTTCATCCGCCTGTTGAAGTGAATGACGCCGAAGGAGGAGTTCGCCTGGGCGGAAGGGTTCACCTTGAGGGTGCGGTCGAAGGGCACCATGCCGTCCTTGACCTGGCCGAGGAATTCGAGGACGGGATCGAGAGCGAGACCGGACTCGAGGACCAGCCGCCTGAAAATCTTGCGGGAGACCTCGGTCTTCTTGGCGAGAGAAACTTCCTCGATTCGGGTCAGGAGGGGAATCTCGCCCATCTGGGTGAGGTACATCCGGACCGGGTCGTCGATCTTCTCGAGAACGGGCTGGTGAGCCCGGGTTCCTCCCCGGTGGGCGACGGTGGAGAGGGGTTTGGTCGCGACCGGCATCGGGGCTCCGGCGGGAGGCCGGGCCGCGGCATCTCCGCTTTCGGCGACCTGAATTCCGGCGTCCTCGATCCGGTCCAGAATTTCGGTGAGCGTCTCCAGGGCGTTCACGCCCAAGGAGGCCGCCGGAATTGCGGTGTGGATTTCATCGAAAGGCAGGGTCCCTGAAGTCTTGCCCTTGAGGATGAGCGTCTCGAGGACGGTTTCGATTTTCTTGTCGAGTTGCGTCGCGGTCATTCTTTTTCAGCTGGATTCGTCGTTGATTGGGTTGTCCTGTCACTCACCTTCATGGAAATACGGACGGGTCTTCGGAAACCGCGAAGAGCCTCGTCATCCAGAGGATCCTGCGGATTGCGTTGGGATTTTCTGCGATTCTCCGGAAGGGCCTCGAGGGCGCTGGCCAGGGCTCGCGCAGGTTCTTCCAGGGGGAGGTCGCGTAATCCGCTCAGCCAGAGGGAAATTTCCGGTTCGGAAAAAGAGGCAAGAGCTTCATCGAGTCCGGATTGCTCCTGCGCAGCCCGCCTTTCCAGGCACCAGGCGAGGACGCGGGAGGCGAAGGAATCTTCCAAATCCTCCTGGATTCCTTGGAGAGTTTCCTGATTACGCGAAAGCAGGGATGGGTCGAGAAGGACCGCAACCGCGATTTCACGCTCGTTGCGTTCGAGGGTTCCTCCGGAATCGGAGATTGAAGGTTGATGATGGACGGGCGCCGGGAGACTCGAACTTGAGCCCTGTCGGCAGAGAGCACGGAATGCCTGCTCCCCAATATCAAGGCGGTCACAGACCTCGCGGCTCCAAGTCTCGGCTAACACAGGACTTGCGGCGGAATTCACCCACTCCGCCATCTCCCGTGCCACCCTGTCCTTGTCCGCTGGACCCATTTGACCCACCTTCCGAGACCAAGAAGACAGACGCCACTTGATTATATCTTCTGCATTGGCAATCCGTTGGAACAATTCGCCCTCCTCCCCTCGGGCCACAAGGTCGGCGGGGTCGGCCCCTTCGGGCAGGGATGCGATTTCACACGCCACGCCTTCCTCGACCAGAATGCGGGCTCCGCGGAGAGTCGCCCTCTGCCCGGCTTCATCGGCATCCATCAGAAGCACCACCTTGCGGTCGAATCTACGAAGAAGGCGAGCATGGTCGGCCGTCAGGGCGGTTCCCAGCGCCGCCACGCAGGTGCGCATTCCGGCCTGGTGAAGCATCATGACATCCAGGTAACCCTCGGTGACCACGATGGGGGCGTCCTCGTTCGCGCGCAGACCGTCGGGAAGCAGGTGAATCCCGTAAAGAATACGCCGCTTGGGAAACAGGGGGCCCTCCGGAGAGTTGATGTATTTTCCCCGGTTGTTTTCGTCGGCCCAGGAACCCGGCAAAAAACGCCCTCCGAAACCCACGGTCCTCTCCCCCCTCTCCAGGACGGGGAACATGACCCTTTCTCGGAAGCGGTCCACCGGCTTGTTCGAAGAATCCTCCAGGCACAAACCCGCCTCGGAAAGAGCTTCCCTGTCGAAGCCCTTGCCGATCAGGGCCCGCACGAGCCAATCGGATTCGTTGGGGGCCCAACCCACGGAAAAGGCCTTCAAGGTCTCTTCGGCCAGGGAACGCTCGCCAAGGTATTTTCTGGCGGCGGCGCCCGATGGGCCTTGCAGGGATTCCGCGTAGAGGCTCCGAGCCATGGAAAGGGCTTCGCGCGCCTTCTTGCGACGGTCGGATTTTGCCGGGTCCTGTTTCGCCGAGGAAAAGGAGGGCAACTCCATGCCGGCTTCTTCCGCCAACCTCTCGAGGGCCTCCATGAAGGAAAGGCCTTCCGCTTCCTGCAAGAAATTCAGTGCGTCCCCTGATTTTCCACAGCCGAAGCAATGAAAGCGCCCCACATCGGGGCGCACCGAAAAGGAAGGGGTCTTCTCGGGGTGGAAGGGGCACAGCCCCCAAAGGCGTCCGCTCTTGGTGGAAAGCTGGACCCTCCTCCCCACCACCGTTTCGATGGGGATACGGTCCTTGACCCGGTCCACGAAGTCTCTGAGATCCAGCACGGTCGAATAGTTTCAGGAAGAGGGAATCCTAACCGCCTTGGCGGCTTCCCACCATACGGAGGGAGCCACGGTTTCGGGTCGGGCGTCGTCGGGAATTCCGAGTTCGCGCATACGCCGCGCCGCCTCGGGGAAGCTCTTTTCCAACCTGGGCAGAAGCCGCTTGCGCCTTTGCCCGAAAGCATCCCTCAGGACCTCCCGCAGGATTCCCTCCTCCACATCCTTCTCATCCCCCAGCGGGTTCAAGTGAAGAAAGCCCGATTCCACCTTGGGCCGGGGCCAGAAGACATCGGCGGGAACTTTTCTTCCCAAGCTCACTGAAAACCTGAGCGCGAGGCGAATGGACAAGGGGCCATAGCCCTCCTCCCCCACACCCGCCGCCGCTTTTCGGGCGACTTCTCTTTGCAGAAGAAGAACAGCCCCGGCAAGGGAACGGCCGGGGAGCCGACCCAGGAAAGGGCCGGAAACCGAATAGGGAAGGTTGGCAACCAGCCGCGGAGGGGGGCCGGCCTTCCACCAATCTTCGACTTCGGGATGTAAGGATTCCCCGGATGCGAGGACGTCCCCCTCCACCAACCCCAGGGCCCCGGAATTCAGTTCGGACGCGAGGCTCTCGCGCAACAAGCGCACGAAACCGTGGTCGATTTCAACCGCCAAGACCCGGGCCCCTGCGCCCAGTAGGCGCCGCGTGAGACCTCCCAAGCCCGGTCCAACTTCGAGAACCCGGTCTCCCGCCTGCACGCCCGCATCCCCGGGAATCGCATCCAACAGGGCAGGGTCCACCAGGAAGTTCTGCCCCAACTTCTTGTTGGGACTCAGCCCATGCTGCTCAAGGGTGGCTCGCACTTCACGCTTCCCGTCCTTGGGAAAGGTCATCCCGACCCCTCACCCACAAGCCATGCGCAAAAGGCTGAATCGGTTCCGCTGCCAGCCAGGATGCCGGCCACGGTGGCTCTTTGGTTCGAATCCCATCTCCCGATCGCCTGGTCCAACATTTGGCGGTCCACTTCGCCCCCGGCCAACCAGACGGGCAGAATCCTGTCGGTCAAAAAGGGAATCGCATCCATCACATAGCGGAATCCGAGATCCTCGGCCCTGTCCTGCGGGTTCAATTCCCAGGTTTCCGGCAATCCGGATGAAGGACGGGAGGCGTAGGACCCGCCCACTGCGTGCGCCGTTTCGGGGTCGGAGCCTTCCGAAGGCGCAAGCCACTCCCACACATTGCCCTGGAAATCGTACCCCCCCCCTGGAGTGCGTCCCCTTTCGAACACCCCCACCGGCAGGGTCTTCCCCAATCCCAATTCCAGGGAATTGCTCTCGTTGACTCCTCGCGTGGCCCGGGCTTCGCCCGCATTCCCCCTCGAAATGCCGCGCCACTCCTCCCGGGTGGGAAGACGAAGCCCCCGGCTCGCTGCCCATGCCATGGCTTCCGACCGACTCATGAAGGTGGCGGGAAGATCGCCTCGCGTTCCCTCGGGCGCGTTCCCGAATTCTCCCCAGGTGACCTCGAAGCGGCCGCAAAGGAGCAACTCTTCATCGGAACCCAGGAACGTGCGGTCGAGGAGTACCGCTTCGGGCGCGACCTCAGACTGGGGCTCTCCCCCGCTGCACCCGGTCAGAAAAACGAGAGGGGTGAGGACCGCCCGAATCCCGGAGGCCCGCCGACCCCGCACGATTTCAGCCTTCCTCGGAAACAGCAGGCAGGGTGCGAATGACAAGCTCGACCCTGCGGTTGCTCGCCCGGCCCTTTTCGTCATCGTTGGCAGCCACCGGCTTCCACGCGCCGTACCCGCTCACCGACACCCTCTCCTCAGCAATGCCATTGGTAATCAGGAGGCTGGCTACTTCCACCGCGCGGCGGGCGGAAAGCTGGAGATTCCCTCGGGGGAACTCGGCGGCCCGAACCTTGACGGGCTGATTGTCGGTGTGCCCGACGACCTCGACCCCTTCGGCGATGGGAGCAATTTCCCTGGCGAGAGTGGTGAGGATTTCATGCCCTTTGCGAGAGACGGCAGCGCTTCCCGAAGCAAAGAGGACCTGGTTGCGAATGCGGAGAATCGGGCCATCCGGTCCTTCCAGGAATTCGACATCCCCGGAGCGGACCAAGTCCATCATGGCATCCTTGAGGGCCTCGGTGGCGCGGTCGATTTCCGCCGAAGCTTCGCGGGCTTCAAAGGCCCGCCTGTCGTCCAGGGAAGCGGCCAAGCTGGCGACTTCATCCTTCAGACGAGAATTCTCAACCTCCAGGGAAGCCTGGAATTCCGTCAGGGCGTCCAGCTCGTCGGCATGGGCCACCAGGGCGGCATCCAGCGACGCCTTGGGGACCATTTCGCAGGCGGGGAGGCAGGCGAAAAGAAGGATGGGGAGGAGGGCGCTTCTCACGGACTTACTTGAACGTCTCCACGAGACCCGCGGTCACGCCATTGGAACGGGCCTGGAGCATGGCCAGGACGAAGGCAAGGCCATAGGCCATCAACAAGGTGGTCAGGATGGTCAGGCCCCGGATTCCCGCGGGCTCTTCCTCGACAGTTTCAGCGGTGGCTCGACCCCTCCGGGGCGCGGCGGCCGCCACTGCGGAGGCTTCCTCCGGCTCGTCATCGATTTCGACGACTTCCAGGTCGTCGTCCAGGAGGGTGTCCTCCTCGGTCAGTTGGGTGGTGACCATTCCTTCATCCTGGTCATCCACCTCGGCGTCGAAGTGAACCTCTTCCACTTCGAGAACATCGCCGGCGTCTTCTTCTGAAACCGACTCACCGACATTCAAATCGCCGGCGACGCGCGTCACATCTTCGGCGCGAAGGCGCATTTTTGAACCTTCGCGGAAGGCGCGGATTTCACCGGCTGAAATCAGTCTCTTGAGATCGTCCTCTTCAAGGGAAAGCTCGTCGAGAGCATTCTCGAAGGAAAGGAAGTCGCTGTCACTCATGGGTCGTTGTCGGGGATTGGGGGGAGGGAAGCCTGCAAGGGCTTCCAGGATAGGTCAGCCGCCGGATGAAGAACCAGGGGGATTCCCCTCGGTCGAGACACCGCGCTTCTCCAGGAAGGCCTTGAGCTGTTGGTAGGTGTAGTCGGACTCGTCGTTGAATGCGTCCAGAAGAGTGTCGAGCTGGATGTTGCGCACCCCGACGAGAACCACTTCCCGGGAATTCGGGGCGCCACCCTTGGCCTCGTAGACGGCGAGATGCTGGGTTTCCTGGTCGAGGACATAGAGAAGGGAAACCCCCGCCTGGTAGGGACCAGCAACCGCCACGTAGCGCCGACCTCCATCCGCAGCCTGGGCATGGACCGGGGGAGGAGCGAGCCAGCGGGTGCCGAGAGCCCCGAGAAGGGTTCCGGCAAGCACGAGAAGGAGGGTACGGGACACGATTAAGGGTTGTCTCAGCCCCAAGGATAGGGGCCGCAGGGGAAAGGGTCACTCCGAAGGGGGAAGGAGAATCATCCTCACCTGAAAACCCCCCTCCTGTCGATTCTCGACCTCCATCGTTCCGCCGAGTTGCTGCAGCGTGGAAAAGGCGAGAGCGAGCCCAAGGCCGGTCCCCTCCCCTGGATCCTTGGTGGACAGAAAGGGTTCGGGGAGGCGGGCAAGGATGGCCGGAGGCACGCCCGGCCCGTCATCCAGGATGCGGATTTCCGCCCCACCCCCGTCTCTGGCTTCGACGGTCAATTCAACCCGGCCCGGTCGCCCTTCTTCGTCCAGGGCGTCCAGCGCGTTGGAAACGAGGTTCAGAAAGACGGGAAACAAATCTCCCGAGGACCCCCGCACCTGCAGGGGCTTGGCGGGAAGATTCAGGATGAGGTCATGGGTGCCGGTCCGGCTTTCAAGGAAGGAGGGGAGGTCGCGGAGGACCTCCTGGAGGATGCAAGGCCCTTCATCGACTTGAGTGGGTGCCAGCCGAAGGAGTTTCTTGACCAGGCCGGCGATGCGGTCGAGAGCCTCCGCAACGAGGGCTCCATGTTTTTCCGCCTTCTCCCCCCGGGCCCCGGCGCGAAGGGTTTCCACGCCATGGGTTGCTCCGGCGAGCGGGCTGTTAATTTCGTGGGCGATTCCCGCGGCAAGAGTTCCCAGCGCGGCGAGCCGTTCCCCCCGAGCCGCCCGCCGTTCGGCCCGCGTGGCTCGATTCTCGGCTCGATCCACGGCCCTTGAAAGTTCCCCCTGGAAACCCCGTATGCGGCCCATCATGGCTCGGAAGGAAACCAGGAGTTCCTCCAATTCCCGAGATCCTCCCGTTGAAGGAAGGGTGGGGTCGCGACCCTCCCCGAATTCGTGGGCGGCCAGGGCCAGGCTTTCCACCGGCCGAACCACGGCCCTCCCCAGGAAAAAATAGAAGGCCAACCCCCCCAGGAGGGTGGCCACCCCCGCGGCGAGAAGGACCTGCAGCTGGAGGGGAATGCGGGAGGGAAGAGCCGGAAGCCTCACGAACACGCCTCCCCAGATCCGGGCCTCGGCTTGAAAGGGGGACATGGCCACCATCGGAAGGGCAAGGCCCCCGGCGACATGGGTGGGGGTGGAAGTGCGGGCCGCTTCGACCATGGCCCGCGCAATTTCCTTCACCGGGAAATCGGGGGAGCGGTCTTGGCAACCGTTGGGATTCAGGAAGGCGCCCACGGGAAAGACCTCCCCGTCGAGTTCGAGAATCCGATTGTCGAGCACGAGGGCTTCTTCAAATTCACTCCACAGGGGCCAGGAAAGAAGTTCCCGAACATCCCCCACTCCCTCGGCGGCGAAGCGCCTGGAAAACCGTTCCTTGACCTGTTCCTCCAGGCGCAGACGACGCCGATCCCGCTCGGCCGCCTGTTGGGATTCATCGCCCTGAACCCAGAGGGCGAGAGCCCCGAGAACCACGGCGTTGACGGCGACCAGCACCAGGAGAAGGCGCAGGCGCAGCTTCATGGGTCAGGCCGCCTGGCCGAATTCTTCGAGCAGCTTGAAGAGGGGCAGGAAGAGGGCGAGGGCGATGGAGCCCACGATGCCGGCCATGAGAATGAGCATGGCGGGTTCGAGGAGCTTGAGGGCGATGTCGAGAGCCCGCTTGTAGTTCTCTTCGTAACCGGCCCCTACCCGGAGGCACATCCGGTCGAGTTCGCCTGTTTCTTCCCCGACTTCGACCATGGAAACCACCAAGTCGTCGAAATGGCCGGTGGATTCCAGGGAAGAGGCGATGGATTCCCCTTCCCGCACTTCCCCCTGGACCTGTGCCACGGCTTCCCTGTAGACCTCGGAGGTCAGGGCGCCCCGAACGATCTCGAAGGCCCGAAGATGGGGAACTCCGCTGCTGACCAGGGTGCCGAACGTGTTGGCGAATCGGGAAACCTGGCTCTGCTCCACCAATCCACCGATGACGGGCAGACGGAGGTGCATCTGGTGGTTCCACATGCGAAAGCTGTAGGACCGGAGATAGGCCATCTGCCACACGACGAAAATGAGGACGGGCAATCCAAGGACCGCGTACCACCACGTCACCATGAAATCGCTGATGCCGATCATGGCCTGGGTGATGGCGGGAAGGGTCATCCCCATCTCGCTGTAGAGTTCGGAGAACTTGGGGATGACGAGCACCATGAGGGCCACCACCACACCCATGGCGACCACCCCGATGACGATGGGATAGGCCAGGGCGCTGCGGGTGCGGTCGCGCATTTCCTGGGACCCTTCCTGGAAATCCGCCAAGCGGCTCATCACCTTGTCGAGAACACCGCCGGCCTCGCCGGCGCGGGCCATGTTCACGTAGAGGTCGTCGAAAACATCCGGATTCTGGGCGAGCGCGTCGGAAAGAGGCTGGCCCTCCTCCACCAGGTCGGCGGTATCCGTGACGGCGTCGTGGAAGCGGCCCGGAGGCCACTGGTTGGCGAGCACCCTGAGGTTGCGAAGAATCGGAAGGCCGGCCTCGGTGAGAGTGGCCAACATCCGGGTGAAGCGGACCAGGTGCTTGAGCGGCACCCTGCGCCGTGTCCGGACGGCGCCCTCCACGGGTGCCTTGGAAGACGGCCGCTTCGCAGCTGCGGGGACTTTTCGCTGAATGCGAGCCATCAGCCTTCCTCCGACTGGGTGGCGCGAACCACCTCGTCCAGGGTGGTGATTCCATCCTGGGCCAATTGAATCCCCCTTTCCCGGAGAGTCCTCATCTTTCTCTTCGCCGCGGCTTTGCGGAGGGCGATGGTACTGGGGTCCTTGAGGAACTGCTCACGCAAGGAATCGTCCATCGGCAGGATTTCATAGATGGCGGTCCGGCCCGAGTGGCCGGTGAAATGGCAGGCGTCGCAGCCCTGGCCACGCTTGAATCCATCGGCCTTGGCCAGGCCGGCCTTCTCAAGAATTTCATCGGAAGGGGTGTCCGGCTCTGCGCATTGTTCACAGATCTTCCGCACCAGGCGCTGGGCCACGATGCCCTCCAGGGTGGCGGAGAGGAGGAAGGGTTCCACGCCGAGGTCGACCATCCGGGTGGCGGTGGAGGGGGCGTCGTTCGTGTGAAGGGTGGACAAAACCAGGTGACCTGTCAGGGCGGCTTCAACCGCGATCTGGGCTGTTTCAGGGTCGCGGATTTCACCCACCAGGATGATGTCGGGGTCCTGGCGAAGCATCGTCCGCAGGATGCTGGAATACCCCACCCCGATGTCCTCCTTGATAGGGACCTGAATGATTCCGTCGAGGTCGTATTCGACCGGATCCTCGACCGTGA
>DCAK01000061.1:15598-18379 GCA_002311925.1 Planctomycetes bacterium UBA1135
TCGAACCGGTGGGCCCGGTCACCAGGACGATTCCATGGGGTTTCTGAATGAACTCCATGAGTTGGTCCTGTTCGTCCTCCACCAGGCCAAGCTTGGAAAGGTCGAGCTGCAGGGATTGCCGGTCGAGAATCCGCAGAACCACGCTTTCCCCGCCCTGGATGGGAACTGTGGAAACCCGAAAATCCACCGACCGCCCGTCCACCACCATCTCGATGCGCCCGTCCTGGGGCATCCGGGTTTCCGAAATGTCCAGGTTCGCCAGAACCTTCACCCTGGAGATGATGGCGGGAGCCAGGTGGGCCGGCGGCGGGTCGATTTCGTACAAGATTCCGTCCACCCTCATGCGGATGCGGAAATCTCCCTGATAGGGTTCAAGATGGACATCGGCGGCCTGGTTGCGCACCGCCCGGGTCAGAATGCTTTCAAGAAGCCGGACGATGGGAGCCGCCTGCGAAGCTTCGGTTTCTTCCGGTCCTGCCGCCTTGGCGGTTTGCTTGGCATAGGCCTTTTCCACGGCCTCGCCAAGGGCCTTGGGCTCGGCCATGACGGGTTGGGTGGGTTTCCCCGTCAGTCCTTCAAGGTCGGCCAGGAGGGGGAGAACGTCGGGGTCGGAAACCGCCACCCGAAGCTTGCCGTCCACGATATCGATGGGGAGGGCCCCGAATGCCCGGGCCGTTCCCGGGTCGACCATGGCGAGGGCCTTGGCCTGGGGCTTGAGTTGGTCCCCGGGAATCCAATCCAGACCCTTTTGGCTGGCCAGAGCGCGGGAAAGGTCTTCCTCCGTGATATGCCCCCTCTCCAGGAGAAGAGACCCCAACCTGCCGCCCGCGCGGCGTTGTTCCGCCAAGGCCGCCTGCAGCTGGCCCTGGCGCAGGACTCCCATCTTGATGAGAATTTCACCCAGGGTCTTGGTCGAGGAGGCGGCAGGCAAAGCGGGGTCAGGAAGAGGGTTTGCCGTCCAGGCGAGCAACCAGGTCGGAAGGAATCTGGGCGGAGGACAGGGCGGATTCGCGGGAAATGACCCCCTCCTGGACCAACTCCAATAGATGATCGTCGAGAAGCTGCATCCCGATGCGCTTCTGGGTCTGCATCACGGAAGGGATTTTGAAGGTCTCTCCCTTGCGGATGTGGTTCTCGATGGCCGAATTCCTGACCATGACCTCGAAGGCGGCGACCCGGCCCTTGCCGTCCGCTCGGGCCAGAAGGACTTGCGAGACCACGGCTTGCAGGGACACGGAAAGTTGGGTGCGGACCTGCTCCTGTTGTTCGCGTGGAAACTGGTCGATGATGCGGTCGACGGTTCGGGCGGCCCCGGTGGTGTGCAAGGTGCCCAGGACGAGGTGACCGGTTTCGGCCGCGGTGATGGCGGCGGCCGTGGTTTCCAGGTCGCGCATTTCACCGAGCATGATGACATCAGGGTCCTGGCGCAGAACCCTGCGCAGGGCTTCCGAGAAGGAGGCCACGTCCTCTCCCACTTCCCGCTGGTTCACCACCGCCTTCTCGGATTCGTGGAAGAACTCGATGGGGTCCTCCAGGGTCACGATGTGGCAGGCGCGGGTCTGGTTCACTTCGTGAACCAAGGCCGCAAGGGTGGTGGTTTTTCCCGAACCGGTGGGCCCCGTGACCAGAACCAGCCCGCGGGGAAGATTGGCAAGAGAGCGGAGGACGGCGGGAGCGCCGATTTCATCGAAGGAGAGCCGATTGTGGGGAATGCGCCTGCAAACCAGGGCATAGCTCCCTCTTTGGAGAAAGACGCTGGTTCGGTAGCGGTCGCCGGCGAAGGTGAAGGCGAAGTCGGCTCCGCCGAGTTCCTCGAGCTCCTTCTTGCGACCCTCGGGAGTCAACGAAAGGCAGATTTCCTCCACCTTGGCGGAATCGAGGATGTCCGGCTCCAATGGGAGGAGTTCCCCGTCCACCCGCGCAATCGGGGGACGTCCTGCCCCCAGGTGGAGGTCGGAGGCGCCGCGCGCGGCGATTTCTTTGAGCCAACCTGCGAAAGGACTTCCTGATTTGATTTCATTCATGATGGATTTCCTCCGGTTCGGTTCCGGATTCTGTCGGCTGGGCTTGAATGGTGGTCACCCGCAGAACCTCCTCCACCGAGGTCTGGCCATCCCGGGCCTTGGCGATGACGTCGTGGGAAAGCTGGGTCCATGCCCCCGAACTTTTAGCCAGGTGGACGAATTCGGACGAATCAGTGGATTGGAAGAGGAGTTCACGCAGCGAGCCCTCCATGGCAAGCCATTCAAAAACCCCGATTCTGCCCAGGTAACCGGTCCGGGTGCACTTGCGGCACCCGCGAGGTCGCCGAACCTTGGCCCCCTTCTTGAGACCGAGAACCTGGCGGTCCAGGGCCCCCGCCTCCTCCTCGGTTGAACAGTGCGGGCACAAGCGGCGCACCAGCCGTTGGGCGAGCACGCCCTGGAGTGAAGTGGCGATGAGGAAGGGAGGGACGCCCATGTCGAGGAGCCGGGTGACGGCCCCCGGGGCGTCGTTGGTGTGCACCGTGCTGAAGACAAGGTGACCGGTCAAGGACGCCTGGATGGCGACTTCAGCAGTCTCCCGGTCCCGAATCTCACCCACCAGGATCACATTGGGAGCCTGGCGCAGGAAAGCCCGAAGAGCGCGGGCGAAGGTCAACCCAATGCGAGGATGCACCTGCACCTGGTTGATTCCCTGAATCCGATATTCGACCGGGTCCTCGACGGTGAGAATCTTTCGGTCAGCCGAGTTCAGGGTTTGCAGCGCGGCGTAAAGGGTGGTGGTCTTGCCCGAGCCGGT
>DCAK01000061.1:18449-18690 GCA_002311925.1 Planctomycetes bacterium UBA1135
CGAGCCGGTCGGGCCGGTGACGAGAAAGATTCCATTGGGATGACCGATGACCTCCTGGAACCACTTGAGGGCCTTCTTCCCCATCCCGAGATCCTCCATCGAAATGAGGTTGGCCTCTCGGTCGAGGATCCTCATGACGCAACTCTCGCCGTGATTGGTCGGAAGGATGGAAGTCCGGATGTCCAGATCGCGACCACCGGCGTGATGCTCGATGCGTCCATCCTGTGGTTTTCTCTTCTCG
>DCAK01000061.1:18751-24364 GCA_002311925.1 Planctomycetes bacterium UBA1135
TGGTTTTCTCTTCTCGGCGATGTCGAGGCCGGCGCTCACCTTGAGATGGGACAGCAGGGCTGGATGGAGGTCGGCTGGATGCTGGGCCGCCACGGAAAGCCTCCCGTCCACCCGGTACCTGACCTGGCACCGGTCCGGGAAGGGTTCGATGTGAATGTCGGAAGCCCGGGCTTCAACCGCCTCGCGGAAGGTTCGGTGCACTAGGCGCACGACGGGGGCCTCATCACCGAGGTCCTCCTCGGCAATTTCTTCGGCGCCGCCACCCGTACCGCTACCGGTCCCGTAGGCCTTTTCCATGGCCCCGCGGAGAGCTGCGGGAGCGGCCAAGGCAAGGGCCACCTCGCGGTCGAGAAGAAAGCGCAAGGTGTCGAGGACCACCGCCTTGGCGGGATCGGAGACCGCAACAAGAAGAACGTCGCCGTTCTCCTTGACAGGCAGAGCCTCCATCTCCCAGGCCGCAGTGGCATCCAACAGGCCGGAAAGCCGTGCTGGCGGAGCCTTCCCAGCCAAGTCCACGAAGGGGAGCCTAGCCTGCTTGGCGAGGGCCCGGGTCATCACATCCTCGGCCACGGCTCCGGCTTCCACCAGGGCCGTTCCCAGCGGAATGGTGCGCTTTTCCTGGTCTGCCAGCGCGGACCTCAACTGGTCCTCGGTGATGGCTCCCTGGGCGAGCAGGAGTTCTCCGAGCTTTTCCATCAAGGAGCCGTCCGCACGATGGAGGAAATGGGAATTTCGAAAGATCTCAAGCCCGTTTCTTCGGGCCACTTGATTTCCAGGATTCCATTGTGGCGGCCGACCGAGGCGTTGGCGCCCAAGCGCACCCTGACGAGGTATTCCTCACCCGGTTTCTTCTCCACCACCTGAATGGAAAAAGCGTCCGATCCCTTGAACAAGGCCTCGGGGGTCTGCAGGGAAACGGAATCGGTGGCTGCCAAGCAGCGCACGGTCATGGTGCGGGCCTGCCCCTGGTCCTGCATGCCGAACCAGAGCCGGTTGCTGGGGTAGTAACGAACCGGGCCCTGCACCTGGGCATGAATGAGAATTTCAAGGTTGTGTCCCAAGGTGGTTTCGGCGAGGGCCGAACTGTAGAGGCGGCCCTCCGGCGCATTCTCGGTCACTCGAATCTTGAAACGACGCACCTGCGAGCCGTCGGCCGCCTCCTCTGGTTCGCCGGAGGCTTCGACGACGATTCCCTTGGGGAGGCGTCGCCAACGGATGATTTCGAAGGGCCCCGAAGCCGTGACCTGAATTTCCTTGACCGGGTCCGACTCGCGCAATCTTCCCACCAGGATTTCACCGAATCGAGCCTGGGTGGGCTGCAATTCGAAATGGGGCTTCACGAAAGCATTGAGGGTGAGTTGGGCGGGAAGGTCGGCCCCCTCGCCGCGCAGGGTGATGGAGCTCGTCTTCTGCCCCTTGTAGCGGGCGGCGTCGAAGGTGGCGGAAAGCATTCCTTTCATTCCGGGAAGAAGAGGTTCGCCGCGGGGCCATACTTTTCCATCCACCAGGATTTTGGCCTCGGTGCAACCGCAGGAGAGATCGTAGACCGTGATGGTGACCGGGGAATTCCCGCAAACTTCGAATGGGAATTGAATGTCCTTGTAGATGGTTTCCTGGCGGACATCGCCAAGATTCCGGTCCAGGATGGAGAAGACAAGCCCCCCCTTCCCCTGAACAGGGTTCGGAGTCTCCAAGGACTTGGAATTCCCAGCGTCGCAGCCTCCTCCCAGAATGAGCCCGCAAACAAGGACGAGGGTCGCATGGAGGACCTTCACAAGACCACTCCGATGATTTGAATTTTCCGGTGGACGACACCGCCCCTCCCCTCCCCCCTGGGGAGGAGTTCCAATTCAAGGGTCCCCACAAGAGGGCCCTTGGGCAAGCCGGATGGAAGGGTCAACAGAACTCGGTAACGACTGTCCTGCCGTAAGGTTACGCAATCCGTGGTCGCTCCTGGAATCCCTTCCAGGCGAACCTTTGGAATTTCCAGGCCCCCCTCGCGCACCCCGACTTCCACGGTGGCATGGGTTGGAGCGTCTGAGGGGATTCCGCCCAGAAGAAGGCGCTCCCCGGGACGGGTCCAGAGTTCACCCGCGACGATGTATTCAACCTGCAGAATGAGGCTGAAGCCATTGTCGGCGAGGAAGCGCAGGGCGCGACGGTGCCGGCCCTCTTCCCGCGTGGGCGGGAGGACGACTCGGAATTCCTGCTCGCGCGTGGGCTTGCCGGAGGGAATGCCCACGACTTTCAAGGGAGGACCGCCGGCGAGAATGCGAACGAGACGGAAGGGCTCGGGCCCCGTCACCCGGATCACCCGAACCTCCTCCTCGTCGCCGCTGATTTCCCCGAACCGGAGAGGGCCGGGTTCGACATGGAACCAGGGCTCCATCTCGGCCCGGATTTCAAGGCGCACGGGAAGGCCGGGCCCCTCGCCGACGATGTCCAGGGTGGTGGTCTTTTCCCCGATCAACCCGACGGTGGCGAAGCCCACCACGATGACACCCCGGGTTCCGCTCTGCAGAGGCATCCCGGCCCGGAAGGCGGCACCATCGAGCAGTTCGACGCGGGGATGAAGACATCCACAGGAACCTTCCAAGCGGTCGATGCGGATGGGGGCATGGGCGACAAAAGGAAAGCGAACCTCGACATCCTCCCCCGAGGTCAGGGTGCCCAAATCCCGGGCCCGGGTTTCAAATTCCAACCCGGCAGGAGCGCCCGCCTGCTTCCCGCAAGCAGCGGAGAGCAGCAACAAGAACGACGCCAACAGTTGCCGATGCATCCAGTCGACATCACTATACGCGCCGTGCCCTCACCTCTCCCGGCCCTCCTGGTCCTCTTCGCAGCGGCTTCCTGCCAATCCATCCCTGTTGCGGTTCACGCCAGGGTTCTGGCCCCCGATTTCTCCAACCCCGTCGTCTCGGGAGAAAGCTTCCTCGCCGCCGTCGCCTGCGACGACGCCCGAGCTGAATACCTCTGCTTTTCGGAAGGCCTCAAGGAAAGCCACGGGGCGACCTTGGACGGCTGGGTCCTCGCCAGGGAAAGCCTGCGCGAAGACCTCGGAAGCAGCCTCAAGCACGCTCATCTCCTTCAACCCGGCGCCGTGGAACATGACGGCGCCTTGATCTGGTGGGAATACGAGGGCAAGCGGCGCATCGGACTTCAAATGGAACGCCAACCTTTCTTCGACATCCTTCACCAGGGAAGCCAAAAGACCGGCTCCTTTCTTTCCGCCCCCCCCTCCTCCTTCTTGAAAATTGAAGGGGACAGGCTCACCCTTGGCCTTCGGGATTCCGTCCTCCACGGACTGATCTCCGGCGATGTGGAGGGCTTGGTGCTGGGTACGGAGTGGAAAATCGCCGATTTCCTGTTGCCTTGACCCCTACTCCCACTCTTTCCTGCTTCGGCCCCGGCATGCCCAAACCCCGCTCCTTGGACCGCAATGTCCTCGGCGGCAAGGGGGCGGGTTTGGTTGACATGACCTCCATGGGCCTCCCGGTTCCTCCAGGATTCACCCTGACCACCGAAGTTTGCGCCCACTGGGTGGAAACGGGCAGCTTGCCTGAAGGAACCCGGACGGAGGTCGAAAAGGCCATGGTCCGGATGGGCAAAGCCATGGGTCGGCATTTCGCCGGCGCCGGAGAACCCCTCCTGGTGTCGGTCCGAAGCGGAGCCCGCGTGAGCATGCCCGGAATGATGGATACGGTTCTCAACCTCGGGCTTTCTCCAGAAAAAGTGGAAGCCCTTGCCGAGGCCACCGGCAACCCCCGCTTCGCCTGGGATTCCTACCGAAGATTCGTCTCGATGTTCGGAGACGTGGTTCTGGGCCTGTGCTCGGCCGACCACAACCCCTTCGAGTCCATCCTCGAAAGGGAGAAGAAGAAGGCTGGGGTCGTGCTTGACCACCAATTGAGCGCCGCCGCCCTCAAGAGGGTGGCCATCGCTTCTAGGAACTGGGTGAAGAAAAAGACCGGAAAGGCGTTCCCCGACGACCCCTGGGATCAGTTGTGGGCTTCCATCGCCGCCGTCTTCGACTCCTGGAACAACGCCAGGGCGGCCGCCTACCGAAGGCTCAACGGGATTCCCGACGGCTGGGGAACCGCGGTCAACATCCAGGCCATGGTCTTCGGCAACCTCGGGCAGGATTCGGGGACAGGGGTCGGATTCACCCGCAACCCCGCCACCGGAGAAAAAGGGATGTACGGGGAATACCTCATGGACGCCCAGGGGGAGGATGTGGTTGCTGGAACCCGCACCCCCCACCCCCTGGAAGAAATGAAGGCGGACCATCCCGCCTCCTACCGGGAACTCGCCAGGGTTTCCAAGACCCTCGAGGATGAATTCCGCGACATGCAGGATTTCGAATTCACCATCGAGAGGGGCCGCCTCTTCATGCTCCAGACCCGGGTCGGGAAGCGAACGGGAACGGCGGCGGTCCGCATCGCCACCGACATGGTCAAGGAGGGCCGCATCAAGCCGAACGAGGCCCTATTGCGTATCGACCCCGAGGGCCTGGTTCAGCTGTTGGGGCCCGTTTTTCAGGGTTCCGACCAGGGGAAATCGGCGGCCGAGGTCCTGGCCCGCGGCCTTCCCGCGGGGCCCGGCGCCGCCAGCGGACGCATCGTGTTCAAGGCCGAGGACGCGGTCGAAGAAGCCCGCAAAGGCCCCGTCATCCTGGTTCGCGAGGAAACGTCACCGGAGGACATTCTCGGCATGGCCGCTTCCGAGGGCATTCTCACATCCAGAGGGGGGATGACCTCCCATGCCGCCCTGGTCGCCCGCCAGATGGGCAAGGTTTGCGTCGCGGGTTGCGGCGAGGCCGAAGTGGACGTGGCACGGGGAACCCTCCGCGCCGGAGGGCGCACCCTTTTCAAGGGGGACTGGCTCTCCCTGGATGGGACGTCGGGAGAGGTCCTTTTCGGGCGTCTCCCCACCCAGGATTCCGAGGTGGTCCAGGTGGTGACCGGCAGGCGCAAACCTTCCCGCTCCGGGGACGACGCCCGTTTCCGCCAAGTGATGGGCTGGGCGGACAAGGCTCGCCGTTTGAAGGTGCGGGCCAACGCCGATCTTCCCGAGCAGGCAACCACGGCCATCGCCTTCGGGGCGGAAGGCATCGGGCTGTGCCGCACCGAACACATGTTCCTGGAACACCTCGAGGAAATCCGCGAGATGATCCTGGCACGTGACCCCGACACGCGACTGGCCGCCATCAACCGGCTGCTGCCGTTTCAGCAGGAAGAATTCACCGGCCTCTTCCGAACCATGCAGGGACGACCAGTCACCATCCGACTGCTCGATCCCCCACTCCACGAATTCCTCTCCNNCCGCACCGAGCACATGTTCTTCGGAGAAAAGGAACTCCCCGCCGTTCAGAGAATGATTCTCGCCGACGACCCCGAGGCGCGGCGGAAAGCTCTCATGAAGATTCTCCCTCTCCAAAGGAGGGACTTCACCGGCTTGTTCAAGGCCATGGGATCCCGGCCCGTCACCATCCGCACCCTCGACCCCCCTCTCCACGAATTCCTTCCGACCACCGAGAAGGGAGTGCGCGCGCTCGCCAAGAGTCTGGACCTTCCTCCCGCCCCCTTGCGGCGTCGCATTGCCTCCCTTCACGAA
>DCAK01000096.1 GCA_002311925.1 Planctomycetes bacterium UBA1135
GTAGCCGATGTGCGGGTTGAGCGCCGTCACGAGCATCAGGGAGGAGCGCATCAGCTGGTCGATCTGCGCTTCGTTCGCCTCGATCCCCACCACGCAGTTGTCCGTGAACGAGACCGATCCGTCGGCCAGCAGCTTGATCGACTGCAGATTGTTGTAGGCGATCAGCGGCTTGAAGACGTTCAGTTCGAAGTGGCCCGTGGCTCCGCCGAAGTTGACTGCGACGTCGTTACCGAAGACCTGGGCGCAGACCATCGTCAACGCCTCCGACTGCGTCGGGTTGACCTTGCCGGGCATGATGCTGGAGCCGGGCTGCACCGCAGGGAGGCGAATTTCATCCAAGCCGGTGGTGGGTCCCGAGGACAGGAGCCGAAGGTCGTTGGCGATGCGTCCCAGGTCGGTGGCAAGGTTTCTCAGCGAGGCGGAGAAGAAGACGGCGTCTCCCTGGGATTGCATGGACTCGAAAAGGTCGTCGCTTTCCTCCAGCTCGAGGCCGGAAAGGGTGGCGAGGGTGGACACCATCAGGGAGTGATATTCGGGATGGGCGTTGAGCCCGGACCCGGTGGCGGTTCCGCCGATTCCCAGGCGGCGCAGGCCCGTGGCGGCGGCTTCGATCTTGTCGGCATTCCTGCAGAGGGAAGTCCCGTAACCACGGAACTCCTGCCCGAGGGTGATGGGGACCGCGTCCTGGAGGTGGGTGCGCCCCGACTTCACGCAATCCTTCCAGGATTCCGCCTTGGATTCGAAGGCTTTTGCCAAGGCGCGGATTGCGTCAGTCAATTCCTCCAATCGCATCAAGCATCCCAGCCGGATGGCGGTGGGAATGGTGTCGTTGGTGGATTGAGCCATGTTGACATGGTCGTTGGGGTGAACCCGGAACTCCTCGCCGGCCTCTTCAAGAATCTGGTTCGCCCGATTGGCGATGACCTCGTTCACATTCATGTTGTGCGAGGTGCCGGCTCCCGCCTGGTAGGGGTCGACGACGAAATGATCATCCCAGGTTCCCTTCAGGACTTCGTCGGCGGCCTTCATCACGGCTTCGGCGAGAACGGGATCCAGCATGCTCAGTCCCATGTGAACCTCGGCGGCGGCCCTCTTGACCAGGGCCTGCCCTCGAATGAACGACGGCATGGGCTTCTGCCCGGAAACGGGGAAATTCTCGATGGCTCGCTGGGTGGATGCTCCCCAGAGAGCGTCCGGTGGGACGGAGAGTTCCCCCATCGAATCGCGTTCGGTTCGGGTTTTTGCCATGTTCAATTCCTTCTCAGGACGAGGAGGCGCAGCAGGTGGACGAAGAAGATGACGATGTCGATGAAGAGGGTGCAGGCGGCAGTGGCCGCCATGTGGGGGGGGAAGCGATGCAGGACATTGGAGGTGTCGTAGATCAGGAAACCCGCCATGAGCCCGACAAAGGCGGCCGAATATCCCCAGCCGCTCACCAGTCCCGTCCCGATGCCGAACCAGGAAAGGACGAGAATCCCCATCAGGAGGGCGAAACCCGCCAGGAGCGCCGTGCGCATCCAGGAAAAATCCTTTCGGGTGGTCAGCACATAGGAGGTGATGACTCCGAAGGTGATGGCGGAGAGGGACGCGGCTTGCAGGACGACATCCGGTCCGTCGGTGACCAGGGCCCATTGAACGATGGGGCCGACGAGAAATCCTTCGGCCGCGGCGAAAACGGCCAAGGCCAGGACATTCAGGGGAAAGGAGGATGCCGTCGCTCGAATCAGCAGGAAGAGGCCGAGAAAGAGGGCGATATGCCCGAACATCCCCAGCTTGGCGAACATGGAGAGCGCAACCGTGCTTGTCGAGGCCCACCAGGTCGTGGCGGCGAACAAGACCACGGCTCCGGTGAAATAGGAATAAACCTTGCGTAGGAATGCGAGCCTTTCCGGAAGGTCGGCTTGGCTGGTTCCATTCCCTGGGTCATGGCGGTGATGAAGACCACCTATCCTGAAGGGGGAACCCGGGAGCACGCGCATGGGGGAGATTCTAATCGAACCCTGCCCTGCCCTCTCAGGCTTCAGCCTCTTCCTCCGCCCCGGCAAGAATCAGGCCGAGGAGGGTGGGGGAAAGCCCGGGAAGGGACCATCCTCTGGAGCTTGCCGGCACTCTTTCTCCGGCATCCGGGGACCCCGCCACGTAGAGGATCGGATGGTGCGTGTGGATGGCATCCAGCCAGGATTCCGGGATGTCGGGCTGGCCCTTGCCGGGGACTGCGCCCAGAAGAATCAACAGGGTGCCGGGGAAATCCTCCGGAGGGGGACATTCGGGTCCCACGACGGGGACGCCGAAATCCTCCAGGCAATTCACCGCATCTCGGGTCGCGGCGAGGCCGAGGGCCAGCAGCGGACGGGGATGGGATCTTCCCCCCGAGCCACCGGGCAGGGGTTTGAGGAGGGATTTGGCACCACCTCCCAGGACGAGGGGCCTGGGAATTGAGGTGTCCGCCTCTGCGAGGGAAAAAATCCGGTCCAATCGTTTCGAGGCGGAGGAGACCCGGCCCTCTTCGAGTTCGCCGTTTTCCTGGGCGAAGCGAAGGGACAGGGCGGTGGCGACCGGGTCGGGGGGGTCCAGGAGGAGGTCCACTCCGGCTCGGACAGCTTCCACCGCCATTTCTTCGCGAGGCTCCCCAAAGCCGGCCTTCTTCAAGGAGTCGGTCAGGATCAAGCCCTTGTACCCCCAATCCTCCCTCAACATGTTGAGGAAAATGGGCGATCGGCTCGCGGGCCGTCCTTCCGGGTCCATCAAGGGGTATGCGACGTGCCCGACCATCATGGATGGAAGGACGTCCATCAAATCGCGGAAAGGCGCCAGGTGGGTTTCGATGTCCTCCTCGAAGCAGATGGCTGATTCGAAAAAGGTGTCCTGGCTGGAAGCCCCATGGCCGGGGAAATGCATGCCGCAGGGAATCCCTCCGGCTTCGGTGACGCCCGCGGCCCAAGCCCCGGCGCAAGCGGTGATTTTTTCAGGGTGACCGCCGAAGGACCGATTCCCGACGATGGGCGAACGGGTATCTCCAGCTTCCATGGAATGGAGATCGAGAGAGGGTCCGAGAATCCAGCGGACCTGGGCGGTGGCGGCTTCCGCAGCAGTTCGGTGCCCGGCCTCGTGGCAAGCGTCCTCTCCCAGCAAGCCAAGCGCCCAAGCGTCGGGGAGGGGGGTCAGTCCGTCGATTTCCTGGCCGGCCCCTCTCTCGAGTGGAGAGCAAAAGAGAATGGGATGCCCCGCCTGGTCTTCCAAGGTTTCGTGAAACCAGGAGAGGTCTTCGGCGTCCCCTCCTTGAACGAGAAAGACCCGGGGAGAAAACTCTCTGAGGCAGCGGAGGGCTTCAGCCAAACCTTCCCCCTTGTCCAGACGTAATCCTGGAACAATGAGAGAGTCTGAGCCTTCAGCCATCGTTTTTGGGGTCAGAGAATTTCCCGGTCGTCCAAATCCGTGGATGCCCTATCGACATCCTTCAGGTTCATGGCCTTCGGAGAAGCATCTCCGTGGTCCAAGGTAGCGGTCTTTCCAGTTTCCTGGTCCTCGAATTGGCAATGCATCCGCCCCTGCTCGTCGTAGAAGTAGGTTACTTCGATGGCGCGTCCTGGAGGTCGGTCGGCGGGAAGGTCGAGAACCGTGGCCGCGATTTTCTGGACATCGTTCGGGTCTTCCCCGTCTCCCTGGGTGACGGTGGCCTCGACGGTGCGTTGGCCCTCGGCGATGGTGAAGAAGGTTTCCTTGACTTGGCAGGGAATGGAGGTGTTGGCCGGAATGAGGACTTCGTTCACGACCTTGCCGCCGCCTTCCCGCACCAATACGCCGTAAGTGTGGGCCGTGACCTCCTGAAGAGTTTCCATTTCCCCGGCCGCTTTGCCTTCAAGCATCCATGCCCGGACCGCGGCGCCCTGGGCGACGGCTTCATCCGGGCTGACGGTGCTCACCGGGTCGAGGTGGGGAAAGATTTCCCGGAGGAGGCCGGGGCAGGCGGGCATCCGCGTGGATCCGCCCACCAGAAGAAGGGTGGAAACACTTTCCGGCGCCACCCCCGCGTCCTGAAGGGCTTGGCGGGTCAGGGCCTTGGTCCGCCCGAGATAGGGATGAATGAGGGTTTCGAATTCAGTGCGGCTCACCACCACATCGTGGCGTTGGTCCCCGAAACGGGCCGTCGCGGTGGCCTCCTCCAGCCGGGAGAGCTTTTTCTTGGTTTCTTCCGCCTCGATGAGAAGGTCGTGCCAATCCGCCTGATGTTCCGGGTTTTCAGGGTCGGGGGCGAAGCCGTGGACATCCTCGAAGCGGGTGGCGATGTGCTCGGCAAGGAAGAGGTCGAAATCAAGGCCGCCCAAGTGGGTGTCCCCGCCGTGGGCAAGCACTTCCAGGCCTTTTTCGCGCGAGGCGATGACCGAAACATCGAAGGTCCCTCCTCCCAGGTCGTAGACCAGGAAAGTTTCTCCGGCCCGTCCGCCCAATCCGAAGGTGAGTCCGGCGGCGGTGGGTTCATTCACCAGGTCGATCGATTCCAATCCCGCGATGCGGGCGGCGTCCTCGGTTGCTTTCCTCTGAGATTCGTTGAAGTAGGCGGGCACCGTG
>DCAK01000117.1:0-6928 GCA_002311925.1 Planctomycetes bacterium UBA1135
TCCCTATTCCAACGACATGTGGCCACGGCACCCGGATCTCGCCAAGTTCCCCACCGAGACCGAGAAACGGAAACGAGGCTACCCAGACCTGCCTCTCTACGAGGGCAATAAAATCGCGGTTCCCGTGGTGGAGCCCGAGGACCAGGCCCGCTTCACGACCGGCTTCACCGACAGGGGAGTGGATTTCATCCGCCGCAACGCCGAGCGGCCCTTCTTCCTCTACATGCCCCATCCGATGCCGCACGTGCCCCTGTTCGCGTCGGGGTCTTCCGCGGGACGGTCCGCAAGGGGCCTTTACGGGGATGTCATCGAGGAAATCGACNNGGCCGGGTTCTACAGGTTCTCGAGGAACTGGATCTCGACGAGAAGACACTGGTGATTTTCGCCTCCGACAACGGTCCCTGGCTTTCCTACGGGAACCATGGAGGCTCGGCCAAACCCTTGCGGGAAGGCAAGGGCACCACCTTCGACGGGGGGGTCCGGGTTCCCTTCCTGGCCCGTTGGCCCGGGCGGATTCCAGAAGGCTCGGTCTGCAACACCCCCGCCATGNNCTGTATCATGTGGATGCCCGGGACGATTCCAGCTGGCACCGTGTGCAAGGAACCCGCCATGACCATCGACATCCTGCCCACCCTGGCGAGCCTGCTGGGGGCCCCGCTGGGGGAGAAACCCATCGACGGCAGGAACATTGGTCCGCTTCTTTTCGGCATCGAAGGCGCCGTTTCTCCCCAACCCGCCTACTACTTCTGGTACGGCCGCAACAATCTCGAAGCCATGCGAAGCGGCCGCTGGAAGCTCCATTTCCCCCACGGTTACCGCTCCATGAAGGGGCGCGAACCCGGCAAGGACGGCAAGCCCGGCCTTTACGACCACTCTGTCAAAACCGGCATCGAACTTTACGACCTGGAGGCCGACATCGGCGAATCCAACGAATTGGCCGCCAGCCACCCCGCCGTGGTCGCCCGCATGGTCGAAATGGCCGACGCCATGCGCGCCCGACTTGGCGACGACCTCACCGGCACGAAGGGATCAGAAAGCAGGGAGCCGGGGCGAGTCGCCAAGGACGGCTGACCACAAAGTCCAAAACTTGGGTTAGGATTGAGGGTTCGTATTGAAGATGTTGGTGTTCCTCCCCCTCCTCCTCGCAGTCCTTCCCGCCCAGCAGGTCGACCCCGAAGTCGCAGCCTGGCGGCAGAACCTCGACGGCACCAAGGGCCAAAGTCCTGCCGGCAACATTCATTCCGTTGTCAGCCAGATCGAGGCCGATGTGCAGAGGGTCCGGGAGAACAACAACAATGTCTATGTCGAGGCGACCGGCATTCCCTCCCATCCCATCGGCCCCTGGGGCAACAACCCCAATATGGCCGTAGACCGGAATTGGACCTTCCGCATCACGAAGAACCCTACCCCGGCTACGAACCACACCAACACCCCGTTCGGCCAGATGGGGGTCGCCGTCAACGGAGTCGTCCTCTACAACGCTCTCGACGCCCGGTCCTATCGGAATCGTGGTATCTGGATGCAGTTGGCGCCCTACTTTGAAGGCCTAAGCATGGATGTCGGCCCAGGTCATCCCCAGCAGGACGGTAGCTATCACTACCACGCCCTGCCCGAGCTCCTGCTTGCCCAGCGGGGGGACAATCCCCAGTACCACTCGCCCATCATTGGCTTCGCCTTCGACGGCTATCCCATCTACGGACCCTATGGGTTTTCCAACCCTGACGGGACCGGCGGGGTGGCGCGAATGGGGACCTCCTTTCGCACGCGGAACATCACGGTGCGCGACTCCCTACCCGACGGCACCCAGCTTCCTCCGCCCGACCACGGTCCTCCCGTCAGCAGCCAGTACCCGCTCGGCTGCTACGCCGAGGACTACGAATTCGTCGTGGGCCTGGGCCACCTGGATGAACACAATGGCCGCGACTGCGTGACCCCTGAATTCACCGGCGGAATCTACGCCTACTTCGTGACCCTGGATTCCACCGGTGAGCCCGCCTACCCCTTCATCCTGGGTCCGACCTACTACGGAACCCTGGACACCGCCAACACGGGGCCGAACGGGGGGCACGTGAATGTCCCCTCCGGGGCTTCCGACCATAATCCTTTCTCTATCTACCTCAATGATTTCGACGCAGGGGGGACTGGGAGAATCGCCGTGGGGAATGCCACCCCTGGGGGCAATTTTTTACTGGGCTATTCTTTCCAGGGAATGGGCCCTATTTCAACTACGTACGGTTCGGTCGCCCTCACCCCTCCTATCCGCTCCTTCGGCCCCTTTGCCGCCGATAATGCCGGGTCTTTTTCCATGACCGTTTCCGTCCACTCTTCCCTTCAGGGCCGAACTCTCTACGGTCAGGGTTACGATGTCCTGGCCAGTCTTCTTTCGGATCCCGTCCGGGTGCGTGTTCGGTAGAAGTGCTGGGTGGGTCGTGCCGCTGCTCTAGGCTTGGCGGGCTTGATTCTTCTTTCTCTTCTTCTGTTCCCCCAGGATTCCCCCTGGGTGGAAACTCGTCAGGGAACCCTGCCTTTAGTTTTGTCAGCCCCTCATGGAGGAGGGGAGAAACCTGCATCCATGAAGGACCGAACCCGCGGGATTCTCAAGCGCGATTCTGGTACCCGCGAGGTTCTTTTTGGATTGGCCGAGGCCATCGAATTGAGGACCGGGCGCCGCCCCTTCCTTGTTGCGAGCAACCTGCACAGAGTGAAGCTCGACCCCAATCGTGATGTGGAGGAAGCGGCCCAGGGCGACAGGGAAGCAGCGTTGGCCTGGGCGGCCTATCACGGGGCCTTGGAAGAGGCCGGGAGGGCGGCCAAGGCTCTTGGAGGAGGAAGGGCCCTGATTCTGGACATCCATGGCCATGGCCACGAGGAAAATTGGACCGAATTGGGGCACGCGGTCTCCGCGGAAATACTCGCCAAGCCCGACGAAGAATTGGAAGATGTCGGTTGGATTCGCGGCCCCACCAGTCTCGGGGCTTTTTTCGAACATGCCGACCTGCGAGCGGTTCCCTCGCCCTCAATTCCACATCCGGATGGGAAGCCCTACTTCACGGGGGGCTACATCACGAGAAGGCACCGCGGAGATGGTTTGCGGTCCATTCAATTGGAGCTTCCCTCCAGCCTTCGGAAAACCGAAAACCTCCCCTGGTCGGTGCCGGCGCTTGCGGACGCGGTGACCCCTTTCCTGGCGGAGCACTTCGGAATCCCGCCGATTTCCCTCCACCCGAGTCCCCTTCCCGAGGAGGGACCCTTGGCAGTCTTTTCAAATTCCTTCGACCGCCATGTGGAGGTGTTCGGGGTCCAAATCCTGGCCACCCCCGGGCTGGATCACGGGAAATTGGTCCATGCCGCCCATGTCCTGGCGGAATGGCTCGACAATGACGAGAACGGAATCGTGGATGAGCCCGTGGTGGTTGAAATCCTGAGAGAGGGGGGGGCCTTCTTGGTCATGCCGGCCCGAGAACGGGACATGCGTCGTCTGGAGCGCCATTTTGAGACATGGGATGAATCCGGCTGGCGGATGGGCCTGGACCTTTACGGGGATGAAACTCTCCCGGAAGGGGCTCCCCATGCCCGCGGCGAGGATGGGAAAAGAGTGCCTGGTCGTTTCGACGCCTCTCTTGAAGAGGTTCTTCACCTGGTCTCGCACGGCTGGGAGCGGGGTTTTTCGGACACTTTCGGCTTCGAAAGAGGCTCCAAACTGTGCGACGCCATGGATTTGGCCCGGGGGGGCCGATTCGATCGCATTCCACGCCGGTATCCAAAGGACGCCTGGTACACCTACGACGACCGGACCTGCGATTACGAATGCCAGGCTGCGGAGTATTTCTACTGGGCCTTGACCACCCTGCTCGGGGGCCAGGATTTTCCCGGCCGGGCCGAGGACATCGGCCACGAGTGGAGGCCCACTACTGCTGAGGCCCTGCTGGAAACCGACCCGGCGGTTTACGAGCTCCTGTCCGACCTGGAATTCGCCCTTCCAAGAATCCTTCCCGACGGGCACTACAGGGATGGTTGACCCGTCCCTCCCCGACCAGATCTTTTTCGATGCGGATTGCCCGCGATGTCTTCGATGGACTGAAAAACTCCGGCGGAAGGATCCCGAAGGGAAGAAGTTCGTGTTTCATCCTCTCAAGGGGGAGGATTTTGAATCTGCCCTCACCGAGGAGATGCGGGCTTCCTTGCCCGACGCCCTGGTTTCCGTGGATGGGGATGGCCGGGTCCGGACCGGGGCGGAAGCAGTCCTGCGGACGGCCAGGAGAATCGGCGGGCTTGCAGGATTCCTCGCCCTTTTTGCCGGCATCCTCCCTTCCGCAGTTTTGAATAGTGGATACGCATGGGTTGCTCGGCATCGGCACCGGGGGGGAGGGCCTTCCGTGGATGGGTAGATAGAATGGGTCCATGAGGTTGCGTTTCCTTGCCCTCTTCCTGGGATTGGTACAGGCCCTGGCGCCCGCATTGGCGGCGAAGCCGAGGAATTCCGAATCTCCCCACGGTTCGACGCAAACCTGTTGTTGTGGGCCGGTGCAGGAGGATTGTTCGCCTGAGGGCACTCCGAATCCCTCTTCAGAGCCAGGACTCGAACCCCTTCCCTGCGGATGTGGTTGTTACGAAGGCGTTCCTGCGAATCCCGGACCCCGGGCTCCATTGGAAGTCGCCACCCCGAGGGTGGAGATGCCCGGTCTCCTTCAAAGTCCCGCGGAATCCCGGTACCTCCTCGGTGCCCCTCCCGTTCCGGCCCCCACCTGCCGGACCTGGCCCCCGCACCCACCCCCGGGGCTTCCCTCCCTCTGCGTCTGGCGGGAATAGAGGAGGAAAGGTTTTTTCCTTTCCAGGGCGAGCCGGTCGCCCCTCCCTCTCTCTTCCGTCCTTTTTGGAGTGTGTCATGAACCGATTCCTGCTTGCTTTCCTTTTTCTCCTTCCCGCTTGCGCTGGCGCTGCCGTGGAGGAGGCCGTGTTCGATTCCTCCCCTCTCATGGGAGCTTTCGGGGCTGAAATCGACGTCCTTGGGCTTTCCTGCCCGAAATGCGCCACCAATGTGGACCAGGTCCTCGGCGCCCTTCCCGGGATTGGCCAGGTGGATGTTGACCTTTCAGAGGGTCTTATTCGCCTGCGATTCGAAGGCCTGGTTGCCCCGAGTCCAGCCGATCTCGCTCATGCGGTCAAGGACGCTGGATTCACTCCGGTCGAGGTCAGGAGGTTGGGAGGCTAGCCGGAACTTGAACTGTCCCAATAGGTTAATTTAGGTGCGGATGTTTCGTCTGTCTCCCCATTTCCCCTCTCTTGCCCTAGGGGTACTCGTGATCTGGGGCTGTGTCTCGCCTGAATCCGCCCATCAAGGCGCCGATTCCGAGGCCTACGCTCTCTTGGAAGCCCGTCGCCTGGATTTATTTGGTCCGGCGGGGGAGTTTCGTATTGATCCACCTGAGAACAGTTTGCGCCAGAGAATTTTGCGTGGGGAGGTTGCTTCTCTCCCGTCTTTGAACTTGGCGAATTGTCTGGAGATTGCGGCTGAGAACAGCCGGGATTTCCAGACTCAAAAAGAGCAACTGTATGGAACCGCCCTCTCGTTGACTTTGGAACAGTGGAATTTCGGTACGCAGTTCACTTTGGGTGCCGATGCTACGCGTACGGGAAGTGATGGGTCCGATGTTCAAAATGATGACGCCAGCGTGAATTTGGGAATGAGTCGTCTTTTGGGAACGGGTGCGCAGGTCGTGGCCAGTGTCGGCAACAGTCTTTTCCGCGTAGTCCATGATGGAGAAGGATGGGCGGTGGTGCGCGATGCTTCTTTCAGCATCACGCAACCGCTTCTCGGCGGATCAGCTCGGGCCGTGGTCCGGGAACCTCTGACACAGGCGGAGCGCGATTTAATCTACCGAGTTCGCACCTTCGAGCGATTTCGAAGATCGTTCGCTTTTGATGTTGCTTCTCGCTTTTATCAATTGCTGGCTTCTGCGAATACCGTAGCCAACGAAGAGACTAATTCTGAGGGTTTGAAGCTTTTGAGTCTTCGGAATCGAGCCCTTGCCGAGGCTGGTCAACTCAGTGACATTGAAGCCGACCAAGCCCGCCAAGATGAGCTCGAATCGGAGAACCGCCTTTTGGTGCTTCGTGAAAAGTTGAATCGACAGCGGGACGAGTTCAAGTTGTTTTTGGGTATCCCCGTGGCGACGCCTTTGGAATTGGCTCCCCCCGAGGTCGGTGGAGAACCTTTGGGAGAGGAGCCTCTGCTTCAAGTGGGGGAGGAGCAAGCCCTGAGTTTGGCCCTTTCTCGTCGCCTGGATTATTTGAATACCGCGGATTCGGTTATTGACGCCGAACGCCGTGTGGGAGTGGCCGCCGAAGCCCTCCGGATGGGTTTGAATCTTGAAGCTTCCGCTGCAAATTCCGGATCATCTCCGACCGCTTGGGCCGCAGGGTTTTCTTTCGATTTGCCCGTCAACCGCATCCCTGAGCGCAATGCTTTCCGCAACAGCCAGATTGCATTGGAAACCGCTCGCCGAAATGAACAAGAATCGCATGACCAAATGCGCGCCGATTTGCGGAATGAAATCCGTGGTCTCCGCAATGCCCGCCAGAGTTACGCCATTCAAAAGAATGCGGCGGAACTCGCTGAGCAACGCGTAGCCAGCACCGAATTGAGTTTGGAGGCAGGGCGCTCAAACACTCGAAATGTCTTGGAGGCCCGTCGCTCTCTGGTAATTGCCCAAGATTCTGCCAATTCCGCCCTGACCGATTGGATTCTGGCCCGACTCTCCTTCCACCATCAGATGGAGTTGTTGACCCTGGGCGAGAAGGGATTCCTTTTGGATTCCGGTGGTCTACTGTCCGCCCCATCAGCGAAACTCGATGAGTCCCATGATTAACTTCCTGAAAACACCTCGTGGCAGGGTCATCGCTGTCCTTGCTTTTTTCCTTCTTCTTG
>DCAK01000117.1:6988-7227 GCA_002311925.1 Planctomycetes bacterium UBA1135
TTCCTTCTTCTTGGCGTGGGTCCCTGTGGGTGGTTTCAAGGGAGCGGCTCCCAATTAAATATCTTGGGGGCGGAAGTTCGCCGCGGCCCCTTGACGATTAGCGTTGTGCAGCGCGGCAATCTTTCCGCCAAGAATAGCGCCAAGATTAAGAGTGAAGTTGAGGGGCAGGCGGCCATCCTTTATCTCATTGAGGAAGGCTCTTTTGTCGAGAAGGGGGATTTGGTCGCTGAATTGGATTA
>DCAK01000117.1:7285-13662 GCA_002311925.1 Planctomycetes bacterium UBA1135
TTGGATTCTTCCAGCGTGGTGGATCGAATCGTTGCTCAGGATATTTCGGTCCAAAACGAGCAAGCTGCTTTGACCAAGGCTCAACAGGATCACCTTATCCAGCAAAGTCAAAACACCAGCGATATTGCTGCCGCCATTCAGAATGTGGCGTTTTCTAAATCAGACCTTGAGAAATATATAGAAGGTGATTGGCCTCAGCAACGGGACGAGGCGGAAGAGGCCATCGTTCTTGCAACCGCGGAGCAAGTCCAGGCCAGGGACCGGTTGGAGTGGTCGCAGAAGTTGGCAGACGAGGGATTCCTGACGCGAACTGAGTTGGAAGCCGACGAGTTGCAGTTCAAACGGAATAAAATCAGACTCGAACAGGCAATTCGGAAAAAGAGTCTTCTTATTCAGTTCGATAATCCGAAGGAAACGGCGCGATTGGAAGCTGCCGTAAGGGAAGCCGAGCGCGAACTGGACCGCGTCAAGCTGCAAGCATCTGCTCGTCTTGTGGACGATGAGGCTTCAGTTAGGACTTCCACAGCCAAACTAGAGCTTGAAGTCGAAAAGTTGGCCAAGATGCGGCAACAGGTGGCCAAAGCCAAGCTTTATGCACCGGAAGAAGGGATGGTTGTTTACGCTCGCACCGAGAGCCGTCGGGGGGACGGTGATCTTATTCAGGAAGGCACTTCTGTCCGGGAACGCCAGGAAATCATGACAATTCCCCGCGCTGGGGGAATGATGGCCGAAGTGAGTCTGCACGAGTCGGTACTCCAGAAAGTAAAGGTCGGCCAATCCTGCAAGATTACGGTCGACGCTTTTCCTGGAGACACCTTGCACGGCAAAGTGGATTTCGTCGCCTTATTGCCGGACAAGGGCTCATGGTGGGCCAACCCCAACCAGCGTGTCTTTCGTGCTCTGGTTTCCCTCTCGGATTCCAATGAAGAGCTACGCCCTGGGATGTCCTGCAGCGTTGAGATTGTGGTTGCCGAAATTGAGGACACAATCTACATGCCCCTGCAGGCGGCTTTTCAGAGGGATGGCGAAACGATTTGCTTTGTGGATGGGAATCCCCTCCCGATTTCTCTTGGCCAGAGCAATGAGCAATTGGTGGAGGTTTTGGAAGGAGTTAAACCGGGGGACATCGTCAGCCTCAGCCCCCCGGTGGGTTTTTTGACCGAAGGTGGTGGGGGAAGAATAGAAACTTCCGATTCCGAGGAAGAGGCCCTACCTTCGGAATCTGCGGCGGATTCCAAAGAAGGACGCGGTAAACCGCGCCAAGACGGCTGAACGCCATGGAACCGGTTGCTGAACTACAGGATGTGTCTCGCGTCTACCGGATGGGCAACACAGAAGTGCGAGCTCTCGATGAGATAAGTGTCGCTTTCGGCCTCGGCGATTTTTGGTCCGTCATGGGGAGCTCCGGGTCGGGAAAATCCACCCTGCTGAATCTTTTGGGTTGTATCGACAGGCCCACTTCGGGCGCGTACTTGGTCGGAGGCCGCGATACCAAGGAGTTGGACGATGACAATCTGAGCCAATTGCGCGGGGCCGATATTGGTTTTATTTTTCAATCTTTCAACCTGATTCCGCAACTCGATGTTCTCGAAAACATCATGGTCCCTCTTTTTTATCAGGAGAGTCCTCCTCTTGATGGGGAGGACCGTGCCCGATCTTTGGCTGAGCGTGTCGGCCTGGCGGATCGAATGAATCACCGACCTGGCGAACTCTCAGGCGGTCAACAACAGCGGGTTGCTATTGCTCGTTCTTTGATTAACGACCCGAGTCTTTTATTGGCGGATGAGGCTACAGGGAATCTGGACACTCAGACCTCCCGGGAAATTTTGGATTTGTTTCGCGAATTCAATGAAGAAGGAAAAACCATTCTTCTTGTTACTCACGAAGAGGAAATCGGTCGCCAAGCCCATCACGTCTTACGCCTCAAGGATGGCAAGATTGATGAAATCGGCCAGGGGGCTGGGTAATCCGTCACTCTCCCTTTTTGCGATCCGTTCGTCTGGGGGTGGGCAGTCTCCTGCTTCACAAACTGCGGAGCCTTTTGACTACTTTGGGGGTGCTTTTCGGCGTCAGCAGTGTCATTGCAATGCTGGCGATTGGTGAAGGTGCCAGCGAGGAAGCCCAGGAACAAATTCGACTGCTGGGTAGCCAGAACGTCATTTTCCGCAGCGTCAAGCCTTCTGAAGACGCGGTCAGCAACCAATCCACCTGGTCCAACAATTACGGATTGACTTGGAAGGATTTTGAGGCCGTTAGAGATACTTTCCCTTGGGTAACTCGCGTGGTGCCCGTGCGAGTACTTATGCAGGATGTTCGCTCCGGGAGCAATCTCATCCATCCTCGCGTCCTTGCTACGACATCGGAGTATCTCGAGGTGACGGGGCGCTTGGTTTACCAGGGCCGTTTCCTTGGCGTCGAAGACCAGCGTCGTATCGCCAATGTCTGTGTGCTTGGCTATGAAGTCGCCCGATCCTTCTTCCCCATCCGTTCAGCGATTGGTGAGAAAATAAAAATTGGCCCGGAGTATTTTGAAGTTGTCGGAGTTCTTCTTCCTCGAGTCCCTATTGGCAATGATGTGCCTTTGCCTGGGGTTGGGATTACTAGTGAGGTGCTGATACCGCTCAGCACAGGGCGCCGTTGGTTCGGTGATATGCAAGTTAAAATTCGGAGCGGATCTCGTGACATTGAAGTGGTGGAATTGCACGAGGTGATTGCCGCCGTGGATCTTCCGCAACACGTGCCATTGGCCGCTGCCGCGGGCCGAGAGTTGTTGGCCCGCCGCCACCGCCAGGCCGATTACGAAGTCGTCGTTCCTTTGGAGTTGCTTGCCCGTGCTGAGGAAACCAAGCGAATCTTCAACATCGTTTTGGGTTGTATCGCTGGTATCAGCCTGTTGGTGGGAGGCATTGGCATCATGAATGTCATGTTGGCTACAGTGACGGAGCGCACGCGGGAAATCGGCATCCGCCGCGCTTTGGGCGCCAAGAAAAAGCACATCATGATGCAGTTTTTGGTGGAAACCGTGGTTCTTTCCGTGGGTGGCGGGCTGGTCGGCATTGGGGTTGGGATTGCCATCCCTTCGGCGGTCGAATACTGGGCCGATATGCGCACCATCGTGACGATTGATGCGCCAATTCTCGCCTTTGGGATTTCAGTGTCGATTGGCTTGATCTTCGGCCTCTACCCTGCTTGGCAGGCCGCTAATATGGATCCGGTTGAGGCCTTGCGCCATGAATAGCTTGATTCAATTCCTGAAGACTTTGGGCCTCGTTGCCTTTCTGTTTTTTTGGGGGAACCATGCGTTTGCCCAGCAAGGGCCTCATGTCCCCGCCCCGACACAGCCGGGCAAAGGGGTATGGGTTCTGGAAACCACCTGGAACAGCTTCGAGTTCACCCCCGGTGGAAAGAAACAACGCGATTCCCTTCTTTCGACTCGCCTGACCCGCGGCCTGAGCGGCGACTGGTCGGCATTCGTCGAGGAACCCCTCATGAATCTTTCCCAGGCGGGGGATGTGCGGGTGGGTCTGCGGCATCGGCTCTGGCAGAAGGACACGGCCTCGGTGGATACCGAGCGCTTCGGCTTGTCGGGCGGACTGCGCCTTCCGACCGGGGCGACCGCCTTTTCGACCGACCAGGTCGCTCCCTTCTTCGGCGCTTCCTGGATGAAAATTTCAGGGCGCCAGGGCTTGAACCTCGCGGCCGTGTGGCGCGAGGGCCATGGTTCCCTTCCCGACCCCGTCCGTCCCGGGGACGGCGAGCGGGACCTCCTGGAACTGCATGGCGGTTTTCTTTGGAGGGTGGACCCCGTGACCTGGGGTTCGGACCGGGTGGCATCGACCTACGCCACGGTCGAACTTTCGGGGTATCGGGAGGGGAATGGCGATTCCGAGCTGTTGCTCGCACCCGGTCTCCTCTACGAGGCGCCCACCTGGGCTGGATTCCTGACCCTGCAAATCCCTGCCCTGGATTCCCTTGACCATCGGTCCGGGCGCGGCCCCGCCCTGACGGCGGGCATCCGCATCTTCCTCTAGGTCAGATCCAGGGGTTGGTGCCGGCGTCGTGGTCGGTGGCGTCGTGAATGGCGCCTACTTCCGGGGCGGCTTCGCGGATGGCGACCTCCACCCCATGACGCAAGGTCGCGGCGGCGGCGCCGCAGCCCTGGCAACCTCCCCCCATGGTGATCCAGAGGTCGTCGCCCTTCGAAGCCTGGATTTCCACCCATCCCCCGTGGGCGGCAAGGGAAGGATTGAGTTCGCTCTCAATCACCTGTTGCGCCTTTTGTCTGGCGAGGTCGGGGCCCTCGAGGGTCGCGTTCGCGCCATCCTTGACGATGACGCGGTCGTCATGAAGATGGGTCCGGATGGCGCTTCCGAGTTCACGTGCGGTTTCCCTCCAGTCGGAGGGAGTGGTCTGGAGAGTGACCAGGACCTCGGCCGGGCCGATGCGCACCCCCTGGATTCCCTCGACGGTGGAAAAGATGGCCGCGGCAAGTGGTGCCCATTCCGCCGCCCATTCAGGGTCGGATGTGTAGAGGGTCTCCGAGCCAAGGGTCCTGTCGACCCGGAAGAGGCAATTGGTCGGAATGACCTGGGGCTCGGCGGTGATGGAAAGCGCAGGGGTGGTGTCAGTCATGGGTGGCATTGATTCTAAACCAGAAAGACCAGCCGGAGGCTCCAAAGCCGTTGAAATGCTTCCTGGAAGTCGTCTGCGGAAACTTCGAATTCCTCTTGAAATCGGGCCTGAATTTCGACCCAGGGGGTTTCTCCATCGCAGGCCTCCAGGACCGCCTGTTCGAGGGGGTCGCCATCGAATACGACCCCTCGAGCTGAAAAACGAACCGCGAGGATTTCTCCCGAGGGGTCGCTCGTCGAATCCACCGTCGTTCCTTCGGTGGCCAAGGGGATGGCTTTTTCCAGGGTTTCGCCGGAGGGGGAAACCTTGCGGCGCACCGCGTGGCCCTCGAGCAGAAGAAGGTCGAGCCCTGAATCCAGGAATGTGGTCAATGCGTCGCCCGGGTTTTCGACGATGGGTTCCCCGCGGGTGTTGAAGGAGGTGTTGAGGACCATGGGGATTCCCGCCCTTTCTTGAAATGCGGTCGCCACCGCGTGCAAGCCGGGGCTGGCCTCCGGGTCGAGGGTCTGGATTCGGGCCGTTCCGTCGGCCGCGACCACCGCCGGGATTGAGCTTCGGCGATTTTCGGCGACCGGAACCGTGAGCGACATGTAGGGAGAGGGCGTGGCTCCTGGAAACCATTCCTCGGCCGCCTCGCTGAGAACCGCTGGGGCGAAGGGCCGGAAGGCCTCCCGTTTCTTCACGGCTTCGTTGAGTCGGTCGGCGGCGTCGGGGTCGCGAGGGTCGGCGAGAATGCAACGACCGCCCAGGGCTCGAGGTCCGAATTCTCCACGACCCTGAAACCAGCCCACCATTTCACCCTCGGCGAGGGCGGTGGCGGCCATTGCGGCGGGGTCGTCGGCGGGTTCCACCGTCACCCAAGGGGCCGCTTCCTCCAGGGCTTCGGCCACGGCCTTGGATTCGAAGCGGCGGCCAAGGAGAGAGGTCGGCGCCCGGCGCGGAGGGGGGGTGGGATGCACCCGCTCGAGCCCGAACCATGCGCATCCCATGGCGACCCCGTCGTCCCCGGGCCAGGGCGGAATGAAAACCTGGTCAAAGCCGGCTTCCCGCACGATGCGGCCATTGAGGGTGCTGTTGAGGGCCACCCCTCCGCACAGGCACAGGTTGCGTTCGCCGGTCTGCTCGCGCAGCCGAGTCAGGAATTCCAGCGCGACCTCCTCGAGGTCGTTCTGCACTTCGGAGGCGAGTTGGGCGTAGAAGGGGTGATGGTTCTTCTCGGCCCATTCATTGCCATGGGGAAGACCCTGGAGCCGGTCCCAATGCACCTGCAGGGTTTCCAGGGGCCCGGTCATCACCCTTTCCTGGGCGAATTCTTCGCCGTTCCAGACCTGGTGCCACGGGGCCAGGCCCATGACCTTTCCGCAGGCGTTCCAATCCCCGAAAATGTGGCTGGAAACGCGGGAATAGACGGCGCCCAGGCTATCCATGTTTTCGAAGCCGTAGTTGTGAAGGAAGACCGGGGTCTTTTCCGGAATCCACCGCTTCCACACCTTTTCGAGCTGCATGCCCTCGAACCGGTAGACGGACTCCGCTTCGCGCCACCCGGCGTGGCCCGAGCGGTCGGGGGGATGCTCGGAAAATCCGGCGACGGCGGGAAGGTCGCCGTCTCCGGTGTGGTCGGGGCCGGGTTCATGCAAATCCGCCCAGGTGCTTCCCATCCCGTCCATGACCACGATGAGCCCCTGGTCGAAGGGGGCCCAGGGCATGACCGACCAGGCGTGGGCCAGGTGGTGGGAAAGCTCGGC
>DCAK01000053.1 GCA_002311925.1 Planctomycetes bacterium UBA1135
GAGCTGTTGATGCCTGTGCTCATCCAGGTCACACCGCTGGCCTCAAAGCCTGCATCAGCACTTGTAGAAGTGAAATCCACGGCACCGCTGCTCACGCCAGGAATGGCGCCGAGGGCGTCGATGTTCAGTGTGATTCCAAACGCCGAAGCTGAGTTTGCACCCTGCTTGGCCAGTTCGGCATCAAAGCCGAAACCGAGGAAATCACCAGAAATTTCTGCTCCAGTCGTGGTACCAGCTTCGTCGTTCTGGCCAGGAAGGCCACCTTGAGTCCGCTCGGCAATGTGGTAAGGAGCAATGGTGACATCGCCCATTCCAGGAATGTTGAGTCCCCAGTCCAATTCGACTGTCAGGACATCATTGTCAGAGCCCTGGCCCTCATGAAGGCCAAGGCGAAGGTTGGAACCACCAGCATCATGGGAGTACCAGATGCCTTCGACGCCGGCGTCGAAGTTGTTCCAGTCATCATGTCCGATGACACGGCCCGAAGCGACGGTGGTGTGCTTCTGACCAAAGGTCCAGCTACCGCCACTGCCAAAAAGGCTGTTCATGTTGAGGTAAGCCTGTTCGACATTGCCGGCGTTAGCGGCGCCGTTGTTACCGGAATCACCGAAGTCGTTTGCCGACACGGTTCCGATGAATGCGGAAACAGACTCGTTGATGTTGGCCGTAAAGTTCAGACGGAAACGATAATCAATATCCTTCCGCCCGGCATCTTCGGTCCAATTGTTACGAACACGAGCGTCACCAGAGATGTTGACACCAGCACCTTGAGTCGCAACCAGGCCACTATTGAGATCGGCCAGGGCGCGCTCAAGACCATCGTTGCTTTGCTGGGCAACACCCTGAGCGCTCAGAGCAATGGCAGTAACTGCCAGAGTGAGCATGCGAAGTTTCATCTGAAACTACCTCCTTTGAGTGGCCCTTTCGAGCCAAGGGTGTGTCCGCCGAGGCGGACGGTGAACCAATCCATCAGGAAGGATCCTGGATCGACTGGATGAATTTGAATGAACTTTGCCGAGGCACCCAGTGGGGCTTTGGCGAAAGTTGGCGGGACATTGTGTCGTTCCGCCACGGTAAATCAACCTCTTTTTCGAGATTTCTCCACCAGGACCGAAGTCCATATGGAGGAAATCGGCAGAGTCCTTTGAAATTTTCCGAATTCCACGGTTCTTCTGAAAAAAGGTATATTTCCTCTTAAGTCAATTGTAGGAAAAGACTTAAATAACAGGACTTTCTATTCCGGCTTCTTTTCCCCTTGATTTGTCCGATGGGTACGCACGTAACTAATTTTAAAATAAACACTTACGGTAAAATTTTGTTTTTTCTTCTTTCTTGGCGCCTTGCCATCCCGGGTTTCCCTTTACCCGGCCGCGACGGTGAAATGCTGGCCCTGAATGGGAACATGAAACCCCTCATCGACCTCCTCCAACCCCTTTCCCTGGTGAATCGAGGGGTTCAACAAGGGTGGAGGGAGTATGCATCCACGGGCGACGGTGGAGCCAGTTTCCTTTCCACCCTATGGGGCTTCCGCGCAGCTTCCAGGTTCCTGGAGGGAATCCCCAATGGATCCCATCTGAAACTTCTACCGGGTGGGTGGAAAACACTCCATTTGGCCTCAAAATGGGGCATTTCCCTGGAAAACACCCTTGGATTCACACCGTCCTTGGTTCATTTGGCCCAACCCAGGCTCTTTCCAGCCTCAACAGCTCCATTGGTGGTGGAAATCCCCACCATGGAATGGCTCCAAAGGCCCGGGAAAAGAACTTCCCAGCCTCGAATCACCTTGGAACAAGTGGAAACCCTTGTCCCCAGGACTGCTCTCTGGCTCTTCCACCAGCCTGAGGATCTGGAAGCATTTCAGGCGGCATTTTCAGCCCCTCCGGGGAGATGCAAAATTCTTCCTGGGCCGGAAACCCCGGCCCAATGGGCCGAAACCATGCTGGCCTTCCACGGGAAGGCCCTCAGCCTTCCCTGAGTTCAGGCGACAAATCCACTGCCCGAATGACACCTTCCTTGCAGAAGGCGGAGGCGCGCGTAAGTTCGTTCTGCAATTGACGAATGTTGCCTGGCCAGGAGAAAGAGGAGAGGGCGCCCAGGGCGTCCTCGGAAAGCACTGCCCCCGGCAACCCCTCGTCCGTATTCGCCGCAAGGAAATGGGCCGCCAGGGATGGAACATCCTCCAACCTCTCCCGCAAGGGAGGCATCTCCAGAGTGAGGACCGCCAGCCGGTAGAAGAGGTCTTCGCGAAATTGCTTGGCGGCGATGCGTTCGGACAGGATCTGGTTGGTCGCGGCGACCACCCGCACATTCACATGGAGGATTTCGTTGCTACCCACCGGCCGCACTTCGCCCCCCTCCAGAAATCGAAGAAGCTTGGATTGAAGCTCCAGAGGCATCTCCCCTATTTCATCCAGGAAAAGGGTTCCGCCGTCGGCCGCCTGCGCGTACCCCTTGCGGTCGCGGTGAGCCCCGGTGAAGGACCCCTTCTTGTGACCAAAAATCTCGCTCTCCAATAGGGTCGCCGGAATCGCCGCGCAATTCACCGGCAGGAAGGGGCCCTTGCGCCGGGCCCCCTGCTGGTGCAAAGCCTTCGCGACCAGCTCCTTCCCCGTTCCACTTTCGCCCAGAATCAGGACGGGGACATCGGTGCGCACCAGGCGCGCGAGAAGGTTGAAGACTTTTTCCATGGCGGGGGAGCCACCCACCATGCCGAACTTGCCGGGCAGGTCGGAAGCTTCCGGGGCCTTCGACCCCCGATTCATATCCACCCAGCCCTTCAACAGAGAAAGCACTTCCTCCTTTTCCCTGGTCGACGCCCCTTCCAAACCATCCAGGCAGGCCCGGACTCTCTCGACGGGGTCACTCATCGCGTGACCCGGCAAGAATCCGAGTGGCCTTGAACAGGTAGACCAGGCCCGAGGCCAGGGTAAGGCCCACCACCAACCAGAACATCGCCTGGATGCCGACCGGATGGCGCAAGGTCTGCAGGAAATCCATTCCCACGAATGAAGGGATTCCGCCCGCCACCCCGAGAATGACCAGCACGTAGACGGATTGAAGGACCATCTTCACCTTTCCATAGCCGTCGGCGGGGAAGGGGTGACCCGCGCTTTCGACCAAGCCCCGAATCGCGGTCACCAGGAATTCCCGGGCGAGGATGACCACCACCGCCCATGGGGGCATGAGAGGGCCCAGATCGCCGGGAAGAGCGATGGCCGGGGTGCAAGCAAGGTAGACGAGGGCTCCGAGGGTGAGGACCTTGTCGACCACGGGGTCGGCGATGCGGCCCACCCGGGTGACCCACCCGAACCTGCGAGCAAGGAAGCCGTCCAGGGTGTCGGTGAGGACCGCAGCCAGGTAGCACCAGAAACCCAAGAATGCCGCCTGGGTCTCCGCGGGCCCCAGGGTTTCCTTGAAAATCATCTTTCCGAGGAACACGAAGGCGCCAACCGCGAGAAAAAGGCGGCTGAGGGTGACGAGGTTGGGGATTTGGCGGAGGCTCAAACGACGGGGGTGGCGGCGGGAACCGCCGTCAAATCGTAGCCCTCCGCTCCCGTCACCCTGACCTTGACCAGGTCGCCGGTCGCCAGGGTGGCCTCCGGGTCGTCCACCATCACCACGGCATCCACTTCGGGAGCATCCGCCCACGAGCGCGTTTCCGCCATGGCCCCCTTCCTTCCATCCACGAGAACTTCGATTTCCTCGCCCACCCTTCCCAGCTGATGGGCATGGTGGATTCCGGCCTGAAGCTCCATGACGGCCTTGAGGCGCTCGCCTGCCTCCTCTTCCGAGCAGCGATCGTCTTCGCTGCCGGCCGGGGCCTCGGCTTCGGGAGAAAAAGTGAAGGCCCCCAAGCGCTCAAAGCGCATCTCCTCGAGAAACGAGAGAAGTTCCTCGAACTCCGCAGGACCTTCACCGGGGTGCCCCACGAGGATGGTGGTACGCAAAGTGATACCGGGGACCTCGGTCCGCAGGCGCTCGAAAATCCCGGTCACGCTCTCCCGCGTCCCACCCCTGCGCATCCTCTTGAGGACGGCGGAGGACCCGTGCTGAACGGGAATGTCGAGATAGGGGACCACCGAAGACTGCTCACGCATGACTCGACAGAGGTCCCAGGGAAAGGCGTTGGGGTAGGCGTACATGATGCGGAGCCAGGCCAAGCCCTCCACCTCGGCCAAGCCTTCAGCCAACTGGGGCAGCCGCGGCCCTCCTTTGCCGAGATCGGTGCCATAGCCGGTGGTGTCTTCGGCGACGAGAACCACCTCGCGCACCCCCTGGCTCACCAGGCCACGGGCTTCCTCCACCACGGTTCCGGGCGGCTTGCTCGCCTGGCGGCCGCGGATGGCGGGAATGATGCAGAAGGCGCACTTGTGATCGCAGCCGTGGCTGGGACGCAGGTAGGCATAGGAGGAGGGGGTCTGCAACAGCCGGAGGTTTTCAGCCCTCCCCTGGGGCGGCCGCCCGCCGGCGCCTGGCCGGACCTTGCGCCCGCGCAGCACCTCCTCGACCACCCGAGCGATTCCCGAGTAATCCGAAAGGCCCAGGAAGGCGTCCACCCCCGGAAATTCCACCTCAACCCGTTCGCGAAATTTCTCGGGCAGGCAGCCGGCGACCACGACCCCGCGCAGGTCGCCCGCCTTCTTGCGGCTCACCAGGTCCCGAATGGCGGCTTCGGATTCCTCTCGAGCGGGACCGATGAACGAGCAGGTGTTGAGCACCGCGACATCAGCGTCCTCGACGGAGCCTGTGAGGACGAAGCCCTCGGAGCCGAGGCGGCCCAGGATGTTTTCGGAATCGATGAGATTCCGGGCACACCCCAGATGCACGAGGGCGACACGAATGCCGCCCCGGTCTACTGCGGTTGTTTCTGCTGGGACTCCCACTCTTCCATCGTGATCTGGACTTCACGCGCCTTCGAGCCGATGAACGGCCCCAGGACGCCTTGTTCCGTCATGATATCGATGAGTCGGCTTGCCCGGGTGTAACCCACCGAGAGGGCCCGCTGAAGCAGCGAGGCCGAGCCGCGGCCGCTCTGCAGGACGACGCGTACCGCTTCGTCGAACAGAGGGTCGTCCACCGCCCCTGACGCGGCCGTCGCCCCCCGCATCTGGACCAGCTCCTCGAGGAATTCAGGCTTACCGTGTTCGCGCAAGTGGTCGCAAATCTCGCGGACTTCCCGCTCGCTGACGAATGCGCCCTGGCCCCGGACCAGGGTGCCGGAGCCCGGAGGGCGGTAGAG
>DCAK01000059.1:0-2973 GCA_002311925.1 Planctomycetes bacterium UBA1135
CCCACTGGAAACCTTCTCCCTCCTTCAACGGCAAGCTTCGGTACAGCGAAAACCGGGCCAACCTGCCGACGGGGAGCTTTCTCTCGCGGGTGGAGAGCCTTGAACTGGATTGGGCCTTTTCCCCGGACCTGAGTTGGCAGAACCTGATACAAGCCGACAACCAGTCGGGCTCTCTCGGGGTCCAAAGTCGACTCCATTGGCTCATCGATGACGGCCGAGAATTCTTCCTTGTGGCGAATTCCGGCTGGGAGGAATCCCTGGACGGGCACGTGATTCCCACTTCGAACGACATCGCCGTGAAGGCGGTCTGGTCCTTCAGATTTTGAACCCCATGACTTCACGCGCGCTTCTGCCCGGGGTTCTCATCCTGGTCGGACTCCTTTCCTGGGGAGCCCGGGAAAGCCTTCATTTCCGATTCGCCGACCCCGACCCTTCGGCCGCGGAGGGGAGTTGGATTTCCGCCGATTCCGACGGTCTGTATCACGCGCGCAGGGTGGCCAGGGCGATTGAGGAAGGAAGCCTGGCCGGCTTCGACCCTCTTCTGGACCACCCCCATGGAGCTCCGGTCCCCTGGCCCTCCGCCTACGACAGGGTCTGCGCCGTCCTCGCCGGGGCCTTTCTGGCAACTGAAGACCCCTCCCAGCCAGGATTCCGCCAATCCTTGGAGACTTTCCTGGCCTCCCTTCCCCATTCCTGGGGAATCGCGACTTCCGTCCTGATCGCCCTGGTGGGGTTCCTTCTCCTGGGTTGGGAAGCGGCCCTGTTGGCGGGGTGCCTTCACGCCCTCGCCTGGGGTTCGATTCACACCTCCGCGCCCGGGGTCGCCGACCACCACGCCTGGGTGGCCATGGGGACCGTGCTCTCGTTTCTCTTCCTGTCGGCGGCCATTCGAAGAAGGTCGTCCCGCAAGGGCCCTTTCCTGGCGGCTCTTGCCGGGGTGACGACCGGAATCCTCGTGGCTTCCTGGACGGCAGCCCTTCTGGTTGTCGGAGTCGCCGGCCTGGTCTTCATGCTTCTTCCGCTTTCGCCGGCCAGGGGAACGGCCCGCCTGGGGGGACCCTTCTTTCTGGGTTCCGGCCTGGCGGTCCTCCCCTTTACCCTCGAAAGCCCCTGGCTCGAAGCGGCCCCATGGTCGGTGGTCGAATTGTCCTGGTCCCAACCCGTCCTGCTTGTCGCCGCGGGCCTTGCCTTCCTTCCGGCAATCTTCAACCCGGAAAAGGAAAAGGCCCTCCTTTTCCGTTCTCTTGGGCTTGGGGGGATTTTCCTCCTGGTCCTTGGGATTTCAGGTTGGGGCCCGGGGGAGGGAATCCGTGAAGGCTTCTCCTGGGTTACCCGCTCCGACTCCTTCATGTCCAGGGTTGCGGAATCCGAACCCCTCTTTCGGCCCGACTCCACCGGGACCGGAGGATTCCTGACTTGGCTCGGGCTCACGGGCTTCCTCTTCATCGCCCTGGCCCCCCGATGCCTGTTTCGGGCCTTGAAAACAGTGCCCGAGCAACTTCCCTGGATTTCCCTGGCCTTCGTCGGTTTCGTCCTCGCCCTGTTGCAGAGGCGATTCGCAGACCTGGCCGTCCCCGGGTTGGCGGTGGTTGTGGCCTTGCGGCTCGCCCCCATGCTCGTGAATCGAAAATTTGCTCTTCGAGCCATCCTGTGCGTCGGCCTAGCCGGCATCCTCCAATTCCCGACGCTGGGGATGATTATGGATAGGGGATGCAGCGGGGAGCCCCGGTTGGACGACCGGGTTGCCGGAGAACGCCAACTGGCCAGATGGCTGGGGTCCCAGGGCTCGGGCAACGGGGTCCTCTCGACCTGGGACCTCGGCCATCTTCTGGAATGGGAAGCCGAGGCCGGAACGGTGGTCTCCAACTTCGGGACCTATCTTGGGCCTTCCGGATGGCGGGACGCGGCCGCATTCTTCCTCGCCGGAGACCCCTCCACCGCGGAAGCGATTCTCAAGAAGAGGGACATCCGCTTCGTCCTCCGGCCCAGCCGGATGCTCCATTCTCTGGAAGCTCTTTCCGAGGCGGTCCACCCCGGGGGGCCGAACCCATTCTTCGTGAAGCGGGGGTCAAATCGTCTTGAACTCCAGCCAGCCTGGTTTTCGACTCCCGGCAATCTCCTGGGAGGGTGGGGGGACCCCGATGGCCCTGACGGGCAGCAACCGCCGCTCCGATTCCTTCGTTTGGTGCATGTCTCCCCCTTGGGAGATCACGACCCCCGGGTGGCCCCCTCGGGAAAACCCATTCCCGTCGGACATATATGGGAAAGGGTGGAAGGGGCATGGTTGGAAGCCCGTGGGAAGCCGGGAGAAGAGCTGAGAATCGACCTGGAGGTTGGGTTTCGCCAGGACACCCTGACCTATTTCAATCTTCGGTACGGCGATTCCGTCCTCGCGGGAGAAGATGGCGTGGCAAGGCTGCGCATTCCATGGGCGACCGACCGAAACGGGGACGCGCAGGTCGAAAGGGCCCGCTGGAGATTCGGGGAAAGCGGCGGCGATCTCATCGTTCCTCAAGACGCGGTCCTCGAAGGGGCGGTCGTCGCGCTGGGCTAGGATTTCAGTTCGCCATGGCGCAAGTCGAAGGAATCAACAGGGTCGCGGTCCTCGGGGCGGGGACCATGGGCCATGGCATCGCTCAAGTCTGCGCCCAGGCGGGAATGGAGGCGGTTCTCTTCGACGTATCTAGTGAAGCCTTGGCCAAGGGGTTGGCAGGGGTGGAGGCGATGTTGGACAAGGCGGTTTCTCTGGGCAAGACCACCCGAGAAGAGGCCGATGAGACCTTGGCCAGAATCCGACCCTCGGCGGACCTGGAGGATGCCGTGAAGGGGGCCGACATGGTCGTCGAGGCGGTGCCCGAGAAGTTGGAACTCAAGAGGGACGTGTTCAAGCAGGTGGAAGCGGTCGTGGGTTCCGGTGTTCTCCTGGCCACGAACACATCCTCGCTGTCCATCGACGCCATCGCCGAAGACCTG
>DCAK01000059.1:3001-12035 GCA_002311925.1 Planctomycetes bacterium UBA1135
CGGAATGCACTTCTTCAATCCCGTTCCAGTCATGGCCCTTCTCGAGGTGGTTCGCGGAGATGACACGGGTGACGAATGGGTGGAACTCGCCGTCGCCCTCGGCGGACGCATGGGCAAGGAACCCATCGTGGTGCGGAACTCTCCCGGGTTTGCGAGCTCGAGGCTGGGCATCGCCTTCGCCCTGGAAGCGATTCGCATGGTCGAGGAGGGAGTCGCCTCGCCCGATGACATCGACCAGGCGATGGTCCTGGGTTACCGCCACCCCATGGGTCCGCTGCGACTGACCGACCTGGTGGGCCTGGATGTCAGGCTTGGAATCGCTGAGTATCTGGCCTCGACCCTGGGCGATCGATTCGACCCGCCAACCCTGCTGAAGCGGATGGTGGAGGAGGGGAAATTGGGCCGTAAGTCCGGCGAGGGGTTCTACCGCTGGGATTCGCCGACGGGCTAGTCGCCCTTTTCCATCAGGTCCTTGGCGTCGGTCACGCCGTATTTGGCGGCCTCTTCCTGATTGGCCTCGAAGAGTTCCTGATAAATGGCCTTGACCTTGTTCCGCTTGCAGTAGCGCTGGTTGAAGTGGCCGAGAACCGAAGTCCGCCAGCGCCAAGGACGGAGAAAATCCACCATGAGAATGACCCTCTCTTCCTCTGTGCGGTTCCAGGCCTCGTGCTCGTAGGTGTCGTCGAACACGTAGTAGGTCCCCGCGTTCCAGTGAATGTGGGAAGCGCCCACGCGGATGGCCACGTCCCCCTCCGGGACTTCGATGGCGAGATGGCTTCGCAGGAGGGCCTTGGCGAACCCCTTGTGGGGGGCGATGTGGGTTCCAGGTTTCAGCCACGAGAAGGCCGCCATTTGGACGCCGGGAATGGAGCGGGCGAGGGACGTGGTGACGGGGCAGGACGCCACGGCTTTTTCAACCACCTTGCCTGGGTAGAAGAGGGGGTAGACATTCCACCTCTCCCGGGGAGCCAGCGCGCCCGGATAGGGCAAGAAGCGCTCCTCGGCGATTCCCTTGAGTTCCTCCCTGATGGTCGGGTACGCGTCCTCGAAACCCTTCGACCAAGGGAAATCGGCAGGGTCGTAGACCTCGGGCGTCGTGCGTGCCATTTCGGAACTCCGGGAGGATTCTGGGGTTTCGTTGAAGTCAATCTCTCCGTCAACCGCAGAGGGAATCAAGGGTAGCATGGTTACGTGAATCGCCTCCTTCTCCTCGCTTCCTCGGTCGTTTTCTCGGCCGTGGTCGCGGCCCCTTCGACGGGCTGGGGCCAGGGAAAGTCGGACCCCCTTTCCGAGCGCGAAAAAGTGACCCACGTTCTGAATCGATTCGGATACGGGCACTCTCCGGGAACTTTCGAACAGGTTCTCGAGGCAGGGGCGGAAGCTTGGCTCAAGGAGCAACTCGAAGGAGGGATTCCCGTGAATCCAATCTTGGCGGACTACCTCGACGAATTTGAGACGCTGCGACTGACTCCCAAGGAATGCCGGGAATACACGACCATGGAAATCCCCGATGATGCCACGGCTGAGGAGCGTCAGGCAAGGAACCGGTTGCGGGATCTGCCTAAAAGGGAATTAGTCCGCTCGGTTCTTCTTCACGCATTTCTGAGCGAGCGACAAGCGGAGGAAGTTCTTTGCGATTTTTGGCGGAACCACTTCAACGTCAGCTTCACCAAGGGGGGGCCCTCCCAAAATCTCATTCCGGATTTTGAGTCCACTGTCATTCGTGAGAATCTCTGGGGAACTTTCCCCGAGATGCTGAGTGATTCCGCGACCCACCCAGCGATGCTGCACTATCTCGACAACTACCTGTCACGCAAGCCGCCGACCAAGCAGGAATTGGCCGAGGTGGAGCGTCGGGTGCGGCGCCGGACGGGGTCCCGGCAAAGGGGTGAAGAAGCGGCGTCCATTGCCGCCCAGCGGGGTTTGAATGAGAACTACGCCCGCGAGCTGCTCGAGCTCCACACCTTGGGCGTGGACAACTTCTACAAGCAGAAGGATGTGGTCGCGGTGGCCGAGGCCCTCACCGGCTGGACCGCCGACTTGAGTCGCAACGGCACCCAGGGGTTCATCTTCAAGGGCAACATGCACATCGAGGGGAACAAGCGCGTACTGGGCCGGGTGATTCACAGCAAGACCGGCAGGGGGAAAAACGAGGGGGAGCAGATTCTCCAACTTCTTTCCTCCCACCGCGGGACGGCTGATTTCATCGCGACCAAGTTGGTCCGCTACCTGGTCAACGACGACCCCCCCTCCAGTCTCGTCGCCAAGGTTTCGAAGTCCTACCGCAAGACCAAGGGAAGCATCCCCGCAATGGTCGACACCATCGTCAAGAGCAAGGAGTTCTGGGCGCGGGAAAATTTCCGGGCCAAGTTCAAGACCCCCTTCGAATTCGTGGTGAGTGCCCTGCGCGTGACGGGGGCCGAGGTCGAATCCTCCGACCGCATCGTCCGCATTCTCGAAAGCATGGGGCAGCCGGTCTACCACTGTGACGACCCGACCGGCTGGTACGACACATCCGAAGCATGGCTGGACCCCGGGGTGATGGCTCTCCGCTGGCAATTCGCTGAAGAATTGGCCGCCGGAAACGTGAAAGGGGTTCGCATTCCGGATTCCTTCTTCTCGAACATCCCCTCCGACATTCCCCCACTTCTCTGGCAGCACCACCTGACGCGGGCGGTCCTTCCCGGGGGGGCAGGGGAAAGAACTCGCGCAGCCTTGGCGGCCGTCACCAACGAATACATTAAGGACCGGCGGGTGCCGGACCTTTTCGACCTGGGACCCAGGCTTGTCGGCCTGCTCCTGGGTTCACCGGAGTTTCAACAACAATGAATTCATCTCGCCGTGATTTCCTGAAGCGGTCGGCCACCCTCGCGGGCGCTCTCCCTGCCGCATCTTTCATGCCTCCTCTTTTTCACTCGTGGAAACCGAAATACCCCCCCGCCATTGTCAATGTCTACCTGAGGGGAGGAGCGGATTTCCTGAACATGATGGTTCCCTGGAAGGATCGGGTTTATCGGTCGGTGCGCCCTGGAATCGCCATTCGGGAGGAGGACGGCCCGGTCAAACTCGACAGCCGCTGGGTTCTGCACCCGGCCCTTTCCGCCTTCGAACCCCTTTGGAAGGCGAAAATGTTGGCTCCCGTCGTGGGCGCGGGGTCGCCGCATCCCACACGGAGCCATTTCGACGCCCAGGACTTCATGGAATATGCCGCTCCGGGCAACCGAACTCTCAAACAGGGATGGCTCAATCGCTACCTGACGGAATCCGCGGGCAAGAATTCAAACGACTTTCGGGCCATGGCCACCCAGGAGCTTCTCCCCCGGTCGCTGCGCGGGGAATTCCCCGTACTTGCCGTCCCCACCTCGATGGACAGGAGGAAGGGCTCCAAGCTTCTCGACCGATTCGAGGAGTTCTACGGAGACGGGATGACCAAGGAAGGCGGCGTCATGGGGGAACGCAAGGACGATTCAACCGGCGTGGTCGCGTCCGGGAAAGCGACCATTGAAACCTTGCGCCGTTTCCAGGAAATTGTCGGTAGCAAGAAGTCTAGGCGAGGCGACTCGAATTACCCTCAAAGTCGATTCGGTAGTCGTCTCGAGATCATTGCGAGGGTCCTCAAGTCCGGCGAGGGTCTCGAAGTCGCCGGCATCGATATCGGCGGATGGGACGACCACACCAACCAGGGAGGTGTCGAGGGGCGCCATGCCGACCGCCTGCGGGATTTTGCGACCGCGATTGCCGCCTTCTGTGAGGACATGGGGCCGAGGATGGAAAACACCTCGGTCGTAGTCATGACTGAATTCGGCCGGACGGTTCGTGAGAACGGCAACAACGGAACGGATCATGGCCATGGGGGCGGGATGTTCGTCATCGGTGGCGGAGTCAAAGGGGGCAAGGTGCATGGCTCCTGGCGCGGTCTCGGCGATGAAAACCTCTATCAGGGGCGGGACTTGCAGGCGACGACTGATTTCAGGGATGTGATGGCTGAATGCCTGGACGGAGTCTTCGGATTCAGACCACCGAAGAACTTCTTCCCCGACTACAAGACCCGCAAGGTCGGCCTGTTCTAGCCCTCAAGGGCGAACGCGGCGGCGCCGATGACACCGGCGTCCTCACCGAGGGTTGCCTGTTCTATCAGGAAGTCTTCCCGGCCCCGGCCGAAGGCTCTCTCTTCAAGAACCGCCATGGCTGACGGGGCCAGGAGGTCGGTCACGGCCGAGACTCCTCCGCCAAGGAGGAAAACCCTGACATCGAGGAGGAGGGCGACCTGGGCCAGGGCTTCTCCCAGGTGTTTTCCGGCTTGGGCGAATCCTTCGAGGGATTCGGAATCTCCACTTCGTGCCTGTTCGCCGGCTTCGGGTAGGGAAGGGGCCTCCGCTCCCGCTTCCCTGAGAAGTTCAAGGATGGGGCCCGCGCCGAGAACGGCCTCGAGGCATCCTTGTGCCCCGCAGGCGCAGGTGAGTTGGTGGTCGACTCGGATGTGACCGATTTCACCCGCCATTCCCGGGCCGGTGTGGAGCTTCCCCCCGAGGACCAATCCTCCGCCCACCCCCGTGCCCAGTGTGACCAGGAAAAAATCCTGGTGGACGGCCCCGGCGCCGTGGCGGGCTTCTCCGAGGGCCGCCAGGGAGGCGTCGTTGCCCATCTTGACGGGGGCGCCAAGAATTTCAGCGACCCGGCTTGCAAGGGGTTTCCTTGCCAGAAAGGAGAGATTGGGCGAACCCGCCACCGAGTCTCCGGAAGGTTGAACGACTCCCGGAACCCCGAGGCCGATTCCTTTTTCGGAGATTTCTTCGCCGACTTCCCGGGCCGCCGCGGCGATGGCCTGCAGGCAGGCTTCCTCGTCTTGCGGGGTCGGGACGGATGAGCGGGAAAGGACCTCGCCTCCTCTCACGGCCCCGGCCTTGATGGCGGTTCCTCCCAAGTCGACGCCGATGGAAACGGTTTCCGTCAAATCAGTAATCGATGCGTTGGTCGAAGCCGAGGGGCCAGGGAAGAGGAAGCTTGGGAGATTCCTCATAGTAGGGGCGGAGTCGACGATATCCGTCGTGGAAGGGAAGAGGAGACGACCAAGCGTCGAGCCTGGAGAGGGTCCTCTGGGCGAGAATCGTGATGGAGGTCAGGGCCTCGTATTCGATGCGGTCCGAGGTGTCCTCGGGCGTGTGGTAATCAAGGTGCTCGCTGGTGTTGAAGAAGACCACCGGGACCTGCTCGTAGTAGAAGGAAGCCTGGTCGCTGCGGTCGAAGAATTCCTCGTTTTCAAAATCAAGGACGAGGTCGAGGCCCTCGGCTGCCTTCGCCACGATTTCCCGCAACGGGGGGGAGGAACGGGTTCCGCTTACGAGGAGCCCCCTGTTCATGGACCTGCCGACCATGTCGAGGTTGACCATGGCAAGGATTCTTTCAGCCGGAATCAGGTTTTCGGCGACGAAGCAATGGGAGCCCACGAGCCCGATTTCCTCGCCTGAGAAGGCCGCGAAGACGAGGTTCCGCCGGGGGGGGCTTTTCGATTTCCCAAAGGCGTCGGCCACCGCGAGGAGAGCGGCCACCCCGGAGGCGTTGTCGTCGGCTCCGTTCCAGACCGTTCCACTTTCGTCCTTTCCGACATGGTCGAAATGGGCGCCGAGAACGATGAAGGAGTTGGTCAATTCAGGGTCGGAGCCAGGAATCCAACCGACGACATTGATGCCTGTCCTCCTCGGGGGGAGGAGGGTTGACTTGAGGCTGGCCTGGTTGGGAATCGAAAAGCTGTCGGCGGACAGGGAGGCGTCGTTTTCACGGACCCAGGCCGGGGCTTCCCTCCCCGCGGACTTGAACAATTCGTCCACCACCCTTCTTGAGACATAGGCCACCGGAATCGAGCATCGAAGCATCCCCCAACCCTGAAGCATGTGGAATGCCTGGTCCGCGGCATCCTGGGTCGAAAAGTTGGTCTTTTCCAGGCCCAACTGGTTCTTCTGGGCTTCAATGATGGGGATGAGATGCTCGAACAAGCGTGAAAATTTCGGCCAATAGGGTCGCGATGGCGCTTGCCAGGATTCTCGGCGACCGGGCGGATCGGCGACCAGGACGGCGACGGCTCCCAGGCTTTCCATGAGCCGAACCTTGCGCCCCAATTGGGTCTCAGGGAGAAATTTTCGACCGAGAAGGGGGCTCTTTGGGTCGTCGGCCTGGGGTTCCCAACGAAAAACGAGAACGACTTTTCCCTTCAAGTCGATGCCGTCGAAATCGTCGTATTCAAAATTCAGGTTGCGGAGTCCGTAGCCGGCGAAGACGACAGGGCCCTTGGCTTCGCCTTGGGGGGCTCCGGGGTGGGGAAGAAAGTCCTTTCCAGGAGGGAAGCGGTTTTCTCCAATTTCCAGGAAGGATGCGTCCAGGTCGAGAGTTCTTGGGGATGCTTGGAAAGGGTGCTCCCAACTTCCTCCAAGAGGTTGCGCCCCGGCTTCTGCTAGGCGCTTGGCGATAAAGGCCGCCGCCATCGCCTCCTCGGGGGTACCAGTTTTCCTTCCGCCCATGGAGTCGTCGGCCAGGAGGGAGAGATCTTCCTTCAGACGGTCGGGCTGCCAGGGGTCGAGGGTTATTTCCCCCCCCTGAGGGGGGAGAAGGGCGAAAATAATGAAAAGACTTGAGCTCAACCCTTTTCGTCTTCCGCACCGGTTGCTCGCCGCCACAATTCCAGGGCCCGGGGGGTGATCTCCGCCAATCGGCGGATGCGGTCCTGCTCGCTCGGGTGTGTGGAGAGAAAGGTGGGGGGGCCCTTGCCCGAAGCATTCTCCATTCTCTCCCAGAGTGGGACGGCCGCCCGGGGGTCGAAGCCGGAAGCGGCGCTCAGGAAGAGTCCAAGCTCATCCGCCTCGCTTTCATGGGAGCGGGAATAGGGCAACAGGATTCCCAGGGTGGCTCCCAGGCCGAGGGCAGCCATGATGGTGCGACGGTCCTCCGGATTGCTTTTTTTCAGGGTGTGGTCGGCCGTCATCATCGCGCCTTGAAAGACCATGCCCTGGGAAAGGCGTTCTCCTCCATGGCGCAGCAGGGCGTGAGCCACTTCATGGCCCATCACGACGGCGAGGCCGTCCTCGCTTTCGGTGACCTCCAGGAGCCCCGAATAGACGGCGCACTTTCCTCCGGGGAGGGCCCATGCGTTGACGGTATCCGGCTCATCGAGAAGTTCGAATTCCCAGCGAAATTTTTTGGCGGGGTCGGGATGCCTCTTGCGGGCGGTCTTTGCGATGGCGCGCCCGATTCTCTCCACCATCTCAGCGTCGGGACCGGTTTCCACGATGGCGGCCCCTTCCAGCGCCTCTCCCCACGCTTGCGAGCCGAGCCGCATTTCCTGGGAGAGCGAATAGAAATTGAGCTGCTTCCTGCCGCTGGCGGTGGTTTGGCAGGAGATGAAGCCGGCCAGGGCCAGGAAAAGGCAGGCGAGGAGGCGGGAGGCGTGTCGGTTGGGTTCCACCCCCGTATCGTATGGCCGACTTTCTATGAGCAGCGTCAAGCCCACGGTTCTCATCGTCCTGGACGGATGGGGCCACGCCGAGGCTGGCCCGCACAATGCGGTGACCTGCGCGCCGGCGCGCAATTTCCTCAAGTGGATGGAAGAGTGGCCCCATGCTCTTCTTTCGGCGTCGGGGGAAGAGGTTGGGCTGCCCCTGGGGTTGATGGGGAATTCCGAGGTGGGGCACACCAACATTGGGGCGGGAAGGACGGTCAACCAGACCATCACCCGCATCGACGAGAGCATCCGCTCGGGGGAATTCACCGGAATTTCCGCCATCCGTGGGGCCATCGACCATGCTCGAAGCCATGCGAGCCATCTTCACCTTTTCGGCCTGGTGGGGTCGGGAGGGGTGCACGCGAGCGATCAGCACTGTCGCGCCGTCCTGGAAATGGCCGATTCCTTGGGCTTGCCGGGCGAGAAGATTCGTTTTCACGCAATCTTGGACGGGAGGGACACTCCCCCGACCAGCGCGGCCGGGTTTCTGGAAGACCTGGAAACCATGCTGGCTGAGCAGGGAGGGAGGTTGGTCACCATTGGGGGGCGCTATTGGGGAATGGATAGGGACCAGAATTGGGAACGAACCCGGAGGTTTTGGCGGGCGATGGTCCTCGGCAAGGCGGACTATTCGGCCGGTTCCTGGCGGGAGGCCCTGGCGCTGGGGAAGGAGAGGGGGGAGACGGATGAATTTCTCGCCCCCACCCTGTTGGGAGGGGGGACGGACGGGGTGGCCGAGGGTGACGCAGTCTTTTCCCTCAATTTTCGGTCGGACCGGGTTCGCCAGATCACCGAGGCCTTCCTCTTCCCTGAATTCTTCGGCTTCGACCGTGGCCGCCACCCCTCGGTACATTTCGCCAGCATGACCCACTATCGGGACGATTTTCCGTGCCCCGTGGCCTTTCCAAAGGAGCAGCTCCACTCCCTTTTCGGGGAATTGGTCGCCGCCAAGGGGCTTCGCCAATTTCGTTGCGCCGAAACCGAGAAATACGCCCATGTGACTTTCTTCTTCAATGGTGGAAGGGAGGAAGTCTACGAGGGGGAGGAGAGGATTCTGGTTCCCTCTCCCAAGGTGGCCACCTACGACCTTCAACCGGAAATGTCCGCGCCGGAAGTCACCGACCAAGTCTGCCGTCGTCTCGAGGGGGGTGAACACCACCTCTACGTGGTGAATTTCGCGAACTCCGACATGGTGGGCCATACAGGGATTCAATCCGCGGCCGAAGCCGCCGTCCTGGCGGTGGACCGATGCCTGGGTCGCATCGCGGAGAAGGTTCTCGAAGCCGGCGGAACTCTCGCAATCACCGCCGACCATGGGAACGCCGAAATGATGGTGGACCCCGACAGCGGGGAACCTCACACGGCTCATACCCTCAATCCGGTTCCATTCCTGCTGATGGGGGAACCCTTCAGGGGGGCGAGCCTGCGCGAAGTTGGAGTTCTTGGAGATGTTGCCCCCACCTTGATGGAGGCTATGGGGATTGAGCAGCCAGCCGTCATGGACGGCCAATCTCTCCTTCGGCAATAAGGCCTTAGACTTTT
>DCAK01000059.1:12122-12431 GCA_002311925.1 Planctomycetes bacterium UBA1135
CAGCCTTCCCCTGCATGCCCAGGGCCAGACTTTTCTGGTCGACCCCGTGAACGGGGACGACATCCTGAACACCGGCGGGGCAACGGACCCATTCCTGAGCCTCACCCATGCACTCTCCGTGGCGCGGGCGCTGGGCACCACGGGGCACACAATCGAGCTCCTCACGGGGACCTACTCAGAAAGCGGGGTAATAGGCAGCAATGAGGCTGAATCCTTTCCCATCGTCCTCCTCCCGGGGACCAATGTGGAGGCGGGAAACCTTCAGGTACCGGTCTTTGATGGAAACGGAGCCGCAACGGTTTTCTCCCT
>DCAK01000079.1 GCA_002311925.1 Planctomycetes bacterium UBA1135
AATCGCTCCGCCCAGGAATCCGTCGGCGAATCCGTACAGGGAACCAATCACGATGTCGCCGAATCCTCCGCTGGCTTCAAAACCCGGGTAGATGGAGGCCATGACCTCGAGGAAAGTGGAACCGTAGCCTCCGCAGCATTGGGAAAGAATGCTGGTCAGAAGGACGGAGCCTCCGAAGAGAATGCCAAGAGCGAATCCAAGTGAACAGGGTCGAAGCAGCATGGCTCCACCCTAGCATCCAAGCCGCCTAGAGGCGCACGTAGTCGAATTCGAAGGGTTGCCCCTGAATCCCCTTGGCGGGAGGCGCAATCCAACCCGCGATCTTCCCGTGCTCCAGGCAGGGTTCCATCAGCGATTCGACATGGTCCCGGTCCTCCTGGGTGGGAATCCAGGACGGGCATCCGTTCTCGAAGGCGGCTTCGTCCACAAGGCCCCCCTCCAGGTCGAAGTGGAATCCTGCATGGAGCCCGATCTCTCGGCGAAATCGACGGCTGGGGAGGCGGAACTCGAAATCCAGGTCGTGGCGAGCCACGATGCGATTCCAGTAGTCGATTCCCTTCTGGTTGTCGACGGTGTATTCGCTGCGAAGGACCTCGTTCATGGCGTTCCGCAGGGGGACCTCCTCCTTGACCAGGCGCCCGTTCTCGACCCGCTCAATCTCGTAGGAACCCTCCAGGGCGACATGGTCCTCGTAGCGCTTCTCTTCCCAAGCCCGACCCTTAATGCCTGATGCGAAATACTTCGCGGCATTGGAGGAGACCTCGCTCCCGTACAAATCATTCGACGAGGAAACCCAGTAGTTGATGTAGCGCTGAATCATGTCCAGCGGAACGGCGCCGTGCTCGGCCGGATCGGAATCGGGGTGCTCGAGCATGACCTCGCAGGTCCTCTGCACCACGCGTCCCACCCCGGTCTGGCCCACGAACATGTGATGGGCCTCCTCCGTGAGCATGAAACGGGTGGTCATGGCCAGGGGGTCGAAACCCGATTCGGCCAGGGCCAAAAGCTGAAACTTTCCGTCCCTGTCCGTGAACATGGTGAACATGAAGAAATCGAGCCAGGTGGACAGGGGCTCGTTGAAGGTTCCGAGAATGCGGGGACGATCCTCGTTCCCCGAACGCCGTTCGAGCAAGCCTTCCGCCTCGTTCCGACCATCCTTCCCGAAATAGCGGTGCAGGAGATAAACCATCGCCCAAAGGTGGCGACCCTCCTCCACATTGACCTGGAAAAGGTTGCGCATGTCGTAAAGGGAAGGGGAGGTGTGACCCAGCATCCGCTGCTGCTCCACCGACGCCGGCTCGGTGTCGGCCTGGGCGACGATGATGCGGCGGAGGTCGGTCCGGTATTCCCCGGGGACCTCCTGCCAGGCGGGAGTCCCGAGGTTGTCGCCGAAGGGGATGCGGCGGTCAGCCTGCCGAGGCTCGAGAAAGATTCCCCAGCGATAATCCGGCATCCGAACATGGCCGAAGTGGGCCCAACCGTCCGAATCCACGCTGATGGCGGTACGGAGATAGACATCGTTTTCGGAAAAGTCGGAGGGACCCATGTCTCCCCACCATTCCAGGAAACCGGGCTGCCATTTCTCCAGGGCCCTTTGAAGCCTCCGGTCGGAGGCCAGGTCCACGTTGTTGGGAATCTTTGAAGTTGTGTCGACGGTGGGCATCTCAGGTTCGGGAGTAGTCGAATTCGGGGCGGATGGGAGTTCCGTAACGCTGCAGGGCTCCGTTCTCGCCGACCGCGTTCGGGCGCTGGAAGATCCAGTTCTGCCAGGCGGTCAAGCGTCCGAAAATCTTGGTTTCAAGGGTTTCAGGACCGGCGAACCGAAGGTTGGCCTCCATGCCGGTCAATGCGTCGGGACTGTAGCTGGCTCGCTCCTCGACATGGACCCGGATTTCATCCTCCCAGTCGATTGCGTCCATGGCCTCGGTCGCGAGACCCAGTTCTTCCGTCCTTGAAGCGGGGACCGGGCCCAGGTTCGCGGCCACCTTGGCGAGAGTTTCCTCGTCCCCCAGGAAGCGGGTTTCCAGGCGGGAGAGTCCGTTGCCCATCAGGTAGGCGCCCAAGTTGGCCTTGGAGAGACCCAGGCCGACCTCCACCTCGGGGTCGTCCAACACGTAGAGGCGGTCGGCGGCGAGGGCGGGTTCGAGCCAGGTTCCCGCGAAGGCGGTCCCCTCGTCGGCGAGGGCGAAGAAGGTCTTGGCCGTCATGTCCATTCTCTTGAAAACCCGGCCCGCAAAGAACCGCACCTCGTCCAGGAACCAATCCCCTTCCGTTTCCATGGCCGCATCCGCCGCAAGGGCGACTTCCACCTTTCCGCGGACCCTGAAAAGGACCAGGTTCACACCCGGCCGATTCACGCGAAGGTGAAGCAGGGCATCGTCCAATTCGCGCAGGGCCTGGAAGAACCACCAGCCTGCGCCAGCTTCGCGGATGGCCTCCCCCCCAACGGGACCCGCCTCCTCTGGAAGATTCACCACCAGGTCCACGATCCTGGAATCGTCCCCGTTTTCCAGGCTGACGAAGGAATACCGACGGGAGGTTTCATCGGTCTCGACCTCCAGGGGGGTCAGGGAAACGCCCTCCCGGGAGGCCCTGTCCGGACCGCCGGCACCGAGTTCGCGGGCCATCCCATCCCGAACCTCTTCAAACTGGGAGGAGGGTGCGGTCTTGTCGACCAGGCCCCAGTCCAACGCCTTTTGACCCTTGATGCCTTCCACCAGGGTCGAAAAGACATCGGCCCTATCCCTGCGGACCTTCCGCTTGTCCACCACCCGGGTCAGGCCACCCGTCCCCGGCAGGACCGCGAGAAGAGGAACTTCTGGCAGGGACACGGTGGAATTGGAATCGTCAATGAGGAGAATTTCATCACAGGCGAGGGCCAGCTCGTAACCCCCTCCGGCCGTGGCCCCGTTGCAGGCCGCCAGCGAGGGGATTTCAGACCGGGCCGAAAGGTCCTCGAGAGAGAGCCGGGTCTCGTTGGTGAACTTGCAAAAGTTCACCTTCCATGCGTGGCCACTGCTTCTGAGCATCAGGATGTTGGCGCCGGCGCAGAACACCTTGTCCAGGGCGCCGTCGATGATCACCGCCCGGGTGGAAGGGTGCTCGAATCGAATCCGCTGGATGGCGTCGGCCAATTCGATGTCGACCCCGAGGTCGTAGGTGTTGAGCTTGAGTTCGTATCCGGGCCGAATGGGCTGGTCGGGGTCCACCGCCATGGTGAGGCGGGCCAGGTCGCCGTCGAAGCGAAGGACCCAATGCCGATACTGGCCGGGGGATGTTTGGAAATCCACGGCTTGTGGAGTTTCCAGGGAGGGGGCGGTTGGATTCATGAGATGGAAAGTGAACCATAAATCCCCCTACTTGTCAATGCGGGCATTATACTTCCCTTCGTGGAACCACCCTCCCTTTCCTTCCTCCTCGGCAAGAAGGTCCGTGGTCTACGCCTCCAGCGCGGAGACTCCCTCAAGGAACTGGCCGCACGGGCCGAGCTCAGCCGTCGTTTCCTCGTTGAAATTGAAAGCGGAAGGGCCAACCCCTCCCTCGCCCGGCTCGGCACTCTCGCGACCGCCTTGGAATTGAATCTCAGCGAATTGTGCGCTCTTTCCCCTGCCTCTCCTCCCCACCGCCGCATCGCCCTGGCCGGGCTTCGCGGAGCGGGCAAGAGCACCCTCGGCAAACTCCTGGCGAAGAGGTTCGGGATGGAATTCGTAGAACTCGACGCCCTGATTCAAGAGGATGCCGGAATTTCAGTCGCCGAAATTTTCGAACTGGAGGGCCCGGAGGGCTATCGAAGACGGGAAGCCCATTCCCTTGAACAATGGCTTCAATCCAGCCCGGAAGGTGTGCTCGCGGTTCCTGGCGGCATCGTCCATTCCCCTTCGACTTGGGAACGGCTCCTGCGGGAATGCCACACCGTTTGGCTGAAAGCCCGGCCCGAGGAACACTGGGATCGAGTCGCGGCCCAGGGCGACACCCGCCCCATGGCGGGAGACCCCGGAGCCATGGCAAGGCTGCGGGCGCTCCTCAAGGAGAGGACTCCTGCCTACAGTCGAGCGGAATTCCATCTCGACACCCAGGGGCGAAGGGTTGAGTCCTGCTTGGAGGAACTCGAAAAGACCCTGAAGAGGGTAGGCTGAAGGACCCCACTTGAGGCCCTCGAGGGGGTCTACTGAGAGGCTTCCGCCCGGGCGACCGCCCGAATGTCAAAACCCGCCAGGACCGGCTCTTCTTCCACCGGCTCGATTTTCACGAACGCCACGGCGGCGCCAGCAATGAGCAGAAAGGCGAAAATTGCCGCGAAGGCGGAGAGGGGGCGTTCTTGTTCCTGATTCACGATGGGCTCGATTTCTGGAGGTGAGCCTCGAATTGAGAGGGGGGAGATGGGAGCGCATTCGTAAAGGGGAAGGCGCCGTGAATATTCTACCCGGAAAATTGAAACGCGGGGCGAATTCGGGGTTCAGCGCACCCTCGACTGCTGCTGAACCAGGGAGAGCATCTCGCTCCGGGTTCTTGGGTCCTCTCGAAAGGCCCCCAACATGCAGGACGTGGTCGCCGTGCTGGCCTGTTTCGCCACCCCGCGCATCATCATGCAGAGGTGGGCGGCCTCCGAAATCACCGCCACACCCTTGGGTTTGAGAACCCTGCTCACGGCCTCCGCGACCTGATTGGTGAGCCTCTCCTGTACCTGGAGGCGGCGGGCGTACATCTCGGTGATGCGCGGCAGCTTGCTCAGGCCGATGATCCTGCCATCCGGGATGTAGGCGATATGCATCCTGCCATAAAAGGGAAGGAGGTGGTGCTCGCACATGGAATAGAACTCGATGTCCTTCACCACGACCATTTCATCGCAGGGTTCGTGAAAAATGGCCCCGTTGACGACCTCGTCGAGATCGTCCTGATAGCCCTGGGTGAGAAAGCGCATGCTTCGGGCGACCCGGTCGGGAGTCTTGAGGAGGCCTTCTCGCTTGGGATCCTCCCCGAGTTGTTCGAGGAGGGTCTCCACGAGGGCGGAGAGTGTGGATGGGGCGGTTTCGGTGGTGTCAGTCACGGTCGGGTCCTCGATAAATCACCGCATGATCGCGGCTTTCCCGGAGACGAAGCTCCATCAGTCGAACACCCTCGGGGAGTCTGGGGGCGATTCGGGTCCAGAATTCTATACAAAGGTTCTCCGAAGTCGGGTTGATTCCCTTGAGAAAAGGGACGTCGACATTGAGATTGCAATGGTCGACTTCCATCAGGAGATTGCCGATTTCCTCATCCAGGGCCATGAGGTCCATCACCATCCCCGTCGAAGAGTCCACTTCCCCCTCCACGACCGTGGTCAACATGTAGTTGTGACCGTGGTAATTGGGGCTGGCGCAGACCCCGAAGACTTCGCGGTCCTCCTCCGCGCTGGCTCCAGGGAGACCCAGCTTGAAGGCGGCGCAAAATTCCGCCTGGTGTTCCAATCGCGCGATGGGCAAGCCGGCATTTTACCCCCGGCTCCGGACTTGTAACGGGGACCCGGTGCGGCTGGAATGGTTCCGTCCATTCCCCCCTGACTCCAATCTCTTTTGCCCATCGCCTCTCCCCCCTCTCCTCCGCCCGTGAAAACCGAAGCCACCCGCGCCGCCTATGGCCGGGCCCTCGAAGCCCTGGGCCATTCCCGTACCGATGTCGTGGTATTGGATGCCGACCTCAGCGGCAGCACCAAGACCGCCGCCTTCGGCAAGTCCTTCCCCGACCGCTTCTTCAACATGGGAGTCGCGGAATGCAACATGATGGGATTCGCGGCAGGGCTCGCGCTCAGCGGAAAGACCGTCTTCGCATCATCCTTCGCGATATTCGCCGCCGGCAAGGCTTGGGAACAGATTCGACAGTCCATTTGCGTTCCCAATCTGAACGTCAAGATCGTGGCCAGCCACGCAGGAATCACGGTGGGCGAGGATGGCGCCTCCCACCAGATGCTCGAGGACATCGCCCTGATGCGAGTTCTTCCGCGCATGAAGGTGGTGGTCCCTGCGGATTCCAAGCAAACCGAAGCCGCGGTGGAGGCCATCGCCACCACGGAGGGTCCCTGCTACATGCGCACCTCCAGGGCGGCGACCCCCGTCATGGACGACGCTCCGGATTTCGTCTTCGGGAAGGCGGTGGTCCACAGAAAGGGAAGCGACCTGGCCCTGGTTGCCTGCGGGGTCGAGGTCTACCAATGCCTTCTCGCCGCTGACGAGCTTTCCCAGGAGGGCGTGGAATGCACGATTGTCGATTGCGCCACGGTCGACCCTCTCGACGCCGAGACCGTCTGCGAGGCCGCCCGGACCTGCGGCAGGGTCATGACCGTGGAGGAGCATCAGATTGTCGGAGGCCTCGGGGAAGCCGTCGCCGGCACCCTTCTTGAAAACGGAGCCCTGGTGCCCATGCGAAGGCACGGCATGACGGGGCAATTCGGGCAAACCGGTCCGGCCGCGGCCCTTCTCGACCACTATCACCTGGACGGTCCCGGCATCGCCGAGAAGGCCCGTCGGTTCCTCGGAGAAACCCGATGACCCTCGCCGCCCCTCCCCAAGCCCCGGCGCCCCAGGATGCGACAGAGATGGCGGAAATCGCCAACCGCATACGCAGGGATGTGATTCGCATGGTCCATGCCGCCGGATGCGGCCATCCCGGTGGCCCTCTCGGCCTCGCCGAGATTTTCGCGACTCTCTACTTTCAGGAGCTGCGCCTCGACCCCGAAAATTCCGAACACCCTTTGCGTGACAGGTTGATTCTGAGCAATGGCCATTGCTGCGCCGTTCTCTATTCCTCCCTGGCCCGGCGCGGTTTCTTTCCGGTGGAAAAGCTCCACACCTTTCGCAAGTTCGGGAGCCCCCTCCAGGGGCACCCCCACAGGGGAGCCCTGCCAGGAATCGAAATGAGCACCGGCAGCCTCGGAAACGGAGTCTCGGTCGCTGCGGGGATGGCGCTTGCCGCGAAGATGGACCGGCTTGACTCTCGAATCTACGCCATCACATCGGATGGGGAGAGCCAGGAGGGTCAGCCCTGGGAAATGGCTACCGCCGCCGCCCATTACGGCTTGGGCAACCTCACCCTGCTCCTGGATTGGAACGGAATCCAAATCGACGGGCGAACCGAGGATGTCATGAACCCGGGCGACATCGGGGCCAAATACGCCGCCTTCGGGTGGCATGTGCAGGAAATCGATGGCCATGATTTCCAGGCTCTCTCGGCGGCTCTGGCCGCAGCGAAAGCTGAAACGGAAAGGCCCTCCCTCCTGGCCTGCCGAACCATGATCGGGAAGGGGGTTTCCTACATGGAGGATGTTTCTGATTTCCATGGCATGGCCCCCGATGACGAGCAAGCGATTCTGGCTCTGAAGGAGCTTGGAGATCCTTCCCCGGACGACCTGGACCATGCTTCCCCGGGTCTCTGGTCGACCTGAGTTTCTTTCCATCCGCCAGATTCCCGGGGGATTTCTCCGACAGAAGCCCCCATCAAGGGTGATGATTCGGTTGGTTCTTGGAACCTTCCTCTCTCGGGTGAAAGAGAAGTGGTTAAACGTCGAAGGGGTGGTACCGCCCCTTCGGCAATCTCTTTTTATCGGGACCCTGTCGAAAGGCTAAAATCGTCGACGATGAGAGAAATGTCCAGGTTCACCCAGGGTTTAGCTGCGGGAATCATCCTGTCCGCAGTGGGATTTTTTCTCGCCGCCGGAGTCCTCGGACCTTGGCTCCAGGATTTGGGGAGCCGGAAGGAAGCTCAAATGCTGAGCCTCCTTCACGAGCAACTCGTCGAGGATTATGTCGTGGCCAAGGACCCCACCTGGCTCATGCGCCAAGGAGTGAAGGGAATGATGGCCTCCCTCGAAGACCCCTATTCCTATTTCGTGGGCCCTCAACACCTCCGCGCCATGGAGGAGGACTCCGAGGGGAAACTCATCGGAATCGGAGCCCTGGTCGTGCATGGAGGTCTCATCCGATACCCGGTCGTCGGCGGCCCGGCCGAATCCGCTGGATTGAGGCCTGGAGACACCATCCTCTCGGTGGACGGTGAAGATGTCAGGGGAATGGCGATGGGAGAACTCCTATCCCGAGTGAAGGGTCTGCCGGGAACGTCCGTGTCTCTCTCCCTTTCGAGGGAGGACGGAAGCCTTTTTGAAACCGAGGTCGTGCGCCGCGAAGTCCCCACCGGCACCGTCGCCAAGGTCGCCCTCCTCGACCGGGAAAAGGGAATCGGCACCCTCCATCTCCGCTCCTTCGCCCGCTCCACCCCTTCGGAATTGGACGCTGCCCTGGCGGAACTCGAAGCCCATGGACCCCTTCGAGGGCTCATTCTTGATCTCCGCTTCAACACCGGCGGACTCCTTGACGCGACCGTCGACATTGCCTCCCGCTTTCTCGACAAGGGACGCATCTGCTCCCTCATTGGCAGGCAGGGTTGGCTCCAGGAAAGGAGCGCGGATTCCGACTTGACCACCCACCCGGACCTCCCCGTGGTGGTCCTCATCAACTCGAGGAGCGCTTCGGGAAGCGAAATCCTCGCCGGGGCCCTGCGGGACGGTGGCGCGGCGATTCTGGTGGGCGAACCCAGCTTCGGAAAGGGGGTCTACCAGAGGGTGCAGAAATATCCGTCCGGGGAATTCGCCGTCAAATTCACCGCCGGTTACTACCTCACTCCCTCCGGAAAAATTCTCGAGGGCCACATCACGAGCGACAGGGTCGGAGGCTTGCTTCCCGACATTCCAGCCCCCCACCCCGACTCCACCGGTCTACGAAGCTGGCTCACCTGGGCCCCT
>DCAK01000092.1:0-313 GCA_002311925.1 Planctomycetes bacterium UBA1135
CGGCCATCTTCTGCTTGGATTTGCATTCCCGCAGGTCGTCCCTGAGTTGAAGAGAAAGGGTTTCGAGATTGATCTCTTTGAGCAACTGGGCAACAGCTTCCGCTCCCATGCCGGCCTCGACTGAGGAACCGAATTGAGCGCGGGCGCGGCGGTATTCATCCTCGGTTATGAGCTGGAACTTCTTGAACTCGCTTTCGCCCGGGTCGAGAACCACGTAATCCTGGAAGTAGATCACTCTCTCGAGTTCCGTCTTCTTCATCCCGAGGATATTGCCCACCCGGCTGGGGGTGACCGAGAAGAACCAAATGTGGGC
>DCAK01000092.1:335-2113 GCA_002311925.1 Planctomycetes bacterium UBA1135
GTTGATGTGGCCCATGCGCTTGCGTCGCTCGCGGCTGGTGGTGACCATCACGCCGCACTTGTCGCAGACGATGCCCATGTGCTTTTGACCCCGATACTTGCCACAGTGGCACTCGTAATCGCGTTCCGGTCCGAAAATCCTTTCGCAGAAGAGGCCATCCCGTTCCGGTTTGAAGGTTCGGTAGTTGATGGTTTCCGGCTTCTTGACCTCACCATAGGAGGCGGAGCGGAAATCCTCGGGAGACGCAAGGCGAATGGAAACCTGGAGGGCTTCCTTGTCTTCCAGGCCGGGAGCCTGGGGGGGCGGAGGAATGACAGGGGCGTCGGTAGCGGCAGGTTCGGTTTTTGTCATCATTTCAAATTCCTCCTCAGTTGCTCTTTTCTTCGAGCTGAATGTTGAGGCCCAAGCCCCGGATTTCGTTCATCAACACCTCGAAGGAAACCGGCGTTCCGGGCTCCAGGATGTTCTTGCCCTTGACCATCGATTCGTAGATCTTGGTCCGACCATCCACGTCGTCGGATTTGACCGTCAGCAGTTCCTGCAGGAGATAGGCAGCGCCGTAGGCCTCCAGGGCCCAGACCTCCATTTCTCCGAAGCGCTGGCCGCCGAAGCGAGCCTTGCCTCCCAGGGGTTGCTGGGTGATGAGGCTGTAAGGGCCCGTGGACCTGGCGTGCACCTTGTCATCCACCAGGTGGTGGAGCTTGAGCATGTACATGTAACCCACGCACACCTTCTGCTCGAAGGATTGGCCGGTTCTTCCATCCATGATGGTGGCGGTGCCCGACCCGGGAAGGCCGGCCTCGATGAGGGCCTCTTCAATCTGCTCTTCCGTTGCGCCATCGAAGGCGCCCGTGAATGCGCGGAATCCGGCCTCCTTTGCGGCCCACCCGAGGTGGGTCTCGAGAATCTGCCCGACATTCATTCGCGAGGGAACCCCGAGAGGGTTGAGAATGATCTGAACGGGAGTTCCGTCCTCGAGGAAGGGCATGTCCTCCTCGGGGAGGATGATGGAAATCACCCCCTTGTTTCCGTGGCGGCCGGCCATCTTGTCACCCACGGAGAGGTTCCGCTTGGTGGCGAGGTAGACCTTCACCATTTCCAGAACGCCATTGGGAAGGTCGTCCCCCCTGCTCAAGCGGGTGTTGACCTTGTTCTTCCAGGCTTCCTTGTCGTCGATGCGATCGATGCGGAATCGGGCGATCTCCTCGGCCTTGGAACGACGGGCGGGGTTCTCCACCCCTTCCGCGTACTTGGGCAGGAGATTCTTGATTCTCATCAAGTCGATGGGAAGGGTGGTGTCGACCACCTTGGCCGCCTTCTTGGTCTCAGGGTCCTTGACTTTGCTCCCGAGGTAGCTCTCGAGTTCCTGGATGCAACTCTTGAGTTCCATGCGGAGGAATTCGTCGTATTCCGCCTCGTTCTTGCGAATTTGTTCATGGGCGGCGCGACGCTCGCCGGCGGTCATGTTTTGAATCCGGGTGAACTTTTCAGCCCCGATGACGATGCCGGAGACACCGGCAGGGAGCTTGAGGGAAACGTTCTTCACGTCCTCGCCGGCCCGTCCGAAGATGGCGTGGAGAAGCCTTTCCTCCGGGGTCAGTTCAGTCTTGCTCTTGGGCGCGATCTTGCCGACGAGAATGTCGTTGGGGCCCACTCGGGTCCCGACGCGAACGATTCCCTCGTCATCGAGATGGCGCAGCGCGCGTTCGCCGGCGTTGGGAATGTCCCGGGTGAATTCCTCGCGACCCAGCTTCGTCTCGCGGATCTCGACGTCGAAC
>DCAK01000092.1:2192-2554 GCA_002311925.1 Planctomycetes bacterium UBA1135
AGTTGTATCCCTCCCACGACATGAAGGCGACCAGGAGGTTCTTGCCGATGGCAAGCTCGCCCTGGTGGGTGGCGGGACCGTCGGCCAGCACATCTCCCTTCTTGACCTTCTGGCCGACGCGAACCAGTGGCTTTTGGTTGAGGCAGGTGTGTTCGTTGGTGCCGTTGAATTTCCGGAGGACATAAGGTTCGGGGTCGTCCTTGAACTTGATGGTCTGGGCGTCCACATATTCGACGGTTCCGGCCTGGCGGGCGCGGACCACCATCCCCGAGTTGAGGGCCACCGCCCTCTCCATCCCGGTTCCCACCAGAGGCGGTTCGGTCCGCAGGAGAGGAACAGCCTGGCGCTGCATGTTCGACCCC
>DCAK01000092.1:2622-2899 GCA_002311925.1 Planctomycetes bacterium UBA1135
TCGTCGTGCTCAAGGAAGGGGATCAGGGAGGCTGAAATCCCGAGAATCTGGCTCGGGTCGATGTCCAGGTACTCGACCTCGTTCACCGGCTTGAGGGTGAATTCCCCGTGGTAGCGGGACATCACCAGTCCGACCTCGTCCCCCTCGATTTTGGACCCCTTGGCAATGGGCGTGTCGGCGGGGGCGAACAGCTTTTCGAATTCTTCGTCGGCGCGCAGGTAGGCGATTTCTTCCGTAACTTTTCCCTTCTTCACCACTCTGTAGGGAGTGACGAGAA
>DCAK01000063.1:0-281 GCA_002311925.1 Planctomycetes bacterium UBA1135
CGACGACCTCAACGATTGGATCGAGGCCATCGCCGAAAACTGGCGGCTGGAAAGAATGGCCCATGTCGACCGCAATGTCCTGAGGATGGCGGTCTACGAGCTCATCCACAAGCCTGAGGTTCCCTTCAAGGTGGTCATCAACGAGGCCATCGACATCGCCAAGCGGTATTCCACCTCGCAATCCGGCTCCTTCGTGAACGGGATTCTTGACCGGGCCCGGATTCTGATTCAGGAGGTACGGGAATCGGGCGGCGAGCTGCGTCCTCCCACCGCCGAGAAGG
>DCAK01000063.1:339-3161 GCA_002311925.1 Planctomycetes bacterium UBA1135
CGGCGGCGGAAGACCCGGTGTGAGGCATGAGGGTCGTCCTGCTCGTCGCATGCGCCCTCGCCCCCTTGGCCGCGTGGTCCCCCTTCATCCTTGACCCCTCACGGCTTGGGGGAGGAATCCTTGGCATCACCTGCCTCGCCCTTCTCGCCGTCTGCGTGAAACAGAAACTGGTGCCGACTCCGGCGCCGGGAATCCTGTTCATGGCCCTTGGCCTCCTGCTCGGATTCATTCCCTGGCTGGGAGGGGATGGGTCGGCGCTCATCGGCGGACTGGCCGACCGGGCCCCGCTCTTCGCGGCCCTGGCGCTCGCGGCCCTTGCTCCCTCCCTGGGCAAGGACCTTGACCGGGCGCTTCCCTGGATTCTCATCGGCGGAGCGGCAGCAGCCTTCTTGGGTCTCCTTCAGGTGATGGGCCTGGACCCGTTCGGGTGGTCTCCCGGTCCGGGCGCCGCTCCCTCCGCCCCCCTCGGAGGCCGCAACCACGCCGCCGAATTTTTCGCGGTTCTCCTGGTGGCTGGATTCGCGGGAACCCGTCCCTGGACGGGCTCGAACCGGCTCCTGGGTTGGATCCTGTTGCCGGTAGCCTTCCAGCTTGGATTCCTTGACGTCCTGGCGGCACGGATTTCCGTCCCCCTGGGCCTGGCGGTGGCCTGCGGAAGGCAGCCCCGTCGATGGGCGGCTGCAGCGGTGCTGCTCTTGGTGTTCGCTGGCGGTGAAATTGCCCGAGAAACTTCTCATCCCGCGTGGGCAGTGAGGGATCCCGGGGAGGCCGGAAGCCCCGCCTTTTCCACCGTCACCGGCCGTTGGAATGAGAACCTCGCGGGCCTGGCCCAGGCTAGCCGATGGCCCCTGGGTATGGGCCTGGGGACCTTTGAAAGGGAACATCCTGCCTGGAGGCCGCTCCCATCCGGACCGCGCGCCGACGACCCGTCGGCTCGCAGGGCCAAGACTCCCCACTCGGAACCCCTACTCGGCCTCCTGGAATGCGGCTGGGTGGGCGGAATTCTTCTGGCTGCGGGCCTGTTCCGTCTCCTGCGAAACCCCTCTCGAGCTTCATGGACCGGGCCCGCTCTCGCAGCCCTCGGGGTCCACGCCCTGGTCCGCTCCCCCCTCTCCGACAACCCCGCCACCCTCGCCTTGGGGGCCTTGTTGCTGACCTGGCCCTCCCATGCCGTCCTTCCGGGCCGCTCCCTCCGAGGGCTCGCCTTCCTCGGGCCCCTCGTTCTCCTCGGGGCCTTCCTCGGCCCCTCCCAAATCATGGGGGAAAGGGCCGTCGGCCAACGGATGCGGGCCCTGGAGGATTCCGGAGCCTTCGAGCAACCGGGCATCCCCACCTTCGTACCGGGGGGGCGGGAAATGTTGGAACAGGCCATCCACTGGCGGCCATGGGATGTGAGAGCGCGTGACCTTTTGACCGCCGAACTTGCCGCGGCGGGAGAAAGCCCGGATCGAATTCGCGAGGAATTGATGCGCTCGCTCCGTCTCGACCCGGCCGATTTGTTCGCCCTCACCGGACTTTTCCGGATGGAATTGGAGGCCGGCAACGAACCCCTCGCCCTCGAGCTTCTGGATCTCGCGGAGAGGGTCGACCCCGGCCATCCCGCGGTGCGCCACAACCGCACCACTTGGCTTGACCAGCAAGCAACCCGCCAGAAGGAAGGCGCCATCGCCCAGCTTCTGAAAGGCGACGCCACCGCGAGGCCTCGCTTGTTGGCCGGCCATTTGACCCGTGCCCTTGCCCAGGCCCGAATGGCCACCGACCGCCCCGCCGAAGCGCTCGAACTCATCCATTCCTGCCGGGATGCCCTTCGCTCGGCTTCCTTCTACGCCGACGACCACCGGGCGCTGGTGGAAAGGGTGCTTTCCCACCCTGGCCTGGACGAGGCCATGGTCCGGAGCCTTGTGGTCCGCATTCTTCCCGCCTGGGAACCTTTCGCCGGACCTCCGCCGGGAAACTGAGGGGGATTTCGGCCAGGGGCCACATTCAGCCCCACCGGATTCGGAATCAGCCCTGGGCCGGGTCGAGGGTCCGCTGAATATTCCAGGCCCGAGCCAAGCCCTCGTAGGAAAGGCTGTCGCTGTTGAAACGACGCAGGGCTTCCTGGTTGCTGCGGGCCCGTGCCGGGGCCATTTCTCCCGGCCACATAATGTCCGGGTCGGCGGGACGCCGGCCCTCCAGGCGAACCAGAATTTGGCGGGCTCCTCCCGAGAATTCATAAGGCCCGGCCGCTTGACCGTCGAGGAGATCGTCCAGCTGCCGACCCACCTGAATCCGCAACCAGGGCTGGATTTTCTCATCCTCTTCCCAGAGAGGGTCGATCACCGGACGGGGGCGCCTGGCAATCCAGTCGAGTTGGAGAGTTTCCTCACCGGCCGCCGAGGAGGCGGCGGCGAAAGCGGCTTCATCCACAATGACGGGGTCGCCTGCGATGTGGCCCTCAGGCTTGGGCAGGCCGTCCAGGAAAGCCCGGGCGGCATCGCGAGCGAGGTCTTCGCGCTTCCCTTCCCGCCAGAAGTCGATCACCGAATCGCGTATTTCCTCGACGGGGGGCATGGCCCGAGGCTGGATTTCAGTGGGACGGATGACGAAGGCGAGGTCAGCCACGAGGATGGCCTTGGGAAGCCATTGCCCGGTTTCTCCACGGAACAATTCACCCAATTCGGCGGTGCCGATGCGGGGAAGGTCAATCAGCTGGCTCCGCGGCACGGGTTGGGTTTCAGCAAGAAGTTCGACGCCTTTTTCACCGGCGAAAGCCGACAGGTCGACGCCATCCGCTGCTTCCTGGGAGAGAGTCAGGGCGGCACGATGAAGACGGAAATCCC
>DCAK01000051.1:0-420 GCA_002311925.1 Planctomycetes bacterium UBA1135
AAGCACGACTTCTCGGGCGGGAATCGCGCTCGATTCCCTCACCGCGGCGGCGTGGAGCTCGAGCGGATGGGCGGTCATGAGGAAACCCAGGGCCTCGTATTCCTGCTCCAGGAGGGTTCGCCGAGAAAATTCGGGCGCTCCGGGGGGGGGCCGGAGAGGCTCGGGCGGAAGCAACCTGCCCCCTCCTCCGGGTCGACCCCGGGCATGGAGCGCGGCCCAGCGCATCCGCTCGGCTCGGTTGAGCCCGTCAGGAATCCCGTCCAGGGCCCCCGATTTCACCATCATCTCCCAGGCTGCGGGGGGCGGCTCGGCACGGCTGGCCAGGTCGTCCATCGAGACGAAGGGTCCGCCCACCCGGCGGGTTTCCAGGATGCGGGTCGCCGCCCGCTCGCCCAGGCTGCCGATTTCTCCGAGCCCTGC
>DCAK01000051.1:524-691 GCA_002311925.1 Planctomycetes bacterium UBA1135
CGGACTTCGCCGCGACCTCCTGAAAATCCCCGGACGCTTTTTTGAACACAGGGGGGCCGCAGGGCCAGGCCCAGGCGGCGGCCTTCGGATAGGTAGGCCTGGACCCCGTAGAAGCCCCCCTGGTTCTTCAACACCGCCGCCATGAATTCTGCCGGATGGTGGGCCTT
>DCAK01000051.1:773-2971 GCA_002311925.1 Planctomycetes bacterium UBA1135
GCAGAAGGAATAGCCGGAAAAGGAGTCCACCTGCCGCCACAGCTCGGCGGCGGCGTCCTCGGACCAACCCGCGGCCCGGACCCCGCCGATGAATCGGTCCCTCCACTTTTCCACCGGGTCGGCCGCCTTCTTGCGGCTCATCGCCTTGCGCAGGCCATCGGCATCGGCAGCATCCATCCCGGCCACCTTGCCGGCCACCCGCAGGACATCCTCCTGGTAGGTCATCACCCCGAAGGTCTCCTCCAGAAGGGACCGCATGACGGGGTGGAGGTACCAATCGGGGTCGTGGCGGCCGGTTCGACGGACCTCGAGAAAACGATCCACATAGGCGGCCATCATTCCCGAAGAGGCGATTCCCGGGCGAATGATGGAGGAGGCCGCCACCAGGGTTGAGAAGTCGCGGCAACGCAATTTTTCGAGCAGTTGCCTCATTCCGGGCGATTCGATGTAGAAACACCCCATGGTGCCGCCGCTGGCCAGCATCCGGGTGGTGGCGAAATCGGCTTCCGGGTCGAGCCGGGCGGGGTCGAGGGCCAGGCCGGTATTCCGCCTTACCGAGGCCGCCGCATCCCGGATGACGGCCAACCCTCGGTTTCCGAGCAGGTCGATTTTCAGCAGGCCCGCCTCCTCGACGGGGCCCATGTCCCACTGGGTCACGGTCACGGGCCGCCCCTCCACATGTTTGCGGGCATGTTGCAGGGGAAGGTGGTCGGTCAGCGGCGAAGGGGCCACCACCGTGCCACCCGGGTGCACCCCCACATGCCGGGGAAAGCCCTTCAGGGCCTCGGCCATTCTCACCACCCGGGCCCAGGGTTCCTCGGGAGCGGGCCTGTCGGGGCGCCAGCGGCGGCGAAAGGCTTCCACTTCACCCTGAGGAAGGCCCAGCGCCAGGGCGGCTTCCCGGACCGCGCCTCGCCGGGCGAAGGTGGCGTGAGTGGAAATCATCGCCACCCGGTCGCGCCCCCATCGATTCAGGACATGGGAAAGAACCCGGTCGCGCTCGTCCCAGGCGAAATCCAGGTCCACGTCGGGAAAATCCAGGCGGCCGCGGTGCAGGAAGCGGTCGAACCAGAGGCCGTTGCGGACCGGGTCCACCTCGGTCAGGCCCAGCAACCAGACGACCAGGCTGTTGGCGGACGACCCCCGTCCGCACGAACCCAGGCCTTCGCGGCGAGCGAAAGCGGCAATGTCGGCCACGATGAGAAAGTAATCGGCCAGGCCCTGTTCCCCGATGAGGGCCAGTTCTCGGTTCAGCTGAGCTCGGTAACCCGGTTGGCCCGTCACCCGGCGGCGGCGAAAACCCCGCTCGCACATCCTGGCCAGACGGGCCTGGGCGGATCCTCCCCCGGCAACCGGGAAGCGGGGAAGAAGTCGCTGGCCGAGAGGAATCCGAAAAGTGGCCCGCTCGGCGAGTTCCTCGGCCTCTCGCAGGGCCCCGGGGTTTTCTCGGAACCGATGGGCCAGGCGGGCGGCGTCCTCAAGCCATGCCGAGGGCGGGGCGGCGGCTGCCGGAGGAAGCCTGGAAATCCGGTCGTTGCGGCCGATGGCCACCAGCAGCCTGTGGAGGCGATGACTTTCCGGGTTGACGAAAGCCACCCGCGGAGCCGCAATGTGCGGAAGACCGGTGGCTTGGGCGGTCCTGGCCGACAGGGCGAACAAATCCTCCGGCCCCCTCTGGGCCGCCACCCGCACCAGAAGGCCCGGGTCGTCCGACAACACCGCGAACCCCCCTCCTTCCCGCACCAGCGCACCCTCCAAGCTCCAGGATCCTTCACGGCCCGCGGTTCCCCAGCGGGTGGCGATGCGGCAAACTCCGCCCCACCCCTCCGCGTCCAGGGCGAGCAGCCTGGCCCGGGAGCCGCCCGGGTCGGCGCAATCGGTCCCCAGGATGGGCTGGATGCCGTGGGCCTCGCAGGCCTTCTGGAAGGGGACCGCCCCGTGGATTCCGTCCCGGTCGGCCAATCCCAGGGCGGAGATCCCTCGCGCTGCGGCCCGCAGGGCCATTTCTTCGGGCCAGCTCGCACCCCAGTGGAAGGACCAGGGAGTGGTTACCGAGAGTTGGACAGCCACACCGCCTCTCCGGCCCTCACCGCATCGAAGCCGTGGCGGCCTCGCACCGCGTCCATGGCCGAAACCAACCGGCGTGAGCGCTCGGTGCGGTGGTCAAAGAAGGAGGGTTGGCGAAAACCCCGCGCCAA
>DCAK01000051.1:2989-9193 GCA_002311925.1 Planctomycetes bacterium UBA1135
ACCGACCAAGCGTACCAGGGGGCGGCGGGCCGCCATCCGGTCGAACAGGTCCATCGCCGGGCCCACCAATTCCAGGTCGTGGTCGGTGGGTTGGGCCAGGGTGGCGTCGCGCGTGACGGTGCTGAAGTCGGCCCAGCGGATCTTCACCGAAACCTTCCCGGCCAGGAGGCCCTTCTTCCGCAAGCGACGGGCGGCCTTGTCGAGAAGGCGACGCAGGCGGGCCTTGAGCAGGCGCGGATCGTCGATGTCTTCCGGGAAGGTTTCCTCATGGCCGATGGAACGGCGTGTGGGAGCCTCGCCGGGCGGCCGCACCGGGGTGCTGTCCTCCCCGCGGGCGCGGGCCCGCATGGAGGGACCTGAATTCCCGAAGACGGCTTCCAGAAACCATGTTTCGGTGGCCGCCAACACGCCCAACCGGGGGATGCTCAATTCCTGGAGCCGTCGGTCGGTGACCGGCCCCACTCCGGGCAGGGAACGCACCGGCAAGGGCGCCAGGAAGCCCGCCGCGCAACCGAGGCGGACCTCGAACAGCCCTCGGGGTTTGGCGAAGGTCGAGGCCACCTTGCTGACCAGGCGGTTGTGGGCCACGCCCACCGTCAGGTCGAGCCGCAGGCGGTCGCGGACCTCCTTGCGAATCCGTTCGGCCGTATCGACTGCGCCGCCGAACAGGATTCCGGTTCCCCCCAGGTCGAGCCAGGCTTCATCCACCGACAGGGGCTCCACCACCGGGGAAAACCCGTCCAGCACGCCCCGCACCGCCTTGGATGCCCGGGCGTAGACCTCGTGCCGCCCGCGCACCCGCACCAGGTCCGGGCACAGCCGCAGGGCCCGAGCCATGGCCATGCCCGAGCGGACTCCACGGGCCCGGGCCTCGTAGGAGGCGGAAGACACCACCCCGCGGCTTTCCGGCGAGCCGCCCACCGCCACCGGGCGACCGTTCAGGCGGGGGTCCAGAACCCGCTCGACCGCCACGAAGAAGGAATCGAGATCGACGTGCAGAATCGGCCTGGGGTCCACGGCCCTAGAGCCGTCGCAGGCGGCCGACCACGACGCCGCGCACCAAGGGGTTGCCGCCCTCCTCCGGAGGTCCGGGGAATCCGGCCACCGCCCGCAGGGCGAAGTCGTCCCCCACCCGGGCAAGGGCCTGGGTGCGGGCCTTCCCCATCCACCACACCACCAGGTCGCCGGGCTCGGCGTCGGTGTCGGCCGAAACCGCCAGGCGGTCGCCCTCGTGCAAACCCTCTTCGGCGTCGGAGGCGTCGTGCACCTCGAGGAAGAAGGTGCCCTCGCCCCGTTCAAAACCCGCGGTCGCGCCGTCGGCGACGACTTCCTCCAGCCAGGGGATTGCGATGGCCATGGTCAGTCCCACATCCTCAGCACGCCGACCACCCGGCCAGCCAGGGAAAGGGGTTCGCCCTCGCGGACGACGATGTCGGTGTGGGCGGCGTTGGCGGGGCGCAGAACCACCCGGCCCCGGCCGGGCAGCCAGCGCTTGACCGTGGCTTCGACCGTCTCGCCCTCGCCCACCATCGCCACCACGATGTCGCCGGGGGCGGCCTGGTCGCTCTTTTCGACCAGGACCAGGTCGCCGTCGAGGATGCCCGCCTCGACCATGGAATCTCCCTGCACCCGCAGGGCGAAATCGGCGCCGCTGCCCTCGGGAAGCGGCAGGGTTCCTTCCAAGTTTTCCACCGCCATCAGCGGCGCGCCCGCCGCCACCCGCCCGACCAGGGGCACCATGCGGACGCCGGCCCCGGTGGAGCCCGCATCGCGGGCCGCGGGTTCGAAGGCGATGGAACGCGAGCGGCGACCCAGCCGGACCCTGCCCTTGCGCTCGAGGGCGCGCAGGTGGAAATCAGCCGTCTGCGGACTGACCCCCAGGCGGCGTCCCAGTTCGGCCCGGGTGGGCGGTAGACCCCTTTCCGCCGCGAAGGCCCGCACCGCGTCCAGCGCCTGCCGCTGGCGAGGACTCAACGCCGCCCGCCCTGCGCTACCACTCGACCGGGCTTCCTGGGCCTTCATGCAACTAAGTATAGGATATATATCATATACTACAAGGGGCCCTGCGGAGACAGACTTTCCCCATGGGTGGCCCCTCCTCCAACTGCAAACAGGGATGAACCTGGAAGTTGAACCACATTGAAGGAGGCTCGTTTCAGAAGAAGATTCGGTCGAGTTTCCGTCCAATCCAGGGTGGGATTGGGCGTTCCCGAAAAATCCATTTCCGTTTCAGCCCACCTCGCCCTCAGCCGCCGCCGAGCAGGTAGTTGACTGAAACGCGGGCGCGGGCGCCTTCGGGGAATTCGGCCTGCCATGCGGCGGGGCCTTCGCGGAGGCCGGCCAGCCGGGCGGCGGCAAGGAGTTCGGGCCGCTCGACGGTGTACTGGTTGCTGAAGCCGTGGGTGAGGTCGTAGGCCAGGGTCGGGGTGCGGCCGGGATCCTCGGCCACCACCCCGGTGGCCAGGGTGTGAAGCTCGATGAAAAGCCAGCCGTAGCGGCGCACATAGGGTTCCCAGCGGCCCAGGAACTCGACCAGGTTCTGCTGCAGCACGCGGCCGGGCACCACGCCCCCCTCCCCGTCCACGAAGGCGCCGTCGGTGCCGCTTTCCGGCATGTCGACGGATTCCGGAGGGAGGTAACGGCGATTGTGGACCAGCATGGAATTGGTGTGGAGGGCGTCGGCTGCGGTAAGGGGTCGGGGGCCACCGGATCCAATGACCTCCAGGCCGAGCCGCTCGATTCCGGCGGCCAGTTCATCGGGATAGTTGATGTCAATGGCCTCGTCAATGATGGCGGCCTGGGGGATGGCGGCCGCGCGCAGGGTTTCGGCCGCTAGGGCCCTGGCCTGGCCGTTGAGGTCGGACCCCAGGAACCAGACCGGATTCCGCTCGAAATCCCAGTCCAAGCGGTCGCGAAGAACCTCGGCCATGTGAACCAGGAAGCTGCCGTCCCCGCAGCCAGTGTCGCACACCGCCCGCGGCGGGTCGGGCCGGGAAAACAGACCCTCGATGACCTCGTCCACCTTGCGGAAATAGAGCTCGTGGGCGCCGCCGCTGCCCCAGATGTTGAGGCGCCGGTCGACATGGGTTTCGGCCCCTTCGGCGGTCCTGGGAAAAAGTTTCCGGAAGGTGGTGTTGCCGAAGGTCATTGCGCCGGCCTGGCGAAGAAGCGGCAGGTAGGAAAGGGTGACCCCGTAGGCAGTGGCCACGAAGGCGGCGGCTCGCCCCATCCGGGTCAAGAGCGGGGCGTCGGGCCGCATCCAGCCAAGCGCCGCCAGCGCAGGGGGAACCTCCTCGGCCAGGCGACGGGCCGCTTCGTCCCCCTCCAAAGGCCCTTCATCCAGGTGGGGAAGGATGCGAATCTCGCGACCCGATCCTTCCCGGCGAACCAGGCCGTTCCGGGTAAGGGTCACCAGGAGAGGCCCGGCAATCAGGCCGTCGAAAAATTCCCCAAGGCGTTCCCGGGCGGCCGCCTCGTGGTCCCCTTCCGCCGGGGGAAGACCCCAACCCTGCTCGCGGGCTTCCAGGAGCTCGGCAAAATCCGGGGCGGATTCTGGGGCCGATTCCCCACGCAGCAACCATCCTTCCATCTTTTCGGCCGCGGGAAGAAAGGCCTCCGCCATGGCCAGGGTTTCGCGGGCTCCCTCCAGAAGGCGACAGGCGGCGAGACCGCCAGCCGACATGCGCAAGTCCATCCCCGCATCCAGGTCCCCGGGGGTGCGCGGAGCACTCCATCCTTCCAGCCACCCCTGCGAAGCGAGGGCCCGCAGGGCGACATGGAAGGGCCCGGGCCGGGCCCCAAGCTCGCGCCCCAGCGCGCAGGAGGAGGCCCCCCCCGCCAGGGCTTGGAGAACCCCGCGGCGGCGGAGCGCCGCCAGCACGGGCAGGAATGCAAGGCCGTCCTGGTGAGCGAAGAGGGCGCGGCGGACTGCCAACCTTTCCTCGCGGCTGGTCTCCTCGAACAGGAGGGGTGCTTCCTCTTCCGCCACGGAGGGCAAGGCTAGCGCCGCCGCATCACAAGGATGGGGGTGGTGCCCACCTTCAGGCGTAGGCCCGCCCACAGCGAGTCTCTGCGGCAATGGCCTGGAGCGTCGCGGGGAGATCTTCTACGGCCTGCTCGGCCTGAATTTCGCCATTGGAACGGCCTCCGGCCAGGAGACCCCGGATGGGTTCCAGCCAGGATTCTTCGGCAGAATCCAGGCGGGCTAGTGCGACCAATTCCCGGGCGTGCTCCAGAAGGGTTCGGCCGTCGGGTCCGGGAGCGGCCAGGCCCTGGCGATGCCCCGCTTCCCAGGCGGCCACGATTTCCGGGTGGCTCCACCCCCCCACCGCGGCTTCAACCGCGTCCAGGGCAGTGTCGTCGTAGAACCATCCCTTCACCAGGGCGCACAGGGCCAAGGCCATCGAGGGTGAAGCCGTGTCGGCGCAACGTAACTCGATCTGGGGGCGAAACCGGGCCTCGGGAAAGGGGGACGACAGGTGGAGGCTCCAATCCTCCTCGATGGCGTCGCCCGCCTCGAAGTGTTGGCGGAAGGTGCGGCCCGCGGGGTCCACCCATTGGCCGCCCCTCTGAAGAAAGACCATGGGGACATCCAGCATCCAGTCCACATAGTCCTCGAATCCGGCGCCGGGCCGGACCAAGGCCTCGGGAATCCCACATCGCGCCGGGTCGGTCCGGGTCCAAACATGGCCCCGCCAGCTGGCGAACCCCGAGGGCTCCCCCGCACGGATGCCGGAATTGGCGTACATCGCGCAGACCACCGGCGCCAGGGCGAAGGTCAGCCGCAACTTGCGCATGGCATCGGCCTCATCGGAATGGTCGAAATTGACCTGGATGCCGGCGGTGCAGCGCATCATCCAAAGGCCCAGGTCGGAAGCCTCGCGCAGGATCGGCTCGAGGTAGTCGTAGCGGCGCTTGGGAATCCGCTCGAGGTCGTCCGGCGAGGCCATGGGGTGGGCCCCAACGGCCAGGAATCGGGCCCCCGTCTCGTCCGCCAGGGCTCGCAGGTGGCCGCAGTATTCCCGGAGCTGGGTTTCGAGGGCCGCAAGGGACAGTTCCGGCCTTGAACCGAATTCAAGCTGGGCGCCGGGTTCCAGGGTGACGGCGCGGCCGTCGGCGGCGTTCAGGCCAAGGACGCGGCCGCCCTCGGTCGCCGGGGTCCAGCCGGTCCGGTCGGCCAATTTCCCGAGGAGTTCTTCCACCCCGCCCGGACCCGAATACTGGCGGGGCCGGCAATCGGCATCGGTCACGAACTGCTCGAATTCCAGGCCCAGCGCCCATTCCTTGCGCGGCCGATGCCCCGCGGCAAGGGCTTCGACGAGTTGCTCGCGGCGGGTCAGGGCTTCCATCTGGATTGGCGGGGGCGCATGGGNNCATGGGAATCGAACCCACCGGGACACGCCAAGCGCACCCCCAGCGGCTTTGAAGGCCGTGCGGGACGCCAGCCCCGATCCGCCCCCTTCCGGGCGTCATCCTAACTCTGCCCCAGGATTGGGCTCACCCCAACCGCACGCAGGCGGGGCCTTCCGCGACTTCGCCGATGAAGGCCGGGGCCTGGTCGGGGGGAAAGGCGGCTTCGAAGGCGGCGCGGCCCTCCTCGGGAACGCAGGCGAGGATGCCGCCGCTGGTCTCGGCGTCGAAGCAGAGGTCGGCCAGCCAGGAGGGGACTTCGTCGGACACCTCGGTCACTTCGGCGAGCGCGGCCCGGCCCCGCTTCACCCCGCCTGAAAGGACCCCCTTCGCCGCCAACTCGGCCGCCCCCTCGTAGAGCGGCAAGCCCACCGCCTTGATGTTCAGCGCCACCCCGGAGGCCCGGGCGAGGTTTGCGGCGTGGCCCATGAGCCCGAATCCGGTCACATCCGTGGCGGCCCGGACTCCTGCGGGCCCAAGCGCCGCCCCGGCAAGGTCATTGAGTCTGGCCATCCCCGCGCAGGCGGCTTCCACCTGCCCGGGGTCGGCGACACCCTTCTTGACGGCGGTGTTGAGCGGCCCGCACCCGAGTGGCTTGGTGAGGAAAAGGAGGTCGCCGGGCCGGGCGCCGGAATTGGTCACAAGGGCGTCCTCCGCCACCTCGCCGAAGACCGCGAAACCAAAGAGAGGTTCCTTGGAACGCACCGTGTGCCCCCCAGCCCAGATGGCCCCGGATTCCACCACCTTGGCGACCGCTGCATCCACGATGGGGAGAATGGTTCCCTCGTCCCAGTC
>DCAK01000058.1:0-2300 GCA_002311925.1 Planctomycetes bacterium UBA1135
CGCTACGGCATCGAAGACATTCGCTGGATGTTTTCGGGCGACCTCCGTTTCTTGGAGCAATTCAAGGCATGAAGATTTCCCTGAATTGGCTGGGCGATTTCGTCGATTTGGACGGGTTCTCCTCTTCTGAAATCGCCGATTTTCTTTCACTCCACACCGCGGAAGTCGAGGGCGTGGAAATTTTCGGGGCCGGCGCCGCAGGCGTGGTCGTCGGAGAGGTGGTGTCTTGCGACCCCCATCCAGACGCTGACAAGCTTTCCGTGACCCGGGTGGACTGCGGGAAAGGGGACCCAGTTCAAGTGGTTTGCGGAGCTCCGAATGTCGCGAAAGGGCAACGCATCGCCTTCGCCCCCCTGGGAGCCACCCTTCCCGACGGCACGGTCCTCGAAAAGGTCAAGCTGAGGGGGCAGGAATCCCTTGGGATGATTTGTTCCCGTAGGGAACTCGGACTCGGGCAGGAGCACGACGGGATCCTCGTCCTTGGAGAAGAATCCTCGTTGGGCGCTCCCATCGGGGATGTTCTGGGCCCTCCAGATTCCGTTTTGGACCTGGACAACAAGTCGCTCACCCATCGCCCCGACCTCTGGGGGCATTACGGATTCGCTCGAGAATTGTCCGCCATCCTCAAGAGGCCTCTCAAGGCTCTTGACCTTGTGCCGGAATGGGATTCCACCCCCGGAGAGATTCCCATTCGCATCGAGGATGAAGAGGGATGCCCTCATTACCTTGGCTTGCAGATTGACCTTGGGAATCCCGTAGGGAAATCGGGAGAGGCAATCGCCCGTCGTCTGGAAGCCGTTGGAGTTCGCCCGCACAACGATTTCGTGGACCTCACGAACTACCTGATGCTTGAAATCGGACAGCCGACCCATGCTTTCGATTTGGACCTCATCGAGGGCCCAGGAATCGTGGTCCGGGCCGCCGCGGAAGGGGAGATCTTGGCCACCTTGGATGGCGTTTCTCGGAAACTCCTTCCCGGGGACCTTGTCATCGCCGATGCGGTGAAGTGCATCGCCCTCGCCGGATTGATGGGGGGGGAGGAGACCCAAATTCACGAGGGGACGCGACGTGTCCTTCTTGAATCAGGAGTCTTCCACCCAACCCGGGTGAGGAGGACATCCGGCAAGCATGCTCTTCGGACCGATGCTTCCTCGCGCTTTGAAAAATCTCTAGACCCTGCCCTCGCTCCCTTGGCTCTGAGGCGTTTCGCTCACCTCCTTGGAATCCATCGTCCCCAGGACACCGTTCAGGGGCCGCCGTCCATCGGAGGCGTTCTTCAGCAGCGCAAGGTGACGGTTTCTCTCTCCATCCCAAAGGCTTCCACGGCCTTGGGGTTGTCCCTTGAACCGAGCGGAGTCGAAACCAGCCTTGAAGCTTTGGGTTTCACCACCGCCATGGACGGGGAAACGGTGACGGTCGAGGTCCCGTCCTGGAGAGCCACGCGCGATGTCGAAGGCCCGGAAGACCTTCTGGAAGAGGTGGGACGCATTGTCGGCTACGACAAAATCCAGGCTGCGCCCCTCCTGGCGCCCGTGGAAGCTCCGATTCGGGATTCCCGCCTGATCTTGGCCAGAGACCTCACCCGGAGAATGGCCGCCGCCCATCAGGGCCACGAGACCCAGGGCTACTCTTTCCTTGCCGAAAATTGGGTGGAGAAATTGGGACTTGATCCGAAGTCCTTCCTGCGCCTCAGGAATCCGGTCCAGGACGGTGTTTGCTTGATTCGAAAGGACCCCATCGCTTCCCTGCTCCAACAAGCGGAGGGAAATCTTCGCGAGTCTCCCCGGGGAGTCCTCTTCGAATTGGGCAAGGGATACCTTCCACAATCATCCGGAGAACCCGCCGAAACGGCCTGGTTGGGGGTGGTCCTTTGGCAGCCTCACGAGGAGGTGGCGGATGGGCCCTCCAGTCTTTTCGGGCTGTCGAAATCCCTGGTGGAAGACCTGTTGAACACTGCGGCTGTGGGGAATGCTAATGCCTCCTCGTCCTCCCCCCATCCGTGGGGACACCCGGTGCGCACCCTGACTTGGGAATCTTCCGAACAAGGGGTTGCATGGGCCGGGTCGGTAACCCCTGGCATTCGCGATTTCATCGGCAAGGGGAAGGCGGATCTCGCCTGGGCGCTTCTGGACCTGGATGCCTGCCTGGCGGCTGGGGCCACTTCATCTTCCGGCTTCCGCGCTCCATCTCGCTTCCCGAGAATCAAAGTGGATGTCGCCCTTGCGCTTCCTTCCAAGGTAACCTATGCCCAAGTGGAGGACGCCCTCCGTGGCGCGGCGGGCGAATTCCTGGAAAGCCTG
>DCAK01000058.1:2344-5120 GCA_002311925.1 Planctomycetes bacterium UBA1135
TGGAAAGCCTGTCCCTTTTCGACGTCTTTGAGGGCCCACCCCTTGAGGACGGTCAGAGAAGCCTCGCTTTCCGGGCCGTGCTGCGTGATGCGGAAAGGACCCTGAGCGAGAAGGAGGAACAGGAATTCCTGTCGGCAGTGGAAAGGGTCGCCGTAGATTTGGGCGGGGCGATGCGCTCCTGAGGTGGGATTCCTTCTCCCCCATACCCGCTTCTAGGGTAGGGTTGGGTCTCGGTTCGGTGCGCGAAGTGGTCCCCAGCTTCTCCTCCAGAAAGCAATGACCCGCTGGTTAAAAGACAATTTCAGCACTTGGTTCATCGTCCTCCAAGTGTGGGTGGACGGCTTGGTGATCCTGGGAGCCTGTCTCGGCAGTTTCCTCTTCTACAAGACCCAAATCCTGACGGAATCCACCTCCCGGGTGCATTGGTACCAGTATTCCCAACTCTTCATCGTCATCACGGGAGTCACCCTGGTCTGCTTCTGGGGTTTCGGGCTTTATCGCTGGAGAAAATCGATTCTCAATGTCGAGGAATACCGGAGCATCCTTCAAGCGGTTCTGGTTTCATTCCTTGGTTCTTCCACATCCATTTTCCTCCTCAGGGGAGTTGAAGATCCTTCCAGCATTCCCACGGGGCCCCTCTATCAGGTCCTGAAACCGATTCATGACATGGTGGCCCTGGCCACCAGCATGGAACACTATTCTTGGGTCCTGTTTGTTTTCTTCTTTCTGGCCATCTTCCTGGCGGTGTCCTTCGAGCGCGCCATCTTGTTTCGCATCCTTTCCGGACTTTTTGCCCGGGGCTGGGGGAATGTCCGGGTGGCCATCTACGGGTCGGGCCCCATGGCTCTCCATCTTGAGCAGAAGCTTCGGCTTTTCCCGACCCTGGGGTTCAAATTCATGGGATTCCTGGTTGGCGGAGTTGACGGGAAGCCCGTCTCTCTCCGGGGCCACCCGATTCTGGGAGGTCGAGGAATGATCGCGAAGCTGGCCAAAAAGCAGGGGATTCGAAGGGTCTTCGTAGCCGACCCGGACATGGAAGAGGAGGAGTTGGTCGGGCTTTGTCAGGAATTGGAAGCCGCCGGAGTCGAGTATCAGGTGGTCCCGAGGCTTTTCCACTTTTTCAACAGGAGATTCAGGGTGGACAGCCTGGACTCCATACCGCTGATTTCCCAGGTGGTCGAAAAGGGAAAACCTCTGTTCGCCGCCTCCAAGCGATTCTTGGACTTGCTGGTCTCTTCCCTTTTCATCCTGGTTGGCTTCCCCGTATTCCTTGTTGTTGCTCTTCTCCTCAAGCGGGAATCACCAGGGCCGGTGTTCTTCCGCCAAGAGCGCATCGGTCAAAACGGGAAACCCTTCATGATTCTGAAGTTCCGGACCATGTACCAGGAGATGTGCGAGGATGCTCTTTCCCCGATATCTTCAAAGGATCCTCGCATCACCCGCCTGGGTCGCTTCCTGCGACGGTTGTCTCTTGATGAATTCCCCCAATTCCTGAACGTTCTCCGGGGAGAGATGTCCCTTGTCGGTCCGCGCCCTGAAATGCCCTTCATCGTGGAAAAATATTCGGCGGTTGACCGGCTGAGGCTGGATGCACGCCCGGGCATCACGGGTCTCTGGCAGGTGTCGGAAGCCCGAAAGGATCCCATCCACGAAAACCTGGACTACGACCTTTACTACATTGAGAATCAATCCTTTTTCTTGGACATGGTCATCCTCTTCCTCACCTTGATGGCCGTCTTGAAAATTCGAACCGTCCACTGAACCCATGGCCGAGAATCGCCCGCCGGGAGACCGCCGAGAGCACCCCACTCGCTTCCTGTCCAAGTGGTCCTTTCTCGGCGGAAGGCGCCGGGCTGGTGGGAGGCGGCCGGGCGAGGATGTCCGCGCCTTCGTGGACCTCTATTCCATGCGGGTGTGGGTTGTCCTTACTTCATTCTTCTTCCTCAGCTTGCTGGACGCACATTTCACCCTTATTCATCTGATGAGGGGAGGGGAGGAGGGGAACGTGTTCGTGAAGGGAATCCTTGGATTGGGCCAGGGCCCCTTTCTTCTGTTCAAGCAAATCGGAATCGGTTTGGGAGCAGCCCTGTTCTGCATCCTCAAGAACCACCCCAACGCCCGCTTGGGGGTCCTGCTTGCCCTGGTCTTTTACCAGGCTTTGCTTGCCTACCACCTCCTCCTCTTCTTCAACCTGATTCGAGGCTCGGTCCTTCCCTAGTCAGTTCTTGCCCCGGATGTCCGGGAAAGAATCCAGGGAACCGCTTCGGCAAGGTGGGCGCAGTAGAGATCGGGATCCATCCCCGACTCGGCCAGTTTTTGCCGAGCCATTCTCCCCTTGCCGGTCCCGACGAGAACGGAAGGCATTCCCTTGGCGGCGAATGCCTGCAAGTCCCTGACATCGTCCCCGACTCCGACACTGCGCGACCAGTCAATTTCCCAATCCTCTCCAGCTCTTTCCAGCAATCCAGGACGGGGTTTGCGGCATCGGCAACGTCGGCGTTGGGGAGCGACCCCGACGGAAGGGTGATGGGGGCAGGAATACCAGGCGTCGATGGTCACCCCGAAATCTGAAAGTATGGAATCCACGGCTGTTTGGATTCCCAGGAGAATCCCTTCGTCGAGCAGGCCCCGCGCCACACCGGATTGATTGGACACCACGAGCAGGAGGTTTCCCTTGCGACTGAGCGCGGCAAGAGCCTCAGGGACCCCGGGAAGGATCTCGGCCTTCTCAGGCCTGGAAAGGTAGGGGACTTCCTTGAGAAGGGTCCCGTCCCGG
>DCAK01000078.1:0-1835 GCA_002311925.1 Planctomycetes bacterium UBA1135
GGGGCCGCCAATCCCAAGAAGACAGCCGTGGACGATGGCGCCGCCAAGCCCGGGCTTCCCATCGAGGTCGTGCTCTCCGTGTGCACGGGGGTCCTGCTCCTTTCGGCATGGCTGATGCTCGACTACGAGAAGGGCCACACCTACGGGGTCGGTACCTTCTTCAAGAACGAATACGGGGCCACCGAATAGCTTTCGGTTGCTGGGACAGTGGGCACGGGGTCCCTATACTTCGACCCGGACCCCCCTTTCCGCTTTGTTCCCCGCTCTGATGGACTTCCTCACTTCTCCATTCTCCTTGACGGAGGACTTGGGGATTGACTTGGGCACGGCCAACACCCTGGTCGCTTCCGAGGCCAAGGGCATCATTCTGGACGAGCCTTCCGTGGTGGCCGTCTACAAGGGAACCAACGAGGTCATCCTCGACGGCTTGGGCGTCGGCATCGAAGCCTACGCCATGTTGGGGAAGACCCCGACCAACATCGAGGCCATTCGGCCCCTCAAGGGCGGCGTCATCGCTGACTTCGAAATCACCGAAAAGCTGCTCCGCTATTTCCTGCAGAAGGCGACCGAAGGCGGCAGTTGGCGCAAGCCTCGCGTGGTCGTGGCGGTTCCCAGCGGAATCACCACGGTCGAGCGTCGCGCCGTCATCAATTCGACCGAACGGGCGGGCGCGCGCAAGGTCTACCTGGTCGACGAGCCCATGGCCGCTGGTCTTGGGGTCGACCTGCCCATCACCGAAGCCCAAGGTTCCATGGTCGTCGACATCGGCGGTGGAACCACTGAAGTCGCCATTCTTGCTCTCGGCGGCCCAGTCACCATCAAGTCGGTCAAGGTCGCCGGCGACGACTGCGACGAGGCCATCATCAGTTTCATCCGCAAGAACCACAATCTTCAGATTGGGCCCCAGACCGCCGAGAAGCTCAAGAAGACCATTGGTTCGGCCGCCCCACTCGAAACCGAAAAGTCGATGGAAATCGCCGGCCGCGACACTCTCAAGTTGATGCCCCGCAAGGCGGTCATCACCAGCGAGGATGTTCGCGAAGCCCTACAGGAACCCCTCGGCCAGATTCTTCGCGTGGTGCTGGATTGCCTCGAAGAAGCCCCTCCTGAAATCGGTTCCGACCTTCTCGAGTCGGGAATCACGGTTGTCGGAGGCGGAGGATTGCTGCCCGGGTTCGACACCTTCATCACCGAGCGCACCGGCCTTCCCTGCACCATCGATGAAGACCCCATGACGGCGGTTGCTCGAGGCACCGCTCGTTTCCTCGAGGACCTCGACCTTTATTCTTCCTTCCTCTCCGACGGAGAGGATCTGAACTAGTGTCCCGCCTTTCGGGCGCGGAGCGGGCTCGCCGCTCCGCCGCGCTCGGGGCTCTTCTCGCCGGGCTGGTTGCCCAGTCTCTTTGGCCGGTTGCGGCGATCGAAGCCGTGGCCGAGGCATGCGTGGCTCCTGTTTCCGCGGTCATTGCCCCTCTTGCAGGAGGGCTCGCAAGCGGTGGGCATCCGTTGGATGTCGCCGAATCCGATGCCGAACCACTGCGCCTGGTGGAAGCCGAGCGCAGACAAGGACGACCCCTTGGAACCCGTGGCTCCGCCTGGTTGGAGGTTCCCGTCCTGCGCCACGACCGGGCCAGCGGGCGATTGATTCTGGTCGCCGGTTCCGGGCACGGATTGGCGGAGGGCCAGGCCGTGGTCTTTGGTTCCTTGTGGCTGGGTCGAGTCCGGGAAGTCGAAGCTGAAACCGCCGTGGTCGAACTTTGGTGGGCCCCCGGATCCCGTACCGGAGTAACCTTGGAGGGCGGCGACGAAGCTTCCCTGCGGTCGGTTTGCGTAGG
>DCAK01000078.1:1887-6050 GCA_002311925.1 Planctomycetes bacterium UBA1135
GAAATCGGCGATGGTGGGTTGGCTCGAACCCGGCCCCGACCCCAGGGTCGGAATCCCCGTCCATTGGCGCCTGGGGCCGGACGACCCTCCCTCTCTGGCCAGGCGCACCTTCCTGCTCGGGCATCTCTCCAGCGAGGGCGACCCGGCCAGGGGTGAATCCTCGTGGGTGGTTCCCGGTGGTCTTGCCGCCGGTGCGGCCGGACGGGTTTTCGTGTCGGCCGGCGCGGTGGGGGAACAGCTGGTGGCCGACCCCCCGGTGGCGGCTGCTCTCGCCGAGGCGGTGCTCGTAGGAGATGGAGTCTTCGGCCCTCGCTTCGCGGCGGTTTCCGTGGGCCATGAATTTCCGGCGGCCGCGATTCTCGGCGGCAACAGGGTGGCTGGCAGGGTGGTGGCTCGACGCGGCAACCTTTGCTGGGTGAGTCGTCTCGACCCGGGCCGTTGGCTGGAAGAGTCCGTGGGTCTGGACGCGAGCGGGAATCTTCTGGGTCCGCAGATGATCGACGACGCCATCGAGGGTCTGCACATGTTCACGCGCGGAGGAGAGGGGGTACCCCGAGGTCTCCACCTGGGACGGCCCGACCAGGGTCCCGCCCCCCTCGGCGGCACCTTGGCGGCGGTGGCTCGGTTCCTTCCAGGGAAAGAAGGCTGATGAATTCTCTTCGCTGGCAGGTTGTCGTTCCGGTCGCCTTGACCCTTACCCTGCTGAGTCCGGCCTTCCGCGGGTTGGAAATGGGCCCATTTCTTCCCGACCCATGGCTTCTGGTCCTTCTGCTTGCGGTCTCGACTCGGTCCACAAGCCTCCGCTCGGCCGTGGGCTGGGCCTTCGCCCTTGGCCTGCTGCGGGCCTCGGTCAGCGCGGCATCCCCCTTTTCCTGTTGGGCGGGCCTCGGATTGGGCTTGCTCCTTCGGAATCGAATCGAGGCCCAACTCAGCCCTCTCAGCCCCTGGGTCCGCTTCCTGGTAGGGGCCGCCGCCGCCGTTCCCTTTGCCCTCTTGGATTCCTTCGGCGCCCTCGCCCTTTCAGGCACATCCCTCGAGCCCTCGGTCATGAGCTGGCGCATTTGCCTTTCCGGCTGCGCCTGGGTGTTCCTGGCTCGGCACGTCCCGCGACTTTCCTGGAGCAAGAGGTGACCGAGAACCGCATCGGGCACCTAGGCCTGATTTTCGGGTTTCTGCTCGTGCTGTTGTTTGGGAGGCTCGCCCAATTGCAGATTTTCGAGCACGACCGCTGGAGCGAAGAAGCCCGGCGTTCTCGGCTCCAGAAACGCACTCTTCCCTTTCACCGGGGCCGGATTCTCGACCGCCAAGGGGAAGTGCTGGCTGAAGACCGCCGGGCCTTCGACCTCATGTTCGAATATCGGGCCTTCCGGCGCGGCCACCCCGCTGGCCAACTGGTCGAGGCCTGGGCCTTGCTGGGCCAGGACCGTGGCGGCCTCCCCGAGGTCATGGACGGAGCGGAATCCCTCGGCGAAGAGCTTCTCTACCTCCTTCCGGCCAGCCTCGCCTCCCTGTCCTGGTCGGCCAGCGAAGACCTCGCCTTCTACTTGAGGCGTCTCGCCGGGCTGGATGAAAACGACGCGTGGCGGGCTTGGCGGGAAACCGGTACCCGCTCGGTTGCCGAGGCTTTTCCCGCTTCCTTGGAACGCATGCGGGATGCCGTCGGTGCGGCCCGCCAAACCCTCGCTGATCTGGAACATTCCCTGGGCCCATCCTGGGAAGGCAACCTGCTCTCTCGACTTGAATTTCAGCGCGTCCGGCTCGAACTCCGGATTCGCCAGGAGGCCGTTCGAGAAGCCGCCGGGCGGGCCAGCGGCCGCACTGCTTTTTCGGTTCGCGATGCGGTGGCATGGACCGGGAGGGAGGACCCCTCCGCTGATTGGCGGCAGGAAAGGGCGGCTCTTCTGGTCGAGTTGGCCGCCGCCTGGGATTTGCCTTCGGCGCCCTCCGCATTGGAGGAGCTCGGCACTCTCCTGGCCGGGGGAAGCGCGTCCACGACCAGCGACCGTCTCGTCGAGTTGGGGGCCTTTCTCCGTCGGCTGGAGGCGGCGGCCCCCGAGCACCTGACCGGAGTGCGGCGCCATTTGGTCCGCAAGGTGCATCGCAATCGCACCCTCCGCCTTTCCCGCGACCTGGCCTACGACGCGGTCGACCGGCTGGCCCGCCTGCCGGCCCGTCGTCACCCAGGCCTCTACGTGATGGAAAACCCTCGCCGCACCTACCCGGCGGGAATCGACCCCCAACTGGTGGGCCTGGTGCGGTCGGCCAACGAAAGCGACCTTGCGGAATGGCTCGACCTGCGCGAAGAATTCACCGGATTGGCCCGCTTGTTGCGACGCACGCCCGAGCAGGAATCCCGCTGGCTGGACTTGCGGGGGCGATTGTGGCGACAGGTACTCCGGCCCGGCGAAACCCGGGGGCGCAGCGGCATTGAACGGGCCTGGGAACCTCTTCTCCGAGGCGACCGCGGCTTCCTCCAGGTTCTCGACGGAGAACAGCAGGACGGTCTATTGCGCGAGCTCGACCTCGTTCCCCCTCGACATGGGCGGGATGTGGTTCTGACCCTCGACGCGGGGCTTCAAAAAGCCGCCCGGGCCGCGGTCCCGCGGGCCTACGCCCTCGCGCTCAAGCGTATTCAAGAGCAGGGGAATTCCGCCCCCTGGCTGAAGGAACCCCGCGCCGCCGTAGTCCTGATCGACCTCGAAAGCGGGGGAATCCCGGTGCTCGCGACCGTGCCGGGGTACACGGCCTCTGAATATCGTTCCGATTACTCCCGATTGGTGGCCGACACCGACGGCTCCCCCCTGCGGCACCGCGGATTGGGCGGAGGATTCTCCGGCTTGGCCGCCCCTTGGCCCGGGTCCACCCTGAAACCCCTCTGGGCGGCCGCCGCTCTGGCCGACGATCCGGCCTGGGCTGGACGGTATTTCAACTGCAACGGCTCGTGGGCGCCGCCCGGAGGCGGCCGGGCTTTGCGGTGCGATGTGGGCAGCGGCCACGGTCCCCTCAACATGCACGATGCGCTGGTGCGGTCGTGCAATGTTTGGTTCTACCAGCTTGCGAACGCGATGGGTTACCACGCCCTATGGACGCACGCCCGTGCGCTGGGTTACGGCGAACCTTCCGGAATCGAGCTGGTCCGGGTCGAAGACGGCCCCGGCGGGCGCGTCGCCGGAGGCCCCGACGCCTGGCTCGAGCGGGGCGCCAACTTCCTGACCCCTCCCGACAAGGCCGGCGGAGCCCTGTCCCCCCTCCACCTCGTCATCGGCCAGGGCCACGTCCTGGCGAGCCCCCTGCAGGTCGCCCGCAGCTACGGCTGGCTCGCCACCGGAACTCTCCCGCTGCCCCGGCTGGTCCTCGAAGGCGGAGGGGTCGCGCCCGCAGTGCCCGCCTCCACCCCGCCCACCCTCGCCCCCGAGGCCCGCGCCCGCATCCACCTGGCCCTCCGCGAAGCGGTTTCCACCCATTCCGGCACCGCCTTCGACTCCGAATTCAACCTCGCACGCTGGCAGGTGGCCGGCAAGACCGGAACCGCCCAGGTTTCCGCCACCCGGGCCGACGGAGGCGGCGGCCGCACCCACGCCTGGTTCGCCGGTTTCTTCCCGTGGGACCAGCCCCGCTACGCCTTCGCCGTCTTCTGCGAAAACGCCGGGGTCCACGGCGGCGGCCTCGCCACCCTGGTCCTGCACGAATTCCTCGAAATTGCCGCGGACGACCTCGCGGCTGTGGACTCGGCTCCGGAGCTCCAGCGATGATTCTCAGACGCCGAGGCATCCTCAAGCGGGCCACCGCCTTCCTGGCCCGCACCGAGTGGCCCCTCATCCCGGCCGCCGCCCTCCTCCTCGGCGCCGGGCTTCTCGTTCAATGGAGCGTCAGCGGGGCCCGTGAAATCCCCTCGGGTCACCTCATCCGCGTCGGGGCAGCCATCCTCGCCGCCTTCGCCGCCGCCTGGTTCTTCACCGCCCGCCGCCTGAAAAGCCACGCCTGGCTCTTCTATGGCCTCAGCATCGTCGGGCTTCTCGTGGTCCTGCCCGCCGGCCGCCCCCCCAACCACGCCCGCCGCTGGATCGACCTCTTCGGCGGCTTCAAAATCCAGCCCAGCGAATTCATGAAGCTGGCCCTGATTCTGGCGCTGGCCAAGTGGTTCGCCGACCGGCCGCGACCTC
>DCAK01000078.1:6087-6479 GCA_002311925.1 Planctomycetes bacterium UBA1135
CCGCGCCCCCGCCGCCTCGAGGACCTCGTGGTCCCCGCCGCCCTGACCCTGCTTCCGGCCGCCCTGGTTCTGGGTCAGCCCGATCTCGGCACCGCGCTGACTTTCGGGCCGCTGTTCCTGGCCATGGCCTGGGCCGCCGGCACCCCCTGGAAGACCCTGCGCTGGGTGGTTTTCCTGCCCGTGGTGTTGGCTCCTCTGGCCTGGTTCGGTGTCCAGGATTACCAGCGCGAACGGGTCGAAATCTGGTGGCGGCAGGGCGAATTGACGGCCGAGGAAAAGGGGGATGCCGGCTATCACCTTTGGCACGCCAAGCTGGCGGTCGGCAGCGGCGGCATGAACGGTTTCGGGTGGGGCGAGGGCCCCGAAAACCGCCTCGACCGCCTGCCCGAACG
>DCAK01000078.1:6589-7203 GCA_002311925.1 Planctomycetes bacterium UBA1135
CCACACCGACTTCGTGTTTCCGGTCATCGCCGAGGAGGGGGGATTCCTTTCCGCCGCCGCCCTGCTCCTGGCCTACGCCGCTCTCGCCGGGCTGGCCCTCCACGGGGCCTCCCGCCACCGCGACCCCTTCGTGCGCCTGCTCATCGCAGGCATCGGCGTCCACTTCGCGGTCCACCTCGTCATCAACGTTGGCGTCGCCCTGGCGCTTTGGCCCGCCACCGGCCTGCCGCTCCCCCTCGTGAGTTGGGGAGGGTCGTCGCTGGCAGTCGCCGGCCTCGCCATCGGCGCGGCGCTAGCCGCCGGAGCTTCCCGCGAACCCGTCTTCAGCTCACGGGCGTTTGGGGGCTAGGGCCTACTTGGGCAGTTTCCCCGTAACAAAGCCCTGCTTGCTGAGCTCCAGAGAAATAATCTGGAGTTTAAAGGAGGGGGTTAATCGCTTGGCGTCTCTCTTTAGCTCGTTCAGAGTCTTGGATTTTTGATCTAGGAAGGAGAATATTGTCGGAATAATGACCGGGTCATCCTCTTCGTCAGGACTCCTGGGAAGGAGGTGGTCGAGAGCATTACACGCCATTCGCAGGTCATTTAGGACCTTCTCGGGGGGGTCTTCCTTCTGA
>DCAK01000106.1:0-191 GCA_002311925.1 Planctomycetes bacterium UBA1135
GGCATCGCCGAGGCGATGGACACGGCCCAACGATTCTTCATCGGTTGGGAAAACGCCAGAAAACTCATCGAAAGCACCACGGCTCTCAACCTTCCGGGCGGGTGCGTCGCCGGAGCCGGCTACGACCACCATCCTGGTCCCGCCGACCTGAATGATTTGTGCGAGGCGGTGGCCTTTCAAGCCGGAACCAT
>DCAK01000106.1:248-19768 GCA_002311925.1 Planctomycetes bacterium UBA1135
AGACGATGTCGAAATTGAGGGCCGCCTATCGAGGAATTCTGGGACGCCTGGACAGCCCTGTCTACCTGCATTGGTTGGGGGAAATGTTTCTCCCGGTTCTGGAGGGTTACTTCCCGGGTGACAGTTTCGAGCAGGTGATGGCTCTCGACCGGGAGAAGGTCCTCGGTGTCAAGATTTCACTTCTGGACGCGGAACGCGAAGTCGCCATTCGCAGGAGCCTGGCCGTGAACGGACAGGAAGTCCTGACCGGCGACGACTTCAATTTTCCCGCCTTGGTGGCAGGCGATTCCAATGGATTCAGCCATGCTCTTCTTGGAATCCTGGACGGCATCGCCCGACCCGCGGGCCTGGCATTTCGGTTCCTGGCCCACGGAAGGGAGGACCGATTTCGTGAACTGATGGCCCCCTGCGAGGCCCTGTCCCGCGCCGTCTTTGCACCCCCGACGCAGCATTACAAGGTGGGGCTGGCCTTCCTGGCCTGGCTGGATGACCGCCAACCCAATCCAATGCTGGTCAATCGCGAGGATTTGGCCAGGGACCGCGACCATTGCCTGGGGTTGGTTGCCCTCGCCGCCGCGGCGGGAGTCTTCAGCCGTCCCGATTGCGTCGCCGAGCGACTTTCAGGTTGGCTGGAGAAGACACCCTAGCGCTTGGTCTTCTGGATCTCGATTTCTGCAAAGCCAAGGGAATCCTGTCCTGGTTCTCCGTCCCAAGCGCTCAGGATGCGGAATTCAATGGTCTTGATGGATGTGGTTTTCGAGAATTGAAGAATCCCTTTCCAACTTTCGTCCTTGGGCATTTCCAGGTCAAACTCGAGCTTGGAATTAACCGTGATGGCCAGGTTGCGGGGTCGAGCCAAGCCCCATCGGGAAGGCATATTGCGGGGATGGGTTAGGAGGATTCGATTGGCTTTGATTACCGAAGGAAAAACGAGCGAAATGAAGGGGGCGGGGTCGGATGCCTCTCCCATCCAGCATGTGGATAGATAAGAATCGGTGGCTTGCCCCTCCGGATGTCCTGCCATTGAACTGGAAACCCTGACCTCGGGAAGAATACGCAGGAGAAGGTTCTCATCCCCTTCGCGCGCATAGTCGACAAGGCGGTTTTCGAGAATCAACTCCACTTGGACTCGGATAATCCCGCTCTTGAAGAAACTCTCGGTTGATTCTGCTTCACAGCGGACCTCCCATTCCCCCGAAGCTNNNNTCCATACTGAAAAGCGAAACCTTGGGCGGGGTCAGTTTTCTCCTTGAGAATCTCCCATTCCTCTTCTCCGGCCCGACGGAAAAAGTATCGGACCATTTTCGGAGGGATGGGGGGCGAGGAAATCCAAAAAGTCATTGGAGTGTCGCCACTGGCCCGAAGGATGATTTCCCCTTGCCCTGGGTCGCTTTCCCAGTGGGGTGTTCCGCTTCCCCCTGAGACTGCCGAGGCAGTGGCCTTTCTGAGGAAAAGGAGAGCCATACAGGTTTTGAGTTCCGCATGGTTTTCCCATCCCGTGCTGACGGTGTCTCTCTTGGGCGTGTGATGCCAACTGCCGATTGCCAGCTGGTCTTTGACGAGCTTGGTTGCCCCCTCCTGGTACCAATCGTGGTCTCCAATTTGGTCAATCTCCATGAGAGCGCCGACTCTCTCGTATCCCCAAAGATTGAAGGACCCCCATGAGCGATTGGGTGGATTCCCCGATAGAGCGAAGAAGTCGCCCAGCCACCGGAGAGAATCCTCTTGGATTCTTTTCATGGTTTTGCGGTGCCTCGAGGCCAATCCCTCCCCCAGGTTTTTGGCACAGATCTCCAATAGGGAGATGCCGGCTGCTGTCATCGACCCGCAGATTTCGGCTCCTGGCCGATAACTGAATCCTCTGCGGTGGATTTCAGCCCCGTTTTCGTCCCAGTAGATTTCGACGGGGGTGATGCAGGTCAAAGTACCTGTGTAGAGCCGCTTCCAATACTTGGAGGGAATCCGAATTCCGGCCTTCTCACAGGCGTCCAGTCCCAATCCGGCAATCAATGTGTTGGACAAATCCTCATGCTGGCCGGGGTAATCAAAGAGGCCGCTTTCCGGCATCCAAGAAAGGAGGTCTCCTGCGGTCTCTTCCATCCAGGGCACCTTTTCAGGGTCCCGTGCAGCTTCCAGTGCGAGGAGGAGGAATCCGGCGTTGTAAACCCGTAGCGGGGGACGGGATTCCATCCATGCGAAAGCCCGGACAATGGCGGGGTGGTCTGAGGGGAGCCCGCATTTCAGGAGGGTGTAGACCACCAGCGGGGCCACCCCTGTGGGGTAGACGGACCTGTTGACCCACCCCCCCCAGGAACCGTCAATCAATTGGCGGCTGAGGAGGAAATCCACGCCCTTTTCAATGGATTCGTTGACCTGCACCCTTTGGTCCTGGGCCTGCAGGGGGCCGCTCGCCAGGGCGAAAAGAGTGACTGCGAGAAGGGATTTCGCCATCCATCCCATCCTATCGGGAGCCTCTGGTATCATTCGAGAGCGGTTTTTTTCCGCTTTCCCGCTTTCCCGCTGCCCTTTTTTGGAATCAACCATGAATGCACCCCACCCTGATTTTCCCTCCCAAGGCTCGAAATCCCGCTCCTTCCTCTATATTTTGGGTTTTCTTGGGGTCGCCTTGGTCGCAACGGCGGTTTTCTACATGAATGGCCCTGATGGCGCGGGCGGGGAGGGGGAAATTGAAATCGATCCCTTCGTGACCGAGCGTGGGGCCCCGACCGACAGCTTTGCATTCAGCCGCAACAACGCCCTCTGGGTTTCCGCTTCAACTGGAAATGATGCAACCGGAACGGGTTCCGAATCCGCGCCCTTCAAGACCATTCAATTCGGGTTGGACGCGATGGTGGATGGCCAGGCCCTCGCCATCCGACCAGGCATCTACCGAGAAGCGGTCGACATGCCCACGGTTGGGACGGCGAGCAAGGGGCTCTTGGTCACCGGAATGGGTGTCGACAAGACCATCATCGACATTACGGGGACGGGGGAGGTGCATGCTTTCGAATTCAAGAACGGAGCCTCCCACATCACTCTGCAGAACCTCAGCATCAAGGGGGCAGCCGATACTGGGCGCTGGTCGCACGGCGTCTATGTGAGCAGGAAAGGAGTCAATCGTCACGTCACGCTGAAAAACCTGGACATTCAATGGCAAGGCCAGAAAGACGAGGGGTCCTGCATCTTCATCCTGACCCAGGCCGATGCGAACCTCCATGTCCAGAATGTGACGGCCTCCGGAGCCTCGGATGGAATCTACCTGAAGGGAAGCAACGTCATTCGTGTCGAGGATTGCACCTTCCATGGCAACATCGAGGACGGCATCGACTACAACGGCGGGTCGCAGATTTTCCTCCTCAACAACGAGTGCTACGACAACGGCGATCGTGGCATCGTGGTACACGGCAATGAACTTCCTCAGAGCGGAGGGGTTCTTCGTGGCAACCACCTCCACGGCAACAAGGATGGAATCGCCTTTTATCTGGCCACTGGGACTCGGGTGGTGGACAACGACATCGAGGGGAATTCCGAGTATGGGCTTCGCATCGCTGCTCAGGATTTGACCATTGAGAGGAATCGCCTCACGAGCAACGTGAAGGGGAACATCAACGAGAATCCGCAATCCCTGAACATCACCTACCAGGACAACATCCTGGTGGATTGACCTCCTGCCGGACTAAAGGCTAAAGGGACGCAATGCAGGCCTGGGTGAGGTCCTTCACCGGATACTTTTCAGGAATGGAGGGAATGCGTCCGCTGGAGCCCTTTTCAACGACGAGAACGCAATGGGAACTCCGGGACGCTCGCTCTAGGACGTTGTTGAAAGCAGTTGTGGTTTCCCGCATCAAGAGGGCCCACCGGGCTGATCCGCGTCGAATTTTTTCTTTGCGAATGGTTTGATAGGAGGGAATCGCGAGGTAGACCTTTCGGCTGTCCACTTCTCCAAGCGCATCACCCCGTTCGGCATTGAAATCCCCCAAGGTTCCGCGGCGAACCGGGTTTCCACCTCGGTCCTTTTCACCGGCGAGAAGGAGGACGGACGGGTCCTCGGGATTCTCTCCACTCGAAGAGTCGGAGAGCAACCAAACGCCTCCGCAGAGAATCACGGCTGCGAAAACCAAGAGAAGAATTGGGCGGGGTTTTTCCATGTGAAAATCAGGGGAGTTCAATACTAACACGGTAAATCAAGAGTGCCCATCATCCCCATTAGGGAGAAAGGTCTCGAATCCAAATATTGCGGTAACGGACTGGATTGCCGTGGTCCTGGAGGCGGAGGGGAAGCTTGGTGGGCGCGGGCTTGTAGGGAAGAATCCTCTTGTGGGTTGTGGGGCCAAGAAACTCCCGGTCGAGATGGACCAGCACTCCATTGTGAAGGACCGTCACGCTTGCCGGTTCTTCCAGGCTCTCTCCATCCGTTGAAAACCGAGGAGCCTGGAAGAAGATGTCGTAGCTCTGCCATTCCCCGGGGGGGCGACAAGCGTTCACATCGGGAGGATATTGGCCGTAGAGGCCGGCGGCTTGGCCATCCGCGTAGGAGCGGCTCGACCAGGAGTCGAGAATCTGGATCTCATACTTCCCCATTAGGTAGACCCCGCTGTTGCCGATTCCTTGGGAAGCGCCGGCGGCCTCGGTGGGGGTGGCGAATTCAATGTGCAGCTGGCAATCCCCATAACTCCGACGGGTCTGGATGTCCCCGCTTCCATTGACCTGCATCCACCCGGCACCCACATTCCACTTGGCGTCAACTCCCGAGGTTGAAGCCCACTTCTCCAAGTCGGTTCCGTCGAAGAGAATCTCCGCATCGGAGGGGGGAGAATTCCCGACCCCGGGTTGGACATAGGCCGGGTTGGGTCGGTCGGAATCGTGGACATGCCACTTCGTGCCGGGAATGAGTGGAGTGTTCTTGTAGCCGACCTTCTTCTGCTTTTCCGCCGGGGGGCGGACCCCCTCCTGAAGGATTTCCCGCACCTTGGGTTCGATGCTTTCGGCCCAGGTCCGGTAGGAGGCCTCATTGAGGTGCAGGAGGTCCGGCATGACCGATTTCGGCAGGGTCCCGTCTGCTTGCAGGAAGGCCGGGCCGATGTCGAGGTAGTGGACGCGGTCCCGTTCCTCCAATTTGGAATAGATTTGATTTGCGCCCCGGGTCACTTTGCGGCGGGCGTCTCCAGACCCGGGTCCGCGGGGGAATATCCCCAGCAGGAGAATTTCGGCGTTTGGGCAGCGCGCGAGGATCTCGTCGGTGACACGGGTCACACCCTCGGCGATGTCCTGGGGGGAATCATCTCCCGAGTTGTTGGTTCCAATCATCACGACGGCGAGTCGGGGGTCGATTCCTTCCAAGTTGCCATTTTGAAGCCTCCAAATGACATGCTGGGTGCGGTCGCCGCCGATGCCGAGGTTGAGGGCGGCGCGGTCGCCGTAGAACTCAGTCCAGATTGAAGCGCCCTTGCCCTCCCATCCCTGGGTGATGGAATCACCAATCATCACCATTTTCACCCCGCCTTTCGCGGCTGTTTCGTTCATCTTCTTGTGCCTGGCCTGCCACCAATCGGCCTTCCGAGGCACGGGATGAAGAGCGGCGGGGGGCGGGGGAAGTTTGCGAATGAGGATATTGGCGAACTCGATGGGAGCCCCGTGGTGTTGGAGGGCGATGGGCCCCTCGGCGGCGACTCCGGGCAGGGAGGCGTCTTGAATGACGGTCTTGCCGTTCAGGACGACGGAAAGTAGGTCCCCGCGCATGGTGATGTGAAAGCGGTTCCACTTGCCTAGCGGCGCGTCGGCTGCCTCCCGCGGAGTGACGCCGGCCCGGACCTCGGGAGACATGGAGGGGTCGGTCCTGTACCCGTAGACCTCGCCACTTCCGATGGGCCAGCACCAGATGTTGACCTGGCTCTTGCTGCTGCCGCGGAGGTAGATGCCGCTGTCTCCGGCCTCGTCCACCTCCACTTCCAAGCGGCCGCCTGCTTCGTTGACCGCGTAATCGCCGCTGGGGAGGACGACGGGAACATTCACCTTCTTGGAGGGTCCGGTCCAACGCCAATCGGCCAGGAGCTCGAAATCCCCGAAACTCTCCTCGCTCCAGATGGTGTCGCCCTTTCCGTCATAGGAGAGCTTGCCGTTGTTTGCGGTCCAATGGCCATGCTGCTTGGGGCCGACCTTCCAGCCCGCCAAATCGATGCCGCCGAAGAGGGGCCTGTACCCGTTGCCGGGGGTCGCTACCAGGGAGGCATCCAGATTCTTGGATGGGGGGAGTTCCTTGATGCGAAGATTGCGGAAATGGACCTCAGAACCTTCGGATTCCAGGCAGATATGCCCCTTCCGCGGGCTGGCAGCGTCGCCGCTGGTGACCTCCTTCCCATTCACCTCCAGACTGAGGGCGCCGTTGTTGCAGGTGACGCGGTAATGGTTCCACTCGGGTGAGGGCTTGGATCTCTCCTCGGTGGGAAAACTTCTGGAGCCCCCCTTGGGCCGCGGATTGTGGGGGGTCATTTTTGCTCCCCAAATCGGGAAGACATCGCCGTGAAGCGTGTACCAGTTCCCTTTTGGGCCAGTCATGATTTGCACTTCGACGGCCCGGGCAAAAGGAGAGCCAAGTGCCGGAATTCCGTCCGACCAAACAAACAGGCCGGCATTGCCATCCTTGACCATGTGTCTCCAGTCCAATTCGAGGACGAAATTCTCGTAGGTCTTCGTTGTTCTCAGGAGGCCGGTGGGTTTTCCGGTGCAGACAATCATTCCGTCCTCGGCCCGGAAGGTGGTCGGGTCGCAGTTCAGAGGTTCCCATCCGGCGAGGTCCTTTCCGTTGAAAAGGGGAACGAACCCGTCGTCCTGTGCGGGGAGGAGTGGAGAGGAAAGGGATGCGAGGAGAAGGGGGAGAAGGAACTTCATGAGCACTGCATGCTACCCGCGAGAAACTGGCCCCCTTCAGTGGGTCACTTCGAATCTGCCCCCCTTGGGTGGGTCACTTTTCCCCCCAGGAGGTTTCCCGGAAAGGATTTGAGAATAACTGGCCTTCCTGGGCGAGGGTGGGGGGCATTGGCGTCCTAACCCATTTGTTTACAATGGCTTGAGAGAGAAAAAAATGAAGAGTGACCCACTGAAGGGGGCAGCTTCTATTTTGTCTTCACGCAGCGAAATCCGGTGTGGTTGAGCCCCGTATCGGGGCTCGTCTTCATCCGCGCTCCCGGCCGATATCCGGTGCAGAATCGATCGCTGCAGAGCCAGGAACCGCCGCGCGTGACCCGCTTGGGAATCCCGGGCTCCCCCGGGTCGAAGGAATCCGTCGGGCCCCGCGGATTTTCCACCCGGACCGAGGTGAGGGAGTAGGCATCGGGCCTGTACCAGTCGGCGCACCATTCCCACACATTGCCGGCCATGTCAAAGAGCCCCCACCCGTTCGGGGGAAAACTCTCCACCGGGGCCGTCCCGTGAAACCCATCCTCCTCGGAATCCTGTGCCGGGAAATCGCCCTGCCAAATGTTGGCCAGCCATTTCCCCTCGGGCCGCTCCTCGCTTCCCCAGGTCCATGGGGCTCCGTCCAGCCCGCCGCGGGAGGCGAATTCCCATTCCGCTTCGGTCGGCAGCCGTTTCCCCGTCCAAGTGGCGTAGGCCGAGGCGTCGTCCCAGGAAACATGCACCGCGGGATGGTTCATCCTCCCCTTGAGCGAACTTGCGGGACCCTCGGGATGCCTCCAGTCGGCCCCCTCCACCCAAGCCCACCATTTCCCGGCCCCGTCTTCCAGTCGAGGGGCGCCGGTGAAGACCACCGACCCAGGAGCCGCTCCGTCGACAGGGGGCGGAAGCTCGGCCGTCGTGACATGGCCGGTGGCCTCGACGAATTCGAGAAAGAGGGCGTTGGTGACCTCGGTTGCGTCCATGAAGAAACCCGATACCTTCACCCGCCGAGCGGGAAATTCGTGGGGCTGGGCATGGCGACTTTCCCCTCCCATGGTGAAGGTCCCACCGGGAACCCAGACCATCCCGTCGGGAATCGAATCCTCTCCGTCCCGGACATCGGCGGGAGCCTCCGGCTCCGCGCAGGAAAGGAGAAAAGCCAGGGCGAAAGCCCCCGCCCGAATCATCCGTCCTGGGTGAAGCGTTCGTGCCCCGCGTCTTCCATCTCCTTCAACACCTCGTAGGCGGCCTTGGCCGCGTCTCGGTCACCCCCCAGGAGCGCCAACTCCAGTTTCAGCAGCTCCATTTGCATGGAAACCATGGACTTGCGGTATTCCAGAAGGAATCCCTCCTTCTTTTCTTGCGGAATCCCCTCAAGCATTGGGGGCGTAAGGAGCTTCCCTTCGCCGACAGCGACCGCCATCCCGGCCACGATTTCCAGATTTGTGGCGTCCTTTTCAGGGTCTTTCAGCCCACGCCGAAGAGCGCGCATTCCTCGCTTGAGGACCAGCATCCTCTCTTCAAGGGGACCGACTTCTTCTTCCTGTCCGGGTTCCTGGGAATCCTGGACCGGGGGTGAGTCTGCAGGCGGGGCCGAAGTCGTCCCCAGAAGGAAGGGCAACAAGAAGGGAAGTGGAAAGAGGAGAAGGAGAATCTTCATGGTCAAAAGACCTTTGTGCGTCCTGGAACGGGAATGGAATAGCGACCCTCCGCGTCCGGAAGGGTCGGGGGGTTGGAATCCCAATCGAGGTCTTCGGGAGCGAGGGAAACCTCGGATGCCAGGGCCTCGTCCCAGGTGACCGCAAGGCCGGAATAAGTCGCCAATCGGCCCAGAATGGAGGTCATCGAGCTTTCGGCTCCGTAGCGGGTCTCGTTGTAGGGATTGTCCTCGCGAACGGCGTTGAAGAGCTCGTCATGCTCCACCTGGTAGGCATCTTTGGGGTCATCATCGCGGAACTTCCATTTCTTGCCCCCCTGCCCCTTGGCTCCGAAGGTCTCGATGATTCCCGAAGAGACTGTTGCCCTGCCGAGGGTGCCTTCCACGTGCTCGGAAACGGTGGACCAGCAACCCTGGATGTGACGGCATTGGCTGAACATCCTTGTCCCGTCCGCGTATTCGAATTCGACGGCGTGGTGGTCGAAGATTTCTCCATGGTCGAGACCGGTGCGAACTTGGCGGCCTCCCATCCCGACAGCTTTGACGGGATGCTCGCCATGAATCCAGTTACACACATCCAGGTTGTGGATGTGCTGCTCGACGATGTGGTCGCCGCAAAGCCAGTTGAAGTAGTACCAATTCCGCATCTGGTACTCCATTTCGCTTTGACCCTCCTTACGGCCCTTAACCCAGACGCCGGCCCCGTTCCAATAGGCCCGGTAAGCGCGGATGGCGCCGATTGCGCCGTCATGGATGCGCCGAATGGTTTCCAGGTAGAGAGCCTGGTGGTGGCGCTGGAGGCCGACCCCCACCTTGAGCCCCTTGCGGGTGGCCTCCTCCCCGGCGGCGAGAATCTTGCGAATCCCCGGCCCGTCGACCGCGAGCGGTTTTTCCATGAAGACATGCTTGCCTTCGGCGATGGCATGTTCGAAATGGATGGGCCGGAACCCCGGGGGGGTGGCGAAGATGACGAGGTCGACGCCGGAAGCGATGGCCTTCTTGTAGGCGTCGAATCCGGTGAACCTTCGGTGTTCGGGAACCTGGACGCTTTCCGGATGCAGCTTTTCGAGGTGGTTCAGGGCCCCTTCCAGGCGGTCGCTGAATGCGTCAGCCATGGCGACGAGCTGGACGCGACCGGAGGTGGAAAGGGCCTGGTTGGCGGCGCTGGTACCTCTCCCTCCGCAGCCGATGAGGGCGATGCGAATGGTTTCATCCCCGTGGGCCCCGGGCGGGCGGTACGAGGCGATGGCCTTCCCGACGGTTGGGACGGCGAGGGCGCCGCCCACGACGGCGGCGGATTGCTTGACGAAAGTGCGACGGGAAGTGGTAGTCATTTTCAGCGTTCTCCCTGGCGTTGGCCCGATTCCACGCGACGGATGTCGCCAAGGTCGGCTTCCCAGTATTGCGACCTTTCCTCCTCCTGGGGAGGGGAAAAAGGCCGGACGACGCGAAAACCCACGAAGGGAGCGTCGGTCAGGTACCAGATGCTCTTGGGCAGCTGCGGGTCCTGGACCTTCCAGCCCTTCTTGGAAGGGGTGCGGGCCGCGGACCGCAAGCGGTCGGGGTCGTCATCCCAGGAACCGCCTCGCACCACACGCAAATAGAGGGTTTCGGGCCAATGGATGGGGTTGTCGGCGGCCTCATCGGAGAAGGTTCCGTAAAAATCCTTGTCCCAGGCGTCCAAAACCCATTCCGCGACATTCCCGTGCATATCGAAGAGGCCCCAGGGATTGGGTTTCAATTGCCCCACCTTCTTATAGGCGTCATCGGCGTTGTCGAAATACCACGCGTATTCATCCAGCAATTCGGGGTCGTCTCCGAACGACCAGGCGGTCGTGGTCCCCGCTCGACATGCATATTCCCACTCCGCTTCGGTGGGCAGGCGGTAGAAGCGGCCCGTCTTCATCGAAAGCCACTTCGTGTATTGCTTGGCGGCGAATTGGGTCATGCACGCGGCCGGAAATCCATCCACGCCCATGCCGAAATCCATGGGGACATAGGGAGGCGTGGGTCGGCTGACCGCGTCCGCCCAGGGCTCCTGCTGGGATGGGTCGTGGTCCTTCCCCCGCCGCGTGATGTCGAAGGAAAACTGAAATTCCTGGTATTCGTCCCAGGAAACTTCGTACACCCCCATCCAAAAGGGAGAGATTTCGACCTCGTGGACGGGGCCCTCCTCCTTCTTGCGGTCTTCCTCCTCGGCCGGGCTGCCCATGTTGAAGCCCCCACCGGGGATCGGAACCATGCGGAAAGCAATCGGGGTTCCAGGGATGGATTCCTCGTAGGCCTTCATGGTCTCGGGATTTTTCGCCACCGCTGCGGGATTCTTTGTCTCGGGGGGAAACCCCGGAGGTGGATCGAGCTTTCCTACCTCCTGAGCGGCAAGCGAAGGGCAGGTTCCCAGAAGGAGAAGTCCTAGGATGGGGAAGAAAATGGTCCGAAGCGTCATGAAGCGGCCATGGGGAAAAAGCCTCTGGTTGGGAATGGTAGCCACCCTTTCCTGCCAAGCGGAAGCCCCGCAACGGTTTGAATTCGAAAAAATGGGAATGGGGACCCTGTTTCGGATTTCCATGGTTGCGCCCGACTTGGCCACAGCGGAGAGGGCGGCCGACAGGGCTTTTGCGCGTATGGATTCCCTGGAGAAGACCCTCAGCGATTGGGACCCCGCCAGCGAGGTGCGGGGACTTCCCCAGGAGGGAGGCCGAACACGGGTTTCGGACGATTTGTGGGAAGTCCTGGCCCTGTCCATCCAAGTGGCCCGGGCGACCGAAGGGGCTTTCGACCCGACGGTGGGTCCGGCGGTCCGGCTCTGGAGACGCGCGTGCCGCCAAGGCGAATTGCCCACTCCCGCGGATTTGGAAGAGGCCCTGAAGCGGATGGGTTGGGAAAATCTTGAGGTCGGCGATTCTCCCTGGATTGTCTTGAAAGTGTCCGGGATGAGATTGGACCTGGGAGGGGTGGGCAAGGGTTTCGCCCTCGACGCGATGCTGAAAACCCTGGCTGATGAAGGCATCAAGGCGGCGTTGGTGGATGGGGGAGGAGACCTTGCAGCTTCCGGCCCTCCGCCGGGCAAGAAAGGATGGCGGGTGAGGGTGGACCCGCCGGGTGGAGAGGGGGAGGGAAGACGGCTTCTCCTCGCCCACCGGGCAGTGGCCACTTCGGGAACTCGCTTTCGAAGCTTCGAGGCCAACGGCCGAAATTGGGCCCATCTTCTGGACCCCCGGACCGGGATGGCCCTCGACTCCGAAATCCAAGCCACCGTGGTCGCCTCCTCGGGAGCGCTCGCGGATGCCATGGCTTCCGCCGCCTGCATTCTGGGCCCCGAGGGCTGGGAAACCATTCCCCTGAGGGGAGACGTCGAAGTTTCATGGAATCTCCCCAAGGAGGCCACCGAATGACCCCCGAGGGGCCCATGGAGTGCTAGGCTGGGTCTTCCCCGAGAGTTCTCCCATGATTTCAAAACATCCCGTTTCTTCCGACCCCTCCCGCCGCGAATTTCTTCGCACGGGAACCGTAGCCGCCGCGGCTGCCGCCCTTCCCCTTCGGGGAATGGGATTCCACAACTCCGTGGACGACACCCTGAAGGTGGGTCTGATTGGATGCGGGGGCCGGGGAACTGGAGCCGCCTTCAACGCTTTGCGGGCCGACTCCGCCACCAAACTCGTCGCCATGGGAGATGCCTTCGCCGACCGCGTCGAATCCAGCCTTTCAGGGCTCCAGGGGAACGCCGGCATTGCTGCCCAAGTGGATGTCCCCCCCGAGCGAAGGTTTTCGGGCTTCGACGCCTACAAGCAAGTCATCGAGGCCAGCGATGTGGTTCTTTTGGCTACCCCTCCCCATTTCCGCCCCCTTCATGTCGAGGCCGCCGTCGAAGCAGGCAGGCACCTTTTCGTGGAGAAACCGGTCGCGGTGGACGGCCCCGGAATCCGCCGCATGATGGAAGCCTGCCGGAAGGCCGCCGACAAGGGTCTCAGCCTGGTTTCCGGACTCTGCTACCGCTACCAATTCGCCAAGCAGGAAACCGTCAAGCGCATTCATGACGGCGCCATCGGCGACCTCGTCAGCCTGCAGTGTTCCTACAACACCGGCGGGCTTTGGCACCGCGGCCGCAAGCCGGCTTGGAGTGAAATGGAATACCAGGTCCGCAACTGGCTCTACTTCAACTGGTTGAGCGGCGATCACATCACCGAACAGCACATCCATAGCCTCGACAAGGTTCTTTGGGCAATGGGTGACCAGACTCCAACTCGTGTGACCTCCAGCGGTGGCCGGATTTCCCGCATCGATGACAAGTACGGCGACATCTACGACCATTTCAACACCGTCTACCAGTGGAAGAATGGGGTGAAGGCTTTTAGTTCTTGCCGGCAGATTATTAGCGCCAGCTCCGATGTTTCCGATTTCGCCCATGGAACAAAGGGAACGGCTCAGATTCAATCTCACCGCATTGAGGGCGAAAACGCATGGCGGTGGCGTGGGGATGGTCCCGACGACATGTATCAGAACGAGCATGACGTCTTGTTCCGAAGCATCCGCGAAGGATCCGCTATCAACAATGGAGATTACATGTGCAAATCGACCATGATGGCGATTGCGGCCCGGATGTCCGCCTACACTGGCAAATCTCTCTCCTGGGATGAAGCCATGGCCTCGCAAGAGGACCTCACCCCGACGGCCTACGCATGGGGTGACGCGCCGACCGTCCGCATCCCGCGCCCTGGCGTCACGCCCTTCGTTTGAGAAAATCGTTCCTGCTGGTGGCCGGGCTGGTGCTGGCCGGGTGTGGTGAACCGTCTTCTCCTCCCAACATCGTCCTGGTCGTGGCGGACGACTTGGGCTGGGGTGAACTGGGGAGCTACGGCCAGACAAAGATTCGCACCCCCAACCTCGACCGGTTGGCCGCCGAGGGGATGCGTTTCACCGATTTCTATTCTGGAAGTCCGGTTTGCGCCCCTTCTCGCTGTGTGCTCCTTACAGGGCTTCATACCGGCAACGCGTATATCCGAAGGAACGATGAGACGGCGGAACGAGGGGATGTCTGGAACGATCCGGCACTGGAGGGCAATCGGCCGATTCCTCCCGAGACTCTGACACTTGCCGAAGTCCTGAAGGAAGAGGGATACGCCACTGGTGCAGTTGGCAAGTGGGGCTTGGGTTGGCCCGGTTCTGCCGGGGACCCGAATTTTCAGGGGTTCGATTTGTTCTATGGCTACAACTGCCAACGAATGGCTCACAACTATTACCCAACCCATATGTGGCACAACCAGGAAAAGGAGCTTCTGGACAATCCAGCCTTCAAGGCGCGGAGCAAATTGCCACCAGAGGCTGACCCGAATGATTCTGCTTCCTATACCGCCTACAAGGGAAACGACTTTGCCCCTGATTTCATGTTGAGTGCGGCGGAGCGATTTATTCGTACCAGTGCTGATAGAGGTACACCGTTTTTCTTGTACTACCCTTCACCTATCCCTCACCTGGCACTTCAGATTCCGGATGAAGAATTAAAAGCCTATGAAGGGGAGTGGGAAGAAACCCCGTATGTCGGTGGGAAGGGATATCTCCCTCATCAAAAACCCCGAGCTGCTTATGCTGCGATGATTAGTCGCCTTGACCGGGAAGTCGGGGTCTTGATGGAAACCTTGGAAGAATTGGGACTGGTCGAGAACACTCTCTTCATCTTTACCTCTGACAACGGTCCTTCCTGGATAGGAGGGGTTGACCGAGTGTTCTTTGAAAGTTCAGGAGGCTTACGAGGCCGGAAGGCCCAGCTCCTGGAAGGTGGGATACGGGTTCCGATGATTGCCCGTTGGCCGGGGAGAATTCGACCGGGTTCTACTTCTTCCTTCCCTTCGGCTTTCCAGGATTTGATGCCAACGATTTGCGAGGCGGTGGAAATGGAGAGTGGAATTCCTGTTGGGTTGGATGGAATCTCCCTTCTTCCGGTCTTGCGTGGGAAAGGGAGTTCCGAGGATTTCACTCGCTCCATTCCCTTGTATTGGGAGTATCAGAACCGTCGGGCCCTCCGGAGAGGCGATTGGAAGATATATCAATCTGGACACGGACAACCTTGGCATCTTTACAACCTCAAGGATGACTCTTCTGAATCTAAGGATTTAGCGAAGGAAAATCCTGAGTTGTTAGGCCGCTTAATAGCGGAAGCAGATGCGACACGCTCTCCGTCCAAGCTTTATCCGCTCAAGGGTGTTGATGGCCCTTTTGAGTTCCATGTGGAAGGGCCATCTCCTCGCTAGAGGCCTGTTACGTCTGTCCAACTCCGACCCAGCCGGATTTCGTCAACCTGGATGGGGACGGCGGTCGACCCGATGGTCCCTGAGTGGGTATCCAAGCGAAGGTGGCTGAGAACGGAGGATGAAGTTCCACCTGAGGAAATCAGGGTCCACTGGTCGGTTCCGGGGCCTTGGCCGTTGAGCAGAGTTTCCGATGCATGGACCAAATCCTGGGCGGTGTCATAAATCTTCATGTGGATTTGGTCCGTGCTCTGGCTGGTAGCAGTGACCCTTGCCACGACGAACCAAGTTTTGCTGGCGGCGGCTGTTCCTCCGGAAGCGCTCCCCAAATCTCCTTCCAACTGCCAATTACCGTCGCGGAATCCGATGGAAATGCCCGGACCCGAAGGCCCGTCACGGAGGCCCACGAGGCCCACGGGGTCGTAGACTCCAGGCTCCCTTCGGATGGCGAAGGACAGGAAATACGTGTCATCCCCTCCGAGATCAAAATCAATGGCTGAGGTATCTAGGGGGCGGGAGCAGGAAGTCCCGTCCCAGCGGCGCTGAGGGCCTTCGAAGAAGCCCCCTGATTCGACGAAGGGGACATTGGCGGGGTAAGCCCCGATGGAACCATTGCGGTGAAGGTAGCCATGCCCGGTTGGGGCGTTCCAGGGGCCTGAAAAACCGCTTCCTCCTGCTAGGCCGCTGAGCTCCTGTCCATCGGCTCCATCGGTGAAGGCTTCGAGGGGGGCCACGGACCAATCCATGGCTGTAGTGAATCTCCAGACGGTTCCCTTGAATTCCTCTCCCCCAACGGTGATTTCATCGATACGCCAATAGTAGGTGGTCAGCGGGGCGAGGGGGCCTGGGTTGAAAGTAGGCTGGAGCCGCACTCCTTGGTATTCGGTTGAAGTGATGTCAGCGTCCCTGACTGCAGTGAAGTCGGTCCCGAAATAGACGTCGTGGAAATAGAAGTTTAGGCCGGGAATCCACGCCAGAGTGGCGGTCTGCTCCACTGAGCGGGCACCGTCGGCGGGGGAGGGAACGGTGGCCCGGCCGCCGGAAGCCAAGAGGCTGACTTCCGCTCCAGTCATCCCCCAATTCCAGAGTGTGAATTCGTCCAGCTGGCCGACGAATCTAGAAGTCCCATTTCGCGTTGCCAACGGAGAGAGGCGGACGTCGGAAGATGCCGAACCCAAGGAGAAATCTCCCTGTGCGATTTTCACCCCGTCTCGCCAGAGTTTCAGACGCCCTTGATGGAATGTGGCTGTTAAAACTTGCCATGTCCCTGGATTCCACGGTGTGGAAGAAACGAGTTCCTGGTCACCCAAACTGAAAGCAAGATTGCCATTTTGAACCACGAAATAACGCAATCCGTTTCCCGTTGCTTGCGGGTCTCCGAATCCTCCAATCCAGGTCCGGTCTGGAGGGGTAGGGTTTCCCATGACGTGAAGGTTGAGGGTCCAGGAATCAGCTGCGGCGGTAGGGATTCCGGAAGCATTCTCAACTGAAACCTCGGACCAACCTGCGACTTCGAGAGCATTTCCGTGCGGGGAATTCACCCAACCGTGGCCAGGTAAACCGCTTGGTCCGGTGAAGAATGCCATTTCCACGCCTCCGAGACGGTGGGAGGCTGAAGGCCGGTATCTCCCCGTGATTTCCCAACGAATAAAACGGGCGGAAACCGAGGGGAAGGAATAGAAGGTAGGGCTTCCGTGCCCTGAGTGTTGAATCTCAACAATCGAATCTGAAGCATCGAACACCGAGTCGGCGCTGAAAATCAGTCGGGAGCGGCCCGTCCAATCGTTGAAAACGGGGCGATCCTGGTGCATCCAACCCTGGATGTCGACGATGGCACCAAAATCGCCTTCAAACCAAGTACCATGGCCAGGATTCGTCGTGAAGGGAATGGTGACCTCGCCATTTGGAGAAATGCATTGGCTGGAGGCGTCCGAATCGAAAAGGTTCGAGAAGGGATAACCGCTGACCGGATTGGAATTGGCAGTGAGAGCGGGCGGGTCGATTCTGGAAAGGACGGCTTGGCCGAGGAAGGAAAGTTCATTCCCTCCCAAGGCTGCAAAAGGATTCCCTGAGTCATAGGCCCCCGTGACTTCCCATCGGACCCAGCGGGCTTGAGTGGGGAGGAAGGGATAATCGATTTCAGATCCATGGCCTGAGTGAGAGATGTCCACAAAGGAATCGGAAGAATCAAAAGTTGAATCCAAGCTGAAGATGAGCCTGGACGAGGTCGTCCATTCCCCAGAATCCGCCCTGTCGAGGTGCCGCAAGCCGGCGATTTCCACATCTTGAGGGAATTCGAACTCCACCCAAGTCCCGTGGCTTGGGTCCGAGGAAAAGGACCAGCTCACGGGCCCCTGCCAGGCGCTGGTGAAACCCGTGTCCGGGTCGGCGTCAAGAAGGCCGGAGGGCGACGTTCCCGCGGCGGCGTTGGCGTGGGCAGTGACTACGGGATCAGGGATTTCCACCAGGACAGATTCGAGGCCAATGGCACCATGGTTTTCTCTTCCCGACGAGTCCAATGCGAGGCTCCCGGAAATCTCGTCCATTTTCCAGGAGAGAACAAGGTCCTCCCTGGAAACTGAAATTTCAACGATGGAGTTCCCGGTCAAGCCGCCGGGGTCGCCTCCGGTGTACCAGAAGGTGTCGACATATCCCCCGGTCTTTTCAGGGTCGGGGGTGTAGAGAAGGCGGTCGCGCTGCCCCTGCCCGTTGCCAGGAATCAAGGTGACGGCGCCGCCCTCCGAGGTGGTCGCGTCATGGCCGACAATCAGAATTGGGTCGTGGTTGACGTCGTGGTCGTTCGCAAGGACATCCAGAATCACTTCCCGGTCCTTGACGGAGGACGGTCGGTCGGGGTCGCAATAGGGGGGGGCTGGAATGGTGTAGGGGGCGACCACGGGAAGACCGAGCCATTCACCTCGCCACTGAACCACGTCGCTGGTTTCAGGGCCGAGGAGAAGCCAGGCGCCGCACATGGCGCTCCCACCCCAAGGCCAGCAGTCCCCATGCCCATATCCCCAGTTGTGGCCGACTTCGTGGGCCATGATTCCCGGCCCGTAGCCACGGTCCCAGGTGGTGGCTGCGTAGCTCCAGCCTCCCAGGGTGCCCACATAGGCGATTCCCGCTATTCCGTCGCCTAGGTAGTCGGTCAGCAGGTAGGCGGTGTCGCGGGGGATGTCCCAGTGATTGGCGTCCCAGTCGCCAGCGAAGGTGGTGAGGGCGTTTCCGGCGCCGGTGAAGTTGTAGTAGGGCTGGTCCCGCACCACCACGCCTGTGAGCTCGTAAACCGTCAACGCGTCCCTGCCGTAGCACAATTCCAGCTGGGCAAGCTGGTCTTCGACTCCCGCGACAGCCCCCGCGACGGTGGACCCTTCCCGCTGGAAATAGGGGTGGTCGGCATCGAAAGCGATTTGGGCCTCCCTCACTCTCCACGGCCCAAAGCCGGGGGGGCTGGGGAAAAGCCATGAGGAAGGCGGGGGAACCTGAGTGCCCGACGGCCCCCGGGTGGATTGCGAGGAAGGCAGGGTGGGCCCTTTTCCTGCTACCCCGCACGCATCCAAGTCCAAGGGAGGAAAGGTCTCCAACTGGTGCCAGCCGGGAGGGGCGTTGGCCACTTGGCGGGACAAGGGCACCAGGCGGAGGGGGTTCTCTCCCCCGGGAAAGTGGATGACGGCGTGGAGTCCGCCTTCACGCAGGGAACCAGCGACCTGGACCTCGGGACGGTTTCTCAGGTGGCCGCGATAAGTCCGGACCGGGGGAGGGGCGGCCTGTTCATGCGAACCGTCTCCGTGGACGACACGCACCTGGAAATCCGGGGAGCGCAGTGAAAAACGGGCGAGGTCGAGCCGGTGTCTCCGGCCCTTGATTTCGACCTGGACGGAAAATCTCTCCGGAAGACCCTCGGGGAGGTCCAGGTGAAATGAACCCAAGGGTTCTTGGGCAACTGGGATAAGTAGGAGGATTGAGGGGAAGAGCATGGTCTCCTTGGGACCCAACTATGCTAACCGCAATGGAAGTATTCAGGCTTTGTAATCATTCTCCAGAAGCCGGAAATGTTCCGACTGGAACAGGGCACGGCCCCCGAAAAATCGGTCCTCCACCCAGGTCGCCACCCGTTGGCGCAAACGCTCGTGCTTGTGCAACACCCTCCCTTTTGCTGGGACATCCTCATGGAGGGCGTCCCCCCAGTCGAAACCGGCGATTCGGTCTCCCATGACCTTGGGGTGGGAGCCTTCGAAGGGGCGGGTGAACTTCATGGCGCCATACTCGAAGGCCTCCGGCGAATCAACGGGCCCTCCTCCGGGAGAGGTCTCACGGTGGTGGGCTTGAAAAGCCAGGTTCTTGGCTTCCATGGTCCGGGGAGGGCGAACATGGCCGTAGTGAAATATCCTGGCCCCGGAGTGCACGCAATCGAGCTTGGAAGTGCCGGTCTTGTTCCGATAGTTTCGGCCGTCGAAACTGGGGTTCCGAAGGAAGGACTGGGCGTCGTTGAAGGAGTGGATGTCGGGGTCGTTGCGGATGATGCGGATTTCCCGTGCGTACCAGGCGTGTGAACGGAAGTGCCGATTGAAACTCCCCCAGAAATGGATGTAGTCGAAGACCATTCCCTCCACCCTCGGGTCGTCCACGAATTTGTCGCAGCGACTCCGGATTCCTTCGAGGTCATCCTCGTGGAGGATTTCGTCGGCCTGCAGGTAGAGCAGCCAGTCTCCTCCGCACGATTC
>DCAK01000022.1:0-326 GCA_002311925.1 Planctomycetes bacterium UBA1135
ATCCAGGAACCCATGCACCTGCTCGCGACCTTCCTGGTCGCGTGGGCGGCCGAACCCACCGCCACTCTCGCCATGGTGGTCTTCGTGCCCATCGTGGCCTACCCCGTCGCCAAGTTGGGGCCCCGCATCAAGCGAAGGAGCGCGCGGAGCCAGGAGAAATTGGGGGCCACCAACCATTCCCTGCTGCAGATGTTGACCGGGATTCGGGTCGTGAAAGCCTTTCGATCGGAGGAGCGGGAAATCGGCAATTACCGGCGCGCCAACCAGGAATTCGTGCAGCAGACCGACCGGATGGTGAGGACACAAGCGGCCAGCCAGGCGGTCAC
>DCAK01000022.1:392-3983 GCA_002311925.1 Planctomycetes bacterium UBA1135
GTGGACCTCGCCATCACCCCGATTTTCTCGGGCCCGGGAACGATGACGGTCTTTTTCGTGGCCGTCGCCAGCATGTTCGCCCATGCAAAGAGAATCACCAAATCCATGAACGAGGTGTTCGCTTCGCTGGGAGCCGCCAAGCGGGTCTTCGAGGTTTTCGACCTGGAACCCGAGGCCCCCGATCCTCCCGGGGCCGTGCCTTTCGATGGATTGGCCGAATCCATCGAGATTGAGAATGTGACCTTCGATTACGGGGTGGGCGAAGGCCCGGCTTTGGATGGAGTGAACCTGGTCATCAAGCGCGGTGAACGGGTTGCCCTGGTCGGGCCTTCCGGGGCCGGGAAAAGCACGTTGCTCGACCTCCTGGCCCGTTTTCATTCCCCGAATTCTGGACGCATCCTCGTGGACGGCCACCCGATTGAGCAATTGCGCCGCGGTGATTGGCTGGCCAAGGTCGCCATGGTTCCCCAGGACCCCTTCCTCTTTCAGGTCTCCATCCGTGACAATGTCCGCTACGGCAGGCCCGACGCGGAGGATGAAGAGGTCATGGACGCGTGCCGGGCCGCCCAGCTCGGCGATTTCGTGGATTCCCTTCCCGAGGGTCTCGACACCCAGGTGGGCGAGGCCGGCACCCGCCTCAGCGGTGGCCAGGCCCAGCGGGTGACCATCGCCAGGGCCTTCATGCAAAGCGCCGACCTCCTCCTTCTGGACGAAGCGACTTCCGCCCTGGATTCAGAAGCCGAGCGCAAGGTCCAGGCTGCTCTCGCCAACCTCATGGAGGGCCGCACCGTGGTGGCCATCGCCCACCGCCTGGGCACCGTGAGGGGGTCAGACCGCATCGTGGTCCTTGAGGGGGGAAGGGTGGTGGAAATCGGCTCCCACGAAGCCTTGCTGGAAGGTGGCGGGAATTATTCCCGGATGTGGGCCCTCCAAACGGGAGACTGATTCAGGCGTCCCGTAGGAGGACGACGGCGGAGGCCTCGATCCAGGGAAGGTCGAGCCCTTCCGTGGTTTTTCCCTTGATGTTGACGTGACTCGGGGAGAGGCCCAGCATTCCGGCGAGGGATTCCCTGATTTCCTCCCNNCCCGGTGGGGGCCGATGCGTGGGCGGTCGCAGGACACCACGATGTCGGCGCTGGCGGGCCGGAGCCCCCGGTCGGCCGCCCGCTTCAGGGCCTCATCAAGGAAGACCTTCGAATCCGCCCCCTTCCACCGAGGGTCGGTATCGGGGAAGAGAGTGCCAAGGTCGTCCTCGCCCGCCCCGCCGAGGATGGCGTCGGTCAGGGCGTGAAGAATCGCGTCCCCATCCGAGTGGGCGTCGGCCCGGAGGCCGCATTCCAGGGGAACCCCGCCCACCATGCACGGGCTTCCCTCCACGAGTCGGTGGGAATCTCCTCCGTGTCCGATGCGTGAACTCCAGGTGGCGGCCTGGCCGGCAAGAAGAGCCTGGGCGAGGTCGAGGTCCGCGGGCCAAGTCACCTTTGGATTCGGATGTGGGGAGGGCACGGCGACGGGCCGGACCCCGACCCCCTGCAACATGGACACCTCGTCGGTCGGGTGGTTTCCGATTTTGGCCCTCTTTTCAGCCTCATCCAGGGCTTCGACGAGGATTCCTCTCAGGGCCCCCTGGGGTGTCTGGGCCGCCCACAGGTTTTCCCGGTCGATGCCCTCGAAGGTGACGCGCCCGTTTTCGGTGAAATGAAGGGAGTCGGGAACTGAGTTCGCGGCGAAGGCGGCCTCGTGTTCAAGGGTGGCGGTCCAGACCCGATGCACCAACTCGGGCGAAAGTAGGGGGCGGGCGGCGTCGTGGACCAGGACCATCTCAAGTTCAGGGTCGGAGGCGCTCACCCCCTCCCGGCAGGACATCCATCTTTTTTCTCCGCCAGCGACCACGATGTCGGCGCCCATGTCCAGGGGGCCGTTTCCCCACTCCTTCTTGAAAACCCCTTCGTCTTCGGGGTTCATGACCACCACGACCTGGGCGATTTCAGGTGAGGCCCGGAGCGCGTCCAAGCTGTAGGCGAGCATGGGTCGGTTTCCCAGCGCCAACCCGGCCTTGGACCGCCCTCCTAGCCTTGCGCCCTTGCCCGCGGCCAGGATGACCGCCGCCGCGCGATTCTCCGTCATGGCGGAAGTCTAGCCCTGTGCCCGGTAGCATGAACCCATGCGCGTTTTGGGAATCGACCCCGGAACCCTCGTCGCCGGGTGGGGGGTTCTGGAAACCGAGGGCGGGGAAACCCGTCGCCTGGGCTCGGGAACCATGGCGCTGGGCCGATCCTCAACCCCGATTGCCGAACGCCTGTACGCGTTTCGTAAGGAGGTCGTGGCGCTTCTCAAGGATTGGGAACCCGATTTCCTCGCCCTGGAATCCGCCTTCTTCGGCCGCAACGCCCGCACATCCTTGCGGCTCGGGGAAGCCCGCGGCTGCGTGATGGCCACCGCCGCCGAATATGGGGTGGAGGTGCGGGAAATCCCTCCCGCCCAGGTGAAACGGCGCGTGGCCGGAGCGGGAAACGCCACCAAGGACCAGGTGGCGCGGCTCGTAGGGCTTCAACTGGGGATTGAAGGTCTGGAGGGTGGCGACGAGGGAGACGCCATTGCCGTGGCCCTCTGTCACATTCTCGAGGCGGAAGGGGTTCTCGGGGAATGCGGGGCGGGTGGCGGCTCGGGGGATATCCTTCCTCCTGGAGCTTCTCCCGCATGACTCCCGACCCATCCCCTGACGACGAACTACTGACCCGCTTGGCGGAGCGGCCCGGGTTGTTGGAGCCGGGCCTCGTCCTCTTTCCCGAAGCGCCGGAAATGGGCGACGGTCCCGAGGTTCCCCTGCATGGGGTCGACCCTGCCGGCTGCCCGGTCCTTGTTCTTCCCCACCGCCCCGGCGAGGAATCCCTTTCGGTCCGGGTGATGGAACTCGCGGCTTCCCTGAAGAACGACCCCGACGCTTTCCGGCTCTGGTATTCCAGGCCCGAATGCCCGAGGTTCTTTTTGGTGGCGTCTGATTGGACCCTGGGAGAACTCGAGCGCCTTGCCATTCTCGGGGAAGCCGTCTCTCTCAAGGTCTTTTCCATTCGGCGGGACGGCCCTGGAGGGTTTCGCTTGAGGAGGGAAATCTCGACGGGGGGCGAAGAGGATCCGGCCGGGATTCTCGAGGAGGGCCAGGCGGCCTTGTTGCGCAGGCTCCTCCGTTCTTCCACATGCATTCAGCCGCCCCTCTCTCTTCCCGAAACATCCTGGCCCCTGATCCTGATGGGAAGAAACGGACCCTCCGCCTCCATCCACCATCTGGATGGAAACCTCGTCTTTGCGATAGCCGGCCGGGAAGGCCCGCGCTTGGTCGAGCTGGTGGACGAGGATGCCGTGGACGAAGCTCTCGATTTGCTCCTGCGCGGGCAATGGGCCGGCGCCGCCTGATTTTCCGTCACCTCGACGAAGCGGAACTGTCCATGGGGCATGGTGGAACCCCCATCCCATTGTCGAGCGGTTTGCCTGGTTCTCATCATCGCCGCCCTTCGGACTTTCCCCTGGCTCGATCGGGAATCCCCGGCCGACTGGCTCGACCCCCGAACCGGGCCTCCCACCCTTCTCCCC
>DCAK01000022.1:4057-5006 GCA_002311925.1 Planctomycetes bacterium UBA1135
CCTTCTCCCCGACCTCGCAATCTCCGGAGTGACCGAACTCTCCTGGCTTCCTGGCATGGGTCCAGGGCGAGCCGCCGCGGTGGTCGCCGGGCGGCCCTTTCTGGGGGTCCCCTTGACGCCTTCCCGGCTCGCTTTGATGGACGGAGTGGGGGAAGAAACGGCCCGCCAGGTCGCGGCCTTTTATCGGCGGTCCCTCAGGTCTCCCCAGGGAGATCCCGTCGGGTTTCCGACGGGAGGGTAGAATGGGACGATGGATGCCGTGGCGGAAGCCCCGGAAACGACACGAGAAGTCGTTTCAAGGGCCCTTGAGGAGGACCGGGCCACCCGGGACCTTTCCTCGCTGGCCGTCGTCCCCGAAGGCGCACGTGCCCGGGGTCGCTTGGAATGCAAGGAAAATGGAGTTCTTGCCGGAGTTGATTTCGCCTCGGAAGCCTTTCTCTTGTGCGACCCTGAGGTCGAATTGGATTGGCGGGCGCGGGACGGAGATTCCCTGGAACCCGGTTCATTGGTGGCGACCTTCACGGGGTCCGCTCGAAGCCTGCTTGCCGCCGAACGCACTGCGCTGAACTTCCTGGGGCACCTCAGCGGAGTCGCAACCCAGGCTTCCCGGGCTCGGGCCGAAGCGGGGTCGGTCACCGTCCTGCACACGAGGAAGACCCTGCCCGGCCTGCGCGACGCCCAACGCCAAGCGGTGGTTGCGGGCGGGGGCTCTCTTCATCGCCGCGACCTTGCCGAGGAGATTCTCCTCAAGGAGAACCATTTCGCGGTTGCGGGCTGTTCCTATTCACAAGCTGTTTCCAAGGCTGTCTCCCTCCATCCCGAGCTGCGGGTAGGGGTCGAGGCGGAATCCGTCGCGCAGGCTCTTGAAGCACTGACTGCCGGCGCTTCCTATGTCCTCCTGGACAATTTCCAGCCCGAAAAACTTGGCCGACCTTCAACTGGATGGCGT
>DCAK01000022.1:5129-5554 GCA_002311925.1 Planctomycetes bacterium UBA1135
GTGGACCGGGTTTCCCTGGGTTCCCTCACCCATTCCGTTCGCTCTCTCGACCTCAGTCTCATGCTGGAGCCACTCTCTTGACCGATTCCTCACGGAGCTACTCCTCGCCCCTGGCAAGCCGCTACGCCAGCTCGGCCATGCAGGAGAATTTTTCTTCCCATCGGCGCGCCCTGATCTGGCGCGACCTCTGGATCGCCCTGGCCGAATGCCAGAAGGAATTGGGCCTGGACATCAGCGGCGAACAGATCTCCGCCCTCAAGGATGCCCGGGAGCGCATCGACCTCGATCGGGTGGCCGAGCTCGAAGGTGAATTCCGGCACGATGTGATGGCCCATATTCACGCCTACGGGGAAGAGGCCCCCGAGGCCAAGGGAATCCTTCACCTGGGGGCGACCTCCTGCTTCGTCGCCGATGGTTCCGACCTC
>DCAK01000016.1:0-4544 GCA_002311925.1 Planctomycetes bacterium UBA1135
AGCGTCGGCGTCCTCGGCGGGAGCCTCAATGGCTTCAGACTCTTCCGCCACAGCAGCCTTTTCAGCCTCCTTGGCAGCCTTGCGGGCCGCTTTCTTGGCTTGCTTCCCCTGGAAGGCCGCAATCAATTCATCATTGCCAGGGTAATCGGCATGGAGGAATGAAAGACCGATTCTTTCTTCCCCGCAGTCCACACGGACGACTCTCACCTCGACCTTCAAGCCTGAGAGGCAGTGGTTCTCGGGATTGTCATGCCAATCTTCGGGCACGGTGGAGAAATGCATGAAAGCTTCCAGGCCCTCCTCCAACTCGACGAAGGAGCCCGACGAAATGTTCTTGGTGATGGTTCCTGCAACCATGTCCCCCACGTGGTAGTTGGCAGGAATGTAATCTTCCCAGGGATTTTGGCTCAGCTGCTTCATGCCGAGAGAAATCCGCTGCTTTTCCCGGTCGACAGCCAACACCACGCACTGAATCCGGTCGCCTTTCTTGCAAACCTCACTCGGGTGCTGAACTTTGCGGGTCCAGTGGAAGTCGGTGTTGTGGAGAAGACCGTCGATGCCTTCCTCGATTTCAACGAAGGCTCCATAGCTGGCGTGATTCTTGATGGTGGCCTCCAGGACGGTGCCAGGGGCGTATTGCTCGGCGATGCGGTCCCAAGGATTGCCCTCCACCTCACGCACGGAAAGGGACATTTCCTGCTTATCGAGATCAATGTCCTTGACGTGCACCTCGATTTCGGCGCCCTTTTCGAATTCATCTTCAGGATTGAGGTTCTGGCGAGTCCAGGAAATTTCCGTGACATGGACCAGTCCCTCGACACCCGGCTCCAAGGCGACGAACAGCCCGTAGGGGACGATGTTGGCGATACGGCCCGTGTGGACGGTGCCGACCGGATATCTCTCGGAAATCTTTTCCCAAGGGTTCTCACTCAGCGCCTTGAGGGACAGGGCGACGCGGTTCCGCTCGCGATCCACGGACAACACGAAGACTTCGAGTTCGTCGCCGATGGAAAGCATTTCCCTTGGGTGCTTCACGCGGCCGTAGGACATGTCGGTGACATGGAGGAGACCGTCCATTCCACCCAAGTCCACGAATGCCCCGAAATCAGCGATGTTCTTGACTTCGCCCTTGCGGACCTGACCCTCTTGAATTTCGGAGAGAAGAGACTCCCTCTTCTCGAGGCGCTCCTCTTCGAGGAGTTGACGTCGGGAAACCACGATGTTTTTCCGCTCCTCGTCCACCTTGACGATTTTCATGCGAATTTCCTTGGCGACGTAATCCGCCGGCTCATGCACCCGCCGCAGGTCGATTTGCGATGCAGGCAGGAAGACCATGACGCCGTCCACGGCAACCAGGAGGCCTCCCTTGACCTTCTTCTTGACTTCCCCGGAAATGACATCCCCGGGCTGGAAAACGCCCACCACACGGGACCAAGCTCGCTCACGGTCAGCCTCACTCTTGGAGACAACCGGCATGCTGGTGCGACGATCGTCCCCCCAGTAAAAAACTTCGAACCGGTCGCCCTGAGCGGGAGGGGCATCGTCGTCCTCGAATTCCTCGAGAGGGATGCTACCTTCGGCTTTGCCGCCGATGTCGACCAGAACGAAACCTTTTTCGGTTTCGACAGCCAGGATTCGGGCTTCGACGATGGACTCAGGGGCGACAGCCCCCACCAAGTCGGAGATGGAATCGTCGACGCTGGCCCCTGCCAGCGCGGTTTGAAGTTGAGCTTCCAGTTCGTCCTCTGCGAGGTCGAAACGGCGAATGAGTTCTTTGGAGGCCATGGGGAGAAAGAAAGGGTAGGAAGGAAAACCGGGAGACTGCCGACTCAGGAGAGCGTCGTGGGGTCCTCTTTCAGCAGAGGGCGGACCCACGACAAGAGGCGCCCGGTGGCCTCCTCGACGGTGAGATTCGAATTGTCCAAGACCTTGCCGTCGGAAGACGGGCGGGGGGCCGAGGCGCCTCTTGCGGCGTCCCTCGAGTCCCGCTCCTCCAGAGCGCGACGAACATCGGCGATGGTGGTGTCGACTCCAGCCGCTTCGACCTGTGCGAGCCGTCGGCTCGCGCGGGCGTCCACTCCGGCATCGATGAAGACCTTCAGGCAGGCGTCGGGAAAGATGACCGAGCCCGCGTCCCTGCCGTCGGCAACGATGCCCTTGACTTCGGGGGCGGAACGGAATTCCCGCATGCGGGAATTGAGCGCTTCCCTGACCACGCCATGGTCGGCGACATCGCAAACAGCTTGATCGATTTGGGGAGCGCGGAGCTCGGCATCGAGAATTCGGCCGTCCACATCCACCGAACCATCTGGATGTCCTAGGACTTGAATGGAAGAGAACGTGTCCAGCAAGGCTTGGGGAGAGGAGGGGTTCACCCCTTTCCTCAAGGCGGCCCAGGTCAAGGCGCGGTACCAGTCTCCACTACCCAAGTAGAACCAGCCCAACGCCTTGGCAAGCGCCCTTGCAAGGGTGCTCTTGCCCGAAGCCGAGGGCCCATCAAGGGCCACGACGGGGCAATTCCAGGATGGTTCCTCAATGGGCATGAAGCGGGAAAAGTATACGGGCAAAGACGTTGGGGTCAATCCACAGTTGTCCAGGGCAGAGTTCCCGGTTCCCAAGCGGGAAGAACTTCAAGTTTCCGGCCCTTTCCGAGATCTCTTTCTTCTGCCCGATGGAGGTGTCCGATGAGAGCCCAATCGGCCTCGCACTCGTGCAAAGCCGTCCTGACGCAATCTTCCACCAGGGCCATGGAATCGAGTGGCTTGCGCGCGATGGCGGCCTGGCTTGTCTTCCGGAGGGAGCGGGCAATGGCCCTGCGCACGAAACCCGGAAGGGAGCGCAGGGCCCAACGAGAAGGCTGTGCGCGGAGAAAATGACGGAGCCGCTGGTAGGGCTTGTCATTCAAGCAATATTCGTCACCGTGAGTGAGGAGAATGCGCCGTTCGCCCGCCGAAAAAACAACCCCGTCCGCCACTTCAGCGCCCACCCCTTCCCCATCCACCGCTTCGAGAAGGACATCCCTGTTCCCCCTCAGGAGAATGACCCGCACACCCTTCATCTTCAGCGCTCCCAAGGCGCGCGCGAGAGGTTGAAAGACCGGCCACTCCCACTGCCCCCTTCCCGTCCAGGCGTTGAACAAATCGCCGGCAATGACCAGGGTCCCCGGACCCTGGACCCTTTCCTCCAATTCCAGGGCAAAAGCCTCAGTCTCAGCTGGAATCTCCTCCTGGAGGTGGAGATCCGCCCAAACATGCACCCTCCCCGCATCCTTCAATTCGATGATTTTCAATCCAAATCCCCCGCCAAACCCATGTCTTTGCATTTCTTCCAGAGAACTTTTCTGGAAATGCCGAGGATTTCGGCTGCCGCTTGCTTGCGACCCTCGGTTTCCGTCAATGCCGCTTGAATCGCTTTTTTTTCCGCCCGGCTGACGGATTCGGAAAGGGTTCGGCAGTCGCTGCCGGCCACGGTCCCCGAGGGGAAAAAATGCCCTGGCTTGAGAAGGCGAGCCCGGCCGGACAGGGCGAGAGCCCTGACCAGGGAATTCCGAAGCTCGCGGGTGTTGCCCGGCCACTCGTGATCCCGCAGTCGACTCAGGGTCGAGGACGGGATCCGATACCGATTCTCCGGGTCCATCGCCCTGAGGAATTCGCCAAGAAGCACACCCAGGTCTTCCATTCGCTTCCGCAAGGGAGGGAGCACGAGAGGAACCACCGCAAGGCGGTAGTAGAGGTCCTCCCGAAAACTGCCGCCCTCCACCGCGTCCTTGAGAGCCACCTTGGATGCGGAAACCACGCGGGCTCCGAAGAGAACCGGCTTTTCCGAACCCAATGGGGTGAATTCGTTCTCCTGAAGGACGCGCAGGAGACAGGCCTGACTGGAAAGGGATGCGTCGTCGATGTCGTCCAGAAAGAGGGTTCCCTCGCCAGCCTGTTCCATCAGGCCCACTCTGTCCTCATCGGCTCCCGTGAAGGCGCCTTTCTTGTGACCGAAGAGTTCCCCTTGGAGAAGTCCTTCGGGAATGGCGGCAAGGGAAACCGGCACGAAGGGCGCTCCCGGGGGACCTCCGCTCGAATGGATGAAACGAGCCACCCTTTCCTTTCCCGTTCCGTTTTCCCCTTCGAGCAAAATGGGAGCTCGTCCCAATGCGGCCTCCCGAGTTTTCTCGTTCAAGTCGCGCACCCTTGGGCTACTTCCGGTCAATGCTTCGGACGAGGACGAGGCACTCCTGCGGAGTTCTTCCACTTCCTCCCGGATGCGCACCACGGATGCGATCTTCTCCACCTGGGCAAGGAGGGTCTTGCCAGGAAAAGGTTTCTGGAGGTAACTCCAGGCCCCTGCGCCCATGGCTTCGACGGCCTGCTCGATGGTGGCGTAACCCGTCATGATGAGGACTTCAGCTGGGGGGTCCAGGGAACGGGCGGCTTGGAGGATTTTCAACCCGTCCGCCCCAGGCAAGCGCACATCCGTAACCACCAGTGAGCAGCGGTTCCCTTCCATCCAAACAAGAGCCGCCCCCCCATCCCTGAAGACCTTCACCCGGT
>DCAK01000016.1:4611-4889 GCA_002311925.1 Planctomycetes bacterium UBA1135
GCATCGGCAAGGGAGTCCGACAAGACCCCTGCGAGGCTGGGGTCGTCTTCGACAAGGAGGATGTCCATCCCCATGGACGGAGATTCTAAGGGGGCCCTTCCTTCCCGTTTCCCTTCCCCACTTCGAGGATAGACTGAAACCATGGCCATGAATCTGGAATTTCGCCAAAGCTTGCGCATGGAGCAGAAGCTTCAGCAGTCCCCCCAGATGATTCAGGCCATGCAGGTTCTTCAGCTCACGACCCACGAACTCATGGACCGCATCGAAGCCGAGCTCGA
>DCAK01000016.1:4922-7182 GCA_002311925.1 Planctomycetes bacterium UBA1135
CTTTCCTTGAACTTGAGGACCCCCCCGAAGGAAACGGAGAAACGGAAAACCCGGAGGTCCCGGACGGCCTCCTCGAAAATGCCCCAGCGGGTATCCGTGGGGATTCCGGAGGAAGAGAGGGGGAACCGGACATTCTTCTCGACCTTCCCGCCATGGAAACCCGCGGCGACCAGGAGCTCCTTGCCGAACTCCACACGGGCGATTGCCCAACCAAGGTTGCTCGCGTTGCAGAGAGCCTCCTGGGCCGGATGGATGCAAGGGGATTCCTTCCCGATGGATTGGAATCTGCCGCCGCTGCCCTTGGATTTGCCGTGGTCGAAGTGGACCAAGCCCTCCATGCCCTGCGGCGGGTGGGGCATCCTGCCCTGGGAGCCTGCGACCTCAAGGACGCTTACAGGCTCCAACTGCTGGCTTTCCCGCACGTCAACACGCTCGCCCTTGCCCTTGTGGATGACCATTTCGATGAACTCCTTGCCAATCGCCTGCCTCAAATCGCGTCAGCCCTCGGAGTCGGCCTGAGCGAAGTCCGCGACGCCCTTCAAATCCTTTCCCTTTTGGACACCCGACCCCGGGATGGCGAAGTCGCTGATGCAGGAATAACAATTCTCCCGGACATCCTCATGCAGGAAGACGACACCGGAAATTTCCAGGCAATCCTGGTCCGCCAAACTCTTCCGAGGGTTCGCCTGAGCCAGGTGGCCCACGAGGCCCTCGCCCAGGCCAAGGGAGACGCACGCCTGCGGAAATTCCTCCTTCGTCGGATTGAACGAGCGCGATGGTTTCTGGATGCCGTGGCCACCCGTCAGGACACCCTCCAAAAGGTGGCCGACGCTCTGGTTTTTCACCAGCGAGCCTTCCTCCTTGGTGGCTTTGAAAAGCTGGCTCCCCTCAAGATGCAGGATGTGGCAACTGCCACGGGAATGCACATCTCCACCGTATCCAGGGCGGTCAAGGGCAAGCACGCTCTCACTCCCCATGGAATTTCCCCCTTGAAGGCCTTCTTCACCGGCGGTCAAAAGTCCCCCGACGGAAAATCCACCTCCCGGGTGGCAATCCAGGAAAGAATCAGGGAATTGGTGGAAGCGGAAAACTCCGAAACTCCCTTGAGCGACCGGGAACTGATGGAGGCCCTTTTCACGCGGGACAATATCAAGGTGGCCCGCAGGACCGTGACCAAGTACCGCAAGGTGCTCGGCATCCCCGCATCCCATCTCCGCCAGGAACACAGGGACTGAGTCCGGGGCGAAGGACCGATACAATGCTCCTTCAGGGGGTCTCCCCCCCGGACCACCATGGGAATCAGGGCCAATCAAATTCGCAAGGGAATGATCCTCGTCCTGGACGGGAACCTCTTCCAAGTCACCGACTTCGAACATCGCAAGCCGGGGAAGGGGCCCGCATTCAACCAGATTCGCTGCAAGCATCACCGAACCGGGGCCAAGAAGGTCATGAAACTGAGCTCGGATGAGGATGTCGAGCAGGCTTTTCTCGAGCGGCGGGCTTGCAACTTTTCCTACATGGAAGGGCAAAATCCAGTCTTCATGGATGCCGAAAATTTCGAGCAGTATTCTCTCGAACCGACCTTGTCCGAGTCCGCCATGCCTTTTGTTCGGGACAACCAGAAGGTGGACATCACCTTTTACGAGGGCGAACCCATTGCCATTGAACTCCCCGGTTCGGTGGTCTTGAAAGTCGTGGAGGCAGAAATCGCTGCCCGTGGTGACACCGTGACCAATGACAAGAAGAGGGCGGTTTGCGACACCGGCCTCAAGATTCGAGTCCCCAACTACATCGAGGCGGGCGAGTGCGTGAAAATCAGCACTGAAACGGGGGAATTCCTCGCCCGGGCTTCCGAAGAAGACCTAGCCTAGTCCCTCTTCTTGATGCGCTTCCCCGCGTGAATGCGGGCGGCCCTCTTTCTCACCTGGACGAGGTCACGGCGCCATTCAGGCCGAATTTGCGACCCCTCCTCGAGCGCCTTCTGAATGGCGGTTGCGGCCTCCACCGGGTCGTCCGTCAGGTAGAAGAGGTCAGGGTCGTCCTTTGAGATGGTTCCCTCTTCAACCATCCTCTTTTGAATCCAGCGAATCAGGCCCCCCCAATAATCCCGGCCCATCAGGACGATGGGGAAATCCACCATTTTTCGGGTTTGAATCAGGGTCAAGGCCTCGAACAATTCGTCCATGGTTCCGAAACCGCCCGGAAGGACCACATAGCCGAGGGCGTATTTGGCGAACATCACCTTGCGGGCGAAGAAGTA
>DCAK01000016.1:7232-7505 GCA_002311925.1 Planctomycetes bacterium UBA1135
CATCACCTTGCGGGCGAAGAAGTAATTGAAGTAGACCTCCACATCCTGGTAAGGGTTGGGGCTTTGTTCTTCGGGAAGCTCGATGTTCAAGCCCACCGAAATGCCTCCACCCTTTCGGGCGCCCTGGTTCGCCGCTTTCATCAAGCCGGGGCCACCTCCGGTGATGATGGAAAAACCCCGGCGGGAAAGCTGTTCCGCGACATCCCTTCCCATGCGATACCAAGGATGCCTGGATTTGGTCCTCGCGGAACCGAAAATCGAAATGGCAGGTCC
>DCAK01000046.1:0-48726 GCA_002311925.1 Planctomycetes bacterium UBA1135
GGCTCGTGGCGGCGCGTCCGAACCCGTTTCCAAGGCGAGACCGCCGGTCCGTCGGCTTGGACTCGGACGGCCACCAGGTGGACGGGGCGATCCTCGCGGGCGTAGCCGAACCTTCGGGCGTGCTCTTCGTGGAAACGCTCCAGGAGAAGCGGCCCCTCCGCCAATGGGAATTCACCGGCCTGGCCTTCCCCCCGGAGTTCCACCGTTCGTCGCACCCGGATGCGGGAAGGAGGAACCCCCTCGCGCTCCAACTCCCGGCGAGCCTGGTCCACGAGAGGTCCGAAAAGTTCACCTCGTCGGCGAGCCGAGGGAAGGGGTTCCAGGACCGAGCGGGTCAGGGTCCTTCGCGGCGGCGAGGCCAGAAGGCCCAGGGCCGAGAACGCTCCCGGGTGGGGAGGAATCACCACCCTTCCCATGCCCAAGCGGCCGGCCAGGGCGGCGGCGTGCAGCCCTCCCGCGCCGCCGAAGGCGTAGAGAATCCTTTCGCGAGGGTCGTGGCCCTCGGCCAGGCTCACCCGCCGCAGGGCCCGTTCCATGTCGGCCAAGGCCACCTCCAGCATGGCGCAGGCGGTTTCCTCAGGGTTCCATCCATCGGATTGCCCCAGCTTCGCGACCACCCGCCGGGCCGCCCCGGGGTCGAGGGGAAACTTCCCCCCCAGAAAGGCGTCGGGGTGAAGCCGGCCGCAGACCAGGTGGGCGTCGGTGAGGGTGGGCCGTTCGCCCCCTCTCCCGTAGCAGGCAGGTCCTGGCCGGGCGCCAGCCGATTCTGGACCAACGGTGAGGGCCCCACCAAGATCGCGGCCGGCCAGGCTTCCGCCTCCGGTTCCCACCGAGTGGAGAGGAAGGCCCCGGGACAGAAGAGGAAGGCCACCAACCTCCACCGGGGCGAGCGCCGGTTCTCCGCTTCCGACCATGGCCACATCGGTCGAGGTCCCTCCCATGTCGAGGGTCAGGATTTCACGGTCCCCCCGGGCCAGGGCCAGGGTCCTCGCGGCTGCCAGACCTCCAGCAGGCCCAGAAACGGCGAGATGGACCGGTCGCAAAGCAGCCTCCCGGGCGCCCGCCGTCCCCCCGTCGGAGCGCATCACCTTCAATTGCGACCCCTTCCCCCATCCATCCTTCAAGGAAACATCCAGGGATAGGAGGGCGGGGCCCACCACCGGCGCCAGCGAGGCGTCGGCCCAGGCGGTGGCCGCCCTCTCGTATTCACGAATTTCGGGGGCGACCTCGCTGGAAAGCGCGACCGGCACCCCCAGCTTGCGCAGGGCACGGCCCAGCCTGATTTCGTGGACCGGATTCCGAAAAGAGTGGAGGAAGGCCACCGCCACCGCCTGGGGCCGAAGGGCCGCGACCTTGCGGGCGATGCGTTCGCATTCCCGCGCGGTCAAGCGGGTCACCACCCGGCCCCTGGCGTCGAGGCGTTCCTCTGCCTCGACGACCCGGGACCGGGGCTGGGCGGGTCGCACCGGGCGGGGTTCCAGGCAGTAGAGACGGTCGCGGTCCTGCCGACCGATGGCCAGGAGGTCGGCGAAACCCCGGGTGGTCACCAGCGCCACCCTGCCCAGAGTGCCGGTCAGGAGCGCGTTGGTGGCTAGGGTGGTCCCGTGGACGAGCTCCAGCCCGCCGGTCGCCCCTCGTCGAGGCGATTTCGGGGGCGGGACCAGAACCGCCGCCGCGGCCAGGACCGCCCGCTCGGGCTTGCGCGGAGTCGAGGGCCGCTTGTGCACCCTCCATCCCCCCTTCCCGTCGGCCACGAAGACGTCGGTGAAGGTGCCGCCGGTGTCGANNTGGTACTTGTGAAGCGCCAGCGTCCGAGTCTCGGTGTCGAAGAGTACGAAGTCGGTGAAGGTCCCGCCGGTATCGACCCCGACCCGTGGTCCGGTCAAGACGGGAAGGCGATAGCGCAGGCTTCAAGCCGGGCGCCGGCGCCGTCGGCCACCGCGAACTTCTTCGACCCTGGTTTCCCCAGCATCGAGGCCGACCCGTACAGACCGTCCTTGCGGACCGCGTAGAAGGTCAGGCCGAAGGAGGGCCGGACGCCGGCCCAAAGGATTGGCTGCCAGTTGGCGCCCTTGCGAGCCTGTTTCCCGACCCGGCGAAGGGCGTGGAGACAGGCTTCCTCGGGGGTATCACCAGCGCGCATCCGCTCGACCACAAGCCAGGAACCTCCCGAAAGGATGGCGGCCTCGCCTCGGCCGGTGGCCCCGGCGGAACCCACCCCGTTGTCGCAGTAGAGCCCGCAACCGATGAGAGGGGAATCGCCGATGCGCCCGGGAATCTTGAAGGCCAGGCCGCTGGTGGTGGTGCAGCAGCCCAGGCTGCCGTCCTGAGCCAGGGCCGAGCAGTGGATGGTCCCCCAGGGGCGGGCTTCCCCCTGCAAGGCGGGGTCCACCGGTTCGCGGTCGCCCAGCGGCCAAAGGCGGTCGTCGTTGGTCCGCTTGGCCCGCCACTTGAGCCAGATCCTGCGGGCCCGCTCAGTGAGAAGCTCGGTCGGCTTGAAGCCGTGTTCCAGGGCGAAGCGCCGAGCCCCGTCGGCGACCAGGTTCACATGGTCGGTGCGGTCCATCACCAGCTCGGCCACCCGGGCGGGATGGAGGATGTCCTGGATGGCCCCCACCGAGCCGGCGTTGTGGGTGGGCCCGTCCATGCAGGCCGCGTCCAGGGTCACCTTGCCGTCCTCGTCGGGAAGCCCGCCCAGCCCCACCGAGAGGTCGTTCGGGTCGGCTTCGACGATTCCCACCCCTTCCACGGCGGCGCTTACGGGACGAAGACGGTCCTCGCTCATGCGCTTGACGGCGTGGGCCACCGTGCCCAGGCCGTTGGCGGACGAAACGGCAACGGCTCCGGCGGGCGGATCGAAATCAGGGGTGGAGGAAGCCGGAAGAGGCAGGGCCCCCACGGCCAGGCCGGCACCTGCACCTTTCAGAAGCCCTCGGCGGGAAATTCCTGGGGATGCCATGGGCGCACGATACACGCGCCCGCCGGGACTGCCCCGCCGGCCGTGAAAGGGGATGGAGCGGACCACCCGGGGGCGGCCCTGAATCCACGACCGACGGAACCCCCTTGGGACGGCAATGCGACCTGAAGAGTTCCCTATTTCCTCTTTCGCCCTACTTCTGCAGGGTTCCCGACCAGAAAATCCTGGCTCGGTGGGAATAAGGCCGGAAGGTGAAGCGACTCACCATGGCTTGAACCACTTGTCCTTCGGTAAGCACCAATCCTGAATCACGAAACCACTCGATATCCAGACCCTTCTTCAGGTAGAGATGACTGCCAGTATTGGAATCAAACACCCTCAAGATCCCTTCTTCAACGGTATGACCACCCGGGTGATTTCCAGCTGCTCTCTCGTCGGTCCAGATTTCACGCAACACGAATTCCCATCCGGAAGGGACCTCGTAAAGGTCGTGCCAGACCCAATCACCCACATCCACGAAACCGCTCAAGGTCCTCGCATGAGCCGAGGCGGGCGGAGGTGGAGTCGGATTCGCTTGGGAAACCTGCCCCCCCCCCAGCATTATTCCGAGAATAAACGCTGCGGTACAAGCCACACCGGCGGCCGAAGAAGAGAGTCTCAAGGGGACGGGAGAAGGGGTGAAAGGAAAGGAGAGGGAGCAGTCTACTAGAGGACCTGGAAGCTGTGGGACGTCGAAGCCGTTGGCTCCTTTTCCTAAACTCCCTTTATGGCTTGGATTCGGCAGGTCGGCGACGAGGATGCGGAGGGCCTGTTGGCTCGCATCTACCAGGATGCGGTGGCCCGGGCCGGAAAGGTCTGGAACATCGTCCGGCTGACCGGCATCAACCCCGGCCAGACTCGGGCCAGCTTGGCGCTGTACCAATCAATCATGCACCGCGACAGCCGGCTGCCCCCCCGCCTACGCGAAACCCTGGCGGTGGTGGTCAGCCGTGTCAACGACTGCTTCTACTGAATCCGCTCGCACGCCCACGACCTCCGTGTCGAGGTTGGTGAACCCGAACTGGCCGACGCCCTGGAGGCCGGCGGCTGGAGGGAAGCCCCCCTCAAAGGCCCTGAACAGGCCCTCTGCGCCTGGGCCGAGAAGCTGACCCTCACCCCGGGGGCGATGGAGGAGGCCGACGTCGACGCCCTCCACGACGCCGGCTGGAGCGACGAGGAAATCCACGACGCCTGCCAGGTCGTGGCCTACTTCAACTTCATCAACCGCATCGCCGACGGGCTCGGGGTGGACCCCGAACCGGAATGGGCTGAGGAGTAAATCTAGCCTCCCGAGAACTCGAATTCCAAGGTAGCGACAGCTAAATCTAGGATGGCCGGGCTGAAACTTTTTTGTCACTGAGGATACTTTGAAGAGATGCGACCTCGGTCTCATCTACCTCCAGGGTCCCCTGGAAGCCGGACTCGGTGAAATCCCCGGTGAATCGCGCGGAGGGGAAGCGGGCCTCGATCTCGTCGCGAACCCCCAGCTTGGCGAAGGGCAACTCCAGGTGGAATGCAACCCGATCGGCGAGGTTAAGGGCTCCCGCGTCCTCCACCGCCTGGACCCCGGCGGCCCCGTAAGCCCGGACCAGGCCGCCCTTCCCCAGCTTGGTGCCTCCGAACCAGCGGACGCAGACCACCGCCGCGTCCTCGAGCCCCGCCGATTCCAGGGCCTGGAGGAGCGGGCGACCGGCGGTGCCGCCGGGTTCGCCATCGTCGGAATAGCGGTGGAAGCCGCAGAAGCGCCAAGCCCAGCACCAGTGGGTCGCCTTGGGGTGCTCGGCCCTGATGACTTTCAGCCGCTCGGAAAACGCCGCCTCGTCCCCCACCCGGAACACCAGGGCCAGGAAGCGGGATCCCCGGTCGTGGAGTTCCGCCCGGCCCTCGCCCGCTGGAACCCTTTTCACCGGGCTCAGGAGGTCAGAACCTCGAGGATGGCACGACGGTCGTCTGGGATTTGGTCGTCGGCCGTCATGACCGCCCCGCGGAGGACATCCCTCCAGGGGGAGGGGCCCAGCGCGGCCAACGCGGGAATGCTGCGCAGGACCAGTTCGCGCACGGCGTCCGCATTCCTGCGGGCTACCGCCACCACCGCCTCCACATCCACCTCGTCGTGGTCGGGGTGCCAGCAATCGAAATCCGTAACCATGGCGATGCAGACAAACGCCATCCCGGCCTCGCGAGCCAGGCGGGCCTCGGTGGCCTGCGTCATTCCCACCACAGTCGCTCCCAGGTCGCGGTAGAGCTCACTTTCGGCGCGGGTGGAAAATTGCGGCCCCTCGATGCAGAGATAGGTGCCGCCCGAGTGGACTTTCACTGCCAGCCCCTGGGCGGCTTCCTCCACCGCGGCGAGGGTCGCGGGGCAGACTGGGTGGCCGAAGGGAACATGGGCGGCGATGCCGTCGCCGAAGAAGGTCGTGCCGCGGCGAAGGCTGCGGTCCACGAACTGGTCCACCAGGACGAAGTCACCGGGAGCGTGGGCTTCGGTGAGCGAGCCCACGGCGCTGACCGATAAAACCCGCTGAACTCCCAGGGCCCGCAGGGCGAAGAGGTTTGCCCGGTAGGGCACTTCGGAAGGGGTGTGGATGTGTCCGCGACCATGGCGGGGCAGGAAAGCGACGGGGACGCCGCCAAGCTTGCCCAGCAGGATGGCGTCGGAGGGTTTCCCGAAGGGGGTATCGGGGCGGAGTTCTTCGACCTCTTCAAGGCCGTCGAATCCGTAAACCCCGCTACCGCCGAGGATTGCGAGGAGGGCCTGGTTTGCCATGACTCTTCTTGAACTTGGGGCCGCCGGGTTTGCCCCTAGGCGGACCGTCGAATTTCCGCCGGGGAGGGCCGTCGAATTTCCGCCGGGGCGGACCGTCGAATTTCCGCCGGGGAGGGCCGTCGAATTGCCGTCGGGGCGGACGCCCGTCCTTGCTCCGGGGGGGACTGTCATCCCGGTCCCGGTAGGAGCTGGCGTACTTCTTCCGCGGCGGACGCTGGATGTCGCCTTTCTTGTCAGGCCAGGGCATGAGATGCCGCGACACGAAGAAACGGGGCACGGGGGCTTCGGGGTCGTCGGGCTTGGCCAGCCGCTTGCAGACCAGGGTGGCGTAGTGGCCGCGCGGCAACGTGAAACGCAGGCGCATCTTCTGGCTGTTGCGGTGCATCTCGTCCCGCTCGGCGGGCGCGGCCCGCAGGTACAGGGGCTCCATCAACAACGACCTGGGTTCCGACTTGGGTCGGAAACCTGGCAGGTCGAGGGCCAGGAACTCCTCCTGGCTGATTCTTTCGCTGCGCAGGACCGCGTCGTAGAGACGGCTGGCCTCCGGCCCCAGGGCCTCCCCCACCCCCAGGATGGGGATTTCCAGCGCCGCTAGTTTTTCCCGGGCCTCCGGCCCCAATTCCTCCCACACCGGCACCGAGCCGGCGTCTCCGGGCAACCACCAGACGTCGTCGCCGCAAGCGGCCTTGACCGCCAGGCCGGCGGCGCGGTTCCAGAGATGCGACTGGTAGGCGAACAGGTGCATGGTCCGCTCGCGCGAACTCACTCCCACATGAAGGGCACCGGCGAAGTCGGTGGGATCCTCGACCAGGCGGCGGAAGGCGCTCGATCCACGACGGCCCCGGCAGAATTCGGCCAAGGCCTTCCAATCCCCCCAACGCCTCTGGATTCCCGCCTTGAACCCCTCGATGACATCGCTGCCGTAGGGCGAGGGGGCGGCCAGCAGTGACTTGAGGGCGTTTTCGTACTTCCCCTTGAGGAGATTCTTGACGATGAAACCTTGGCCGTGGCGCAGGCATCCGAACCGCTGGTCGTCGAAATAGTTGGGAAGGCCGTGGGCCTTGACCTGGGCCAAGTTGATGCGGATTCTCCGCATATCGTCGCCGGTGAGGTCGCGGACCACGATTTCGAACGAGTTACCGTCGCTGTCGGTGGTCTCCAATCCTCGCGGAGACTTACCGATGGTCCGCAAGGTCAGCTGGTGGTCCTTGAAATCGACCTTCCGGCCCCCCTCCACAGCCAAAAACTGGCCGGTGATGCCGTCCTTGTCCTTGAGACCGGCGAAAGACACGGCGGCGGGCTCGACCCCGGCCTCGCGAGCCAGGACCGCGATAGCCTCGGGAGTGGTCAGGCCGCGCTTAGTTGCCCGGTAAACCTGGAAAGAACCCTTGCCGAGAAGGCTCTCGTCGAGGATTTCGAAGACGCGGAAGTCGTTCTGGACGCGCTTGATGCGCATGGCTTTTTCATTATGCGGGGGAAGAGTCGGCTTCCCGCGGGGGGAAGGACGATTCGGAACCGGGGATTCTACCCTTTCTTGGCCCGCCAGCGCCGCATCTGCTTGATGGCGAGGGCGAAATCGGTCGGCCAAGGGGCCTCTGCGACGACGGAGTCCCCGTCCAGCCCGGTCCATTCCAGGCGAGCGGCGTGCAGGGTGGTGCGCTCAATGAGGGGCTTTTCCTGGCGGCCCTTCTTGGGCCGATAGCCCCGCTTGAGCTTGGAAAGGCTCAAGTGGGGGCCGCCCCCGTAGGGGGAATCCACCGCCAAGGGGTGCCCAATTCCGGCCAAGTGGACCCGAATCTGGTGGGTGCGGCCGGTCTTGGGGACGACCTTGAGCAGGGTAAACCCGCGGAAGGTTTCGAGCGGTTCGTAGGCGGTCAGCGAGACCTTGCCTCCCTTCTGCACCGCCATCATCCGCCCCGCCTGGCGAGGGTCGGGGCCCAGGGGGGTGTCGACCTCGCCCGGCCCGCGAACTTCCCCCAGGACCAGGGCGTGGTAGGTTTTTTTGACCTCGCCCCGCTCGAACAATCCTCGCGCGTGGCGCTCGGCTTCCAGACCGAGGGCGTATAGAACCACCCCGCTTGTGCCGAGGTCGAGCCGATGCAGACCGCGAGGCCGGCGTTCCACGGCGCCGTCGTCCCGTTTTGAATCCTCCGCCCAGGCCAGCAGGGTGCCGGAAAGGTGCAGTGGATGCTCGCCCCAGCGGGAGGGTTCCACCGGGATTCCGGCCGGCTTGTCCACGGCCACGAAGTCGGCGTCCTCGTGGAGCAAGGTGAGGGGCACGGTTCCGGGTTCGGGGGCCGCCAGTTCGTCGGGGTCCACCTCCACCAGCACCACTTGGCCCTCCCCCACCCGGACGCCGGGCAGAACCCGCATACCGTCTAGGGTGATGCGGCCGTCCCGGACCATGCGCCGAAGGCGACCCTTTCCGATGCGGGGGTGGTGGAGGGCGAGAAACTCGTCGAGCGGTTGGCCGGCGAGGTCGAAAGGGATGACGAGGGGCGGGTTCAAGCCTCGTCCGGTTCGAGGGCGCGCAGGTCAGGGAGATTCCGAAATCGGCCGGCAAAGTCGAGGCCGCATCCGACCAGGAAGAGGTCCTCCTCGAGGGTCAGGACCCGGTCATCCGCCTCGATGGGCACGGCCCGGCGAATCGGCTTGTCGACCAGCACCACGCACAGGACCTCCGCCGCCCCCATCTCCTCGATCATGATGCGGCGGGCCTCCTGGAGAGTCCGGCCGGTGTCGAGAATGTCGTCGAGAAGGAGAACGGTCCGGCTCTCGATGTTTTCTGGGTGGGGCAACCAGTCGGCCTTGGGAGCCTTCTGGGGGGAGGTCGCGTCCCCGTAGGTGCGGATGCGGATGAAATCCATCACCAGGCCGGCGGGCAGGCGCCGCACCAGGTCGGCCGCGAAGAACATCCCGCCACCCAGGACGGGAACCGCCGTCACTTCCTTACCGTCCAGCCGCCCCCACAGCCGCCCGGCGAGAGCGTCGAGGCCCTCGGCCAGGGCCGCTTGGTCGAGCAGAACGCGGGAACGGGGGTCCGCCATCAGGCCATTCTAGACTTCGGGGCCGTGGTGCCCGGAATCCTCCTTGCCCTGATGTATTCCTCCGTGATTGGAGGCGGGGAAGCCGTGGACCGCGAAGGCGGGCACCCCTTGTCCATGGCCTGGCTCCGGGTCCGATTCGCGGACGAGGCGGTGCAACTCGAATACCGTGTCCAGACCCTGACCATCATGGACATCCCCGGGCTGGGGGCCGACCTTGACGGAGACCGGACCCTCTCGGCGGCCGAGGCCGAGGGCATCTGGCCTGAACTCCGCGACCGATTGGAGGGAGCCCTCGTTCTGGACATGGACGGAACCGCTTGGGCCCCCGCCTTCGAGAATTTCGAGATGGACGGCGGCGGAAACCACCTCCTGCTCCGGGCTCGAAGGGCCCTGGCCGGCATTCCCGAATCGCTCCGGGTCACCTCCCACCACTTCTACGACGAGGGCAACCCCTCCCATCGACTCCACATCACCGTGGAAGGCATGGGAGCCGGCGAACTCTTCTACCTGCTGGACCGGGACCTCCTCACTGCCAGCTTCCCTCCCCCGCCCGGCGACGCCGGGGCCGGGCTCCACTACGCCGACCGCCCCTGGGCGGCGTTGATGGATTACGGACGCCTGGGTTTCGACCATGTTCTCGAGGGGCTCGACCACCTGGCCTTCCTGCTGGCTCTCCTGTTCGGAGTGGCCGGTCTCCGGGCCCTGGTGGTTGCGGTGACCGCCTTCACCCTCGCCCACTCGGTGACCCTGGCGGTTTCCGCGCTGGGACTCTTCAGCCTGCCGCCCGACTTCGTCGAGCCCGTCATCGCCGCCAGCGTGGTGGTGGTTCTGTGGATGCATCTTGCCAAGGGGGCGGCGGAATCCCGGGCCTGGCTGCCCGCCTTCGCATTCGGACTCTTCCACGGCTTCGGTTTCGCCGGAGCGCTGGGAGCCATCGGCCTGCCGGCGGGAATGCGCGGACCCGCCCTGGTGGGCTTCAATCTCGGCGTGGAAGCCGGGCAGCTTTCCTTCCTGCTGCCGGTCGCGCTGGTCGCGGCCTTTACCGTTTCCAAGGTCGCCGCCGCCCGGACCGAGGCCGCCCGTCTCCAGGCCGGGGCTGTCGTCGGAGCGGTGGCCCTCCACCTGGTCGGGGGGGTCATGCAAGGAACCCTGCCCGGGGTCGGGCTGCTGGCGACGGCCTGGCAACCCGTCCCAGGGAGCATCCTTGCGGCCGGCCTCGTGGCCCTGGCCCTGCGCGCCCGAGGTGGACCCCAAACAGGAGCTCTTCTCCGGGCCCTGGGCACCTCCCTTCTTCTCGCCGTCCTCTTCGACGCGGGTCGAGCCCTGGGGGCGGGAAACTAGATTTCGGCCCCTTCGACCTTCAGGAGGGCTACCTTCATGGGCAAACCTCCCCCGAATCCTCCCAGCCCGTTCGTGGCCCGAACCCGGTGGCAGGGCACCAGGAAGGGCAGGGGATTTCGGGCCATGGCCGATCCCACCGCCCGGGAAGCGCCGGGAGACCCCGCCCTGCGGGCCACCTCGCCGTAGCTCAGGGTGGCGCCCGCTGGAATCCCAGCGACCTCCTTCCACACCCGGGTGAAGAAGGGCGAGCCCTGGGGAAGACTCCATGGACCTGGAAATGGCATCTCCTTGCCGGCGCAGGCCGCGGCCAACCACTTCTTCAGGGCAGCCCGGGAAGGAGTTCCCGAAGGACGCCGACCCGCTGAGGCCCGGCGTCTCGACCGGAGCTTGATTTCCACCAGGAATCCGTCGGAACCGAAATCCATGGAGATGGGTCCGAACGGGGAATCGAGCCTCTCGGTGAAGACCGCAACCACGCAGAAAGGATAACCTGAGCCCCATGGAGCGAACCGAGGTGCGTCTCAGCCGCCTGGTCCTGGTGGACCATGCCGAGCCTCAATACCTGCAGCTCGAAGAAGTCACCCCGACGGCCGAACCCCGCCAACTCACCATGGTCATCGGCGCCAGCGAAGCCCGCGAAATCCAGCGCTGCATGCAACAGGTGGAATCGCCTCGACCCCTCACCCATGAACTCGCCTTTTCCCTGATGGAGGGGCTGGGAGGAGGCCTCCAGGAGGCGGTCATCCACGACCTCGAGGAGGGCACCTATTTCGCCGAGCTCCGGTTGGAAAAGGATGGCGAAATCCTGGCGGTCGACTGTCGGCCCAGTGACGCCGTGGCCCTCACCCTGCGCGGAACCGCGCCCATCTTCGTGACCGAACGGGTATGGAGCGCCACCGCCAGCGACGACTAAACTGAGCGGGGAGAGGTGCCGGAGTGGCCGAACGGGCCGGTTTTGAAAACCGGTGACCTTCACGGGTCCGTGGGTTCGAATCCCACCCCCACCGCCAAACTTGCAAGGCTGAGAAAACCCGGCCAGACTTGCAACAATCCACTGTTTTAGTTAACCTTCAGACCTGTTTTTCCTACACGAGACAGACATGAAATTAGTAGATCCACAGAATAGTATGACTGAATCAGACACCTGGAGAGGTGCTGGAGTGGTTGAACNNTCGAATCCCTCCCTCTCCGCCAGCCGCATCCGTTGACCCTTCTCCACCCTTCCGAACTTGAGAGCCGCAAGGTTCTCGTCCTGGGATTGGGCACTTTCGGAGGAGGAGTCGGAGCCGCCCGCCACCTGGCCAAGCTGGGCGCCCGGGTCGTGGCGACCGACCTTCGCACAGCCAAGGAACTGGGGGCGGCCGCCGCCGCATTGACGGATTTCGGGGTGAACCTTCGGCTTGGCGGGCACGATGCCGCAATGTTCGAGCGGGCCGAGGTCGTGGTGGTGAATCCCGCCATCCCCCCCACCAGCCCCTGGCTTGCCCAAGCCCGCAAATCGGGTTGCCGCCTCACGACCGAGGTTTCCCTCGCCCTCGCCGCCCTGGATGCAACCCCGTCCCTGGCCGTGACCGGAACCCACGGGAAATCCACCTGCGCCGCCCTCGCCGCCCACCTGGTGAGCGGGCTTCACGGCAAAACAGTCCTTTCCGGCAACCTCGGTGGTTCCCTGCTCGAGGCCACCGCCGGGCTGGGCCGCGACGACCTCCTGGTGGTGGAACTTTCCTCCTTTCAACTTGAACGCCTGGAAACGCCCCCCTCCTGGCCCCGGGTGGCGATTCTCACCGTCCAGGGTGAGGACCACCTCGACTGGCACGGAGACCCAGACGCCTACGCCCGGGCCAAGCTTCGGCTCCTCGAGGGACAGGAACCGAACCAGCTTGCCCTCGCCGCGGCCGATTGCCCCGGGGCGGAAAGGTGGTCCCAAGCCGCGCCGGGCCGAAGCGAGCAACCCGGTCCCGGCTTTCTTTCCAGCCTGGGGATTGAAGCCCTGCCCCCTTCCCTCGTTCCCGCCTTTCTCAAGCCGGTGGTCCGGCTGGCCGCCCGCGGGGCCATGGAACTCGGCGCCTCCGAGGCCCAGCTTCGCGAGCGCATCGCCGACTGGCCCGGCCTCCCCCACCGGATGGAATCCCTGGCCCACCCGGACGGTTTCCTGGTCGTCGACAACGGAGTCGCGACCCACCCTGAACCCACCGCCCGAGCCCTGGAAGGATTCGCGGACGAAAACCGCGGGGTCGTCCTCCTGGCGGGTGGCAAAGACAAGGGTCTTCCCCTGGATGAACTCGCCGCCGCGACCCGGGGCTGCCGGGAGATTCACCTCCATGGCCAGGGTGGAATCCGACTGGCGGGAATCCTGAATGCACAGGAAACCAGCGGTCCTCAAGCCCCCAAAGTAGTGGTTCATGACGGGGCCGAACAGGCGATGCGCGCAGCCCTCGCCGCCGCCGGGTCGGGCGAGGTTCTCCTCTTTTCTCCGTCCTTTTCATCCTTCGACGAGTTCGTAAATTTTGCCGAACGAGCCTTGCTCTTCCGGGAACTGGCTGGTTTTCCTCTGGAAAAAGAATTGCCTCGTGACACCGCGGCTTCTTCGTACTAGAAGAGGGGTAAGAAATGCGTTGCCAATCCTGCCAGCAGAACCCGGCCACCGTCCACCAGATGGTGGCGGAGTACGGGCCCGACGGAAACCAGGAAATCCGCGAGGTCCATCTCTGCGGCGCCTGCGCGAGGGCCGATGGCGTGCCGGTGCCCGCCGCCCCCGCCTTTCCGGCGATGATCGGCATGTTGGGCAAGGCCCTGCTCAGCCAGGCCGCCGCCACGACCGACCCTTCCACCGCTTGCCCCGCCTGCGGCTGGACCCTGCGGGATTTTCGCCAAACCAGCCGTTTCGGCTGTCCCGAGGACTATGAGTTCTTCGGGAAGTATGTTGAGGAGGTCCTCGAGCAGATTCATGGACAGACGGAACATCTTGTTCCACAAGAGGATGCGGAAGGCGCCGACCTCCGCCACGCGCTCCAGGACGCCATCAAGCGGGAGGATTACGAGGAAGCCGCCCGTCTCCGCGACCACCTGGAAAAATTGGATTCCCCCCTGGAAAACCCGGGGATTATGGATTAACTAAGGAATCCTCCGCCCATTCACCGATAGGGAATAGAGAGGACCACCACCCATGTTTGACCGTTTCACCGAAAGAGCCCGCAAAGTGATGGGATTCGCTCGCCGCGAAGCCCAGCGTTTTCACCACGAGTACATCGGAACCGAGCACATCCTCCTGGGATTGATTCAGGAAGGACAAGGCGTTGCCGCCAATGTGTTGAAATCAATGAACATCGACCTGGAAAAAATCCGCCGCGAGGTCGAAAAGATCGTCAAAGCTGGCCCTGCCATGGAACCATCGGTCCAGATTCCCTTCACCCCGAGGGCGAAGAAGGTGGTGGAACTCGCATTGGAAGAGGCGAGCAACCTCGGCCACAACTACATCGGCACCGAGCATCTCCTGCTCGCCCTACTGCGCGAACAGGAAGGCATCGCCGCCCATGTTCTCCAGGCCCTCGGGGTTCGCCTCAAGGATGTACGTGAAGAGGTCATCGAATTCCTCGGCGGAGCCCTCCCCGAGGGCGAAGAAGCCGAAGAGGAACTCATCGGAGCCGGGGAAGGCGTTCCCGGCCACCACGGTAAATCCAAGACTCCAGCCCTGGATTCCTTCGGCCGCGATTTGACCGAGGCCGCCCGCCGGGATGAACTCGACCCGGTCATTGGCCGGGCCAATGAAATCGAGCGGGTCGTCCAGGTCCTCTCGCGCCGAACCAAGAACAACCCCGTTCTTCTCGGCGAGCCCGGGGTCGGCAAGACCGCCATCGTCGAGGGCCTGGCTCGGTCCATCGTCGCCGGTCAGGTTCCTGAAGTTCTTCGCGACCGACGCATCGTTTCCCTCGACCTCGCCGGCATGGTCGCAGGCACCAAGTATCGCGGCCAGTTCGAAGAGCGCATCAAGGCCGTCATGAGCGAAGTCAAGCGAGCCCGCAATGTCATCCTCTTCATCGACGAGCTCCACACCCTGGTGGGAGCCGGGGGCGCGGAGGGCGCCATTGACGCCTCGAACGTTTTGAAGCCCTCCCTTTCCAGGGGCGAAATCCAATGCATCGGGGCCACAACCCTCGACGAATACCGGAAGTTCGTGGAAAAGGATGGAGCCCTGGAAAGACGTTTCCAGTCGGTCATCGTCGAACCGCCCAGCCGGGACGAAACCCTGGCCATTCTCAAGGGCCTCGCAGATCGCTATCAGGACCACCACAAGGTGGAATACACCGAGCATGCTCTCGAAGCGGCCGTCGACATGAGCATCAAGTACATCACAAGCCGCTTCCTTCCCGACAAGGCCATCGATGTCATCGATGAAGCCGGCGCGCGACTTCGCCTTAGGACCATGACTCCCCCGCCCGATGTGGCCGACCTGGATTCCGAGATTGCCGGCCTTGAAAAAGAGAAAGAAGAAGCCGTTGCCGACCAGGATTTCGAACTGGCCGCCAAGAAGCGGGACGAGGCCTACCAGCTTCGCCGCAAGCGCGAGGCGCGCCTCGCCGAATGGCGGAATTCCGAGGAGGAGGACGGGTCCAAGGCCATCGTCGACCGCGAGGTCGTGGCCGAAACCGTTTCCAACATGACCGGGATTCCCCTGACCAACCTCGCTGAGGAGGAAGCCGAGCGGCTTCTCCACATGGAGGAGGAAATGGGCGCCACGGTCATCCACCAGGAAGAGGCGGTCCAAGCCATCGCCAAGGCCGTCCGTCGGTCCCGCTCGGGGCTCAAGGACCCCAACCGGCCCACCGGTTCCTTCCTCTTTCTCGGTCCGTCCGGGGTGGGGAAGACCTGGCTCTGCAAGGAACTCGCCCGCTTTCTCTTCGGGAACGAGGAGTCCCTCATCACAATCGACATGTCCGAATACATGGAGAAGCACAACGCCAGTCGCCTGGTGGGGTCGCCTCCCGGCTATGTCGGCTATGAAGAGGGCGGCCAGCTGACCGAGCAGGTCCGCCGCAAGCCCTACTCGGTGATTCTCTTCGACGAAATCGAGAAGGCGCATCCGGATGTCTACAACATGCTTCTCCAAATCATGGAGGAGGGCCGGCTCACAGATTCCTTCGGACGCCATGTGGATTTCCGCAACGCCGTCCTCATCATGACCTCCAATGTGGGGACCGAGAAGGTGGCCAGCGGTGGCGGATTGGGTTTCACCGCCGACGAGGGAACCAGCCAGGAGCGCCTGCGCCAGGCCTTGTTGGACGAGGTCGAGCGCTTCTTCCGGCCCGAGTTCATCAACCGCCTCGACGGGATTATTCCCTTCAACACGCTCCGCAAGGAGGATCTTTACAAGATCATCGACATCGAGCTCGCCAAGGTTGCGGAGCGCCTCAAGGAGAAGAAACTGGTTCTGCAGCTTTCGGATTCGGCCCGCGAGTTCCTCATCGAAAATGGATACAACGCTCAATACGGAGCGCGGCCCCTGCGCCGAACCATCGAGAAGAATGTGGAGGACCTCCTCGCCGAGGAAATGCTCCGCGGTCAGCTCCCTGAGAATTCGCTGGTGGTGATGGAGGCTTCCGAAGAAAAGGACGCTCTCGTCTTCTCGGTCATTCCCTCCCCTGACGGAGAGGAGAGCGCCGAGGATGCTTCAGAGGAGGAAACGGCCAGTGCGGCCGGCCCGGTGGGCGAGGAAGGGGACAGCGACCCGGCCTAGGACCGGAACCGCCCCATTTTCGGGCTAGACGGGAACTCCGTCCGCCTCGCGGTTCAATCGCGACCGCATCCACAGGCCCAGGCCGAGGGAAGCCGCAGCCTGGCCGACGAGGTAACCCGCGCAAGCCCCTTGGAGGGTGGAATATCCGAAATGGGGCGCCCAGGCCCAACCCAGGGCGACGAGGGGAACGACCAGGAAGGTCGCGCGCACGAAGGAGGCCACCAGCCCGGGGCGGGGTTGCTGAAGCCCCTCGAAGGCCGAACGGACCAGGAAGAAGGGGAGAAGGGCCAGAACCGTCAGGGGGATGAAGGCCATTCCCTGGGCGGCGAACAAGCGGGTGGTTTCCGCGTCGGCGAGTTTCTCCGCCACCCACGGTCCCACCAGCAAAGCCACAGGGAGGACCAAAATCAGGACGTAGAAGAAGCCGGCCCGGAGACCGACCCTCAATTCCATTCGGATTCCAGGAAAGTCATTCTTCCCGTGCAACCGGGCGACCAGGGGAAGGAGGGCCACGCTGGCGGCAATGATGGGCATCGCGAGAAAGCGGACCGTGCGGTCGAAGATGCTCCAGGATGCGAGAAGGGGGGTGGCGTCCTCCGATTGAGCGAGCACCAGGTTGACGGCCAGAGTCTCGCCCGCGATAAAGAAATAGGCGAGAGCGCCGGGGACGGCGAGTTGCAGGATGGCCCGGACCGGGTTCTCGAAAATCCCCGGCTGGCTGTGCTGGTTACGGGCGATGCGGGCCAATTCGTGCCCTCGGGCCCGGAAGATGGCGAAGGTCAGCCCGCCGAGACGGCCGATGACGGTGGAAAGGGCGATTCCCATGATTCCCCAGCCGCAGACGAAGACGAAGAAGGTGTTGAGGATGACATTGAGACAGCCGGAAATGATGCCCGCCCACATGGTCCCCTTGGTGTCCTGGTGGGCCTTGACCACGGAATCGGGCAGGATGGCCCAGAAGGATGTCAATCCGGAACCGGCGAGGAGAATCGGAGCGTAGATGCGGAAGGCACCGGCGACGGCGGGGTCCAGCCCGAGGTGGGGAATGACCCACCAGACTCCGGCGGCCAGCAGGAGAAAGGACACGCACAGGATGTGGATGATTTTCCTGGCGCCCAGTTGGAGGCCGAGAATGGATGCCCCTTCGCCGGCTCCCATCGCGGAGGCGAGGCGGGCGGTCAGGCCGTTGGAAGTGCCCACCCAGCAAGCTAGGGCAAGGAATTCGAGGGGAAGGGTGAGGCCGATGGCGGCGATGGAGGCATCCCCCTCCGGCAACATGGACGCGTAGATGGTGTCCACCCAGGCGAAGGTGGAGCGCAGCCAGAAGCTGACGACCAGGGGGCCGGCGAGACGAAGGAGGGCGGGTGACCGCAAGGCCGGGGATTGTCGCAGAACCGGAGTTAGACTGATGCCGATGCGTATCCTCTCCTGGATTTCCCTGCTGGCCCTCCTTTCCTGCATGAAGGCTCCCGACCCCGCTCGGGCGATGGGGCCACCGCCGGATGCCGGCCCCCCCACCCTGGTTTTCCAGGCCCCGGAGGGTTGGGAAGAGATGCCCTCCTCCCAGAGCATTCTCCTGGCGTCGTGGACCCTGCCCGGCGAGGGAATCGGGAACATTTCCTGGATGGGTAACCGGCCTGAAATCAAGCAGGCCAACCTGCAGAGGTGGATCGATCAATTCGAGGACCGGGGCAGGTCGGAAACCGGCGCCCTGGAGGGCTTGTCCACCCATCCCGTGACCCTGCTCGAGGTGGAGGGCACCCTGGCCCAGACCCGGCAGGTGGGCGGGGGGGATCCCCGGTTGGGGTGGGCGCTGTTGGGCGCGGTTGTGGACACTGCCGAGGGCCCGGTCTACCTGAAGGTCGTCGGACCTTCGGAAGAAATCCAGACCCATCGTGAGGCCGTACTCAAGGCCCTCCGCAGCTTGGACTTGGTGAAGCAGGGAAAGTGACCTCGACCCGGGTGTAACCCCAGCGGCCGGAAAGCGTCCCTCCCCTCATGGAGGAGGAAGAAAAGGCCCTCCTGGGCTTGAACACGGTTCCAGGCCTGGGTCCAGCGGGTCTCGCCCGCATGGTGGCGTCCGCTGGCGGGGCCGCGGCTCTCGCCCGGGAACCCCGCCGTTGGTGGGGAACCCTGAAGAACCCTCCCCCTTGTCCGGCGCCGTCCTTTCTTGTGCACGAGGGCGCCTTGCAAGCCGAAGTGGTCGAACAATCCGGCGCCCGGGTTCTCACTCCTGGAAATCCAGAATGGCCGGACCATCTCGACCACCTCGCCCATCCTCCACCCATGCTCGTGATCAAGGGCAATGCCGCCGCCCTGGGTCCACGGCCCGGCATCGCAGTCATCGGCGCGCGTGCCTGCACCCCCTACGGCCGGGAACAAGCTCGCCGTTTCGGGGCCTCCCTCGCCGTCGCCGGACACAGGGTCGTCTCGGGTGCCGCCCGTGGAATCGACCAATCCGCCATGCGCGGAGCCGTTGACATGGGGGGGACCGTTCTCGCCGTCTGCGGGTGCGGAATCGACCGAGTTTATCCCCCCGAGGCCGCCCCCCTCCTGGAAGCGCTGCTCGAAGAGGGCGGCGCCGTGGTCACGGAATTCCCCTGCGGAATGGCCCCCGTCCCTGGAAACTTTCCCCGACGGAATCGGCTCATTGCCGCCCTTTCCCAGGCGGTCCTCGTCATCCAGGCCACGGTTCGGTCGGGCAGCCTCAATACCGTCGGCTGGGCTCTGGAACTTGGGAGGGAGGTCTTCGCGGTCCCCGGACCTGTCGACAGCCCGGTTTCCCGGGGCCCACACAAGCTCCTTCGCGACGGGGCCACCCTCGCCGAGACCCCGGCCGACCTCCTGGCCTCCCCCACCCTCGACCCCAGGGCGGACACCCCCCTGCTCAAGGTTCTTTCCGAAGCGGACGCATCCCTGGACGAATTGGCCCTCACGCTGGACAAGGAGCCCGACACCCTTCTGGAGGAAATCGCCACCCTTGAAGTCGAAGGCAGGGTGATGCGCCGGCCGGGGGGCATTTATCATCGCTGCGGGCCCTCGGCGCCCGATTGAATGCGCTTTCTCCCGCTCCTGTTCCTCCTCCTCGCGGTCTGCTCCTTTCCGGAAGGAAAGGGAGCGCCCAAACCACTCGACTGGAACCCCTGCCTGGGAAAGGATGCGGTCGTGGTTCTCAGCGGCAGCTTGAGGTTTTCCCGAAGCGCGATGCACACCTGGTGGCACGGATTGCATCACCCCCGCCTTTCGAGGCCCTCCCCCCCCATCCTGGGAGACGATCGGGATTCCATCATCCTGTCCACTCCCGGACACGCCGCCGCCGACCTTCCGCCCTTCGAGGGGCCGCGGTCCTTGCGGACCGCCCTGCGCATCCATTCCGCCACCCCCGGTCGAGTGCATTGCGAAGTCTTCTGGAAAAGCGGAGAAGACTGGACATCCCTCGCCAAGCTGGAGCTGCCCGGACACGAACAAGGGCTCCCGGACGCCTGGTTTCCCCTCGAAGCCTCCCTGCCTCCCGGAAATGGACAGCTGGAGCTTGTCTGCCGAACCCCTGGCCCCGGAGGGCTTCGCGTCCGCGGACCAGAAGTCGCCTGGGCTCACCCCGTCGTCGTTCGCAAGCAAGCCGAACCCTCCCTCCCGGATGTATTGCTGGTCACCGTCGACACCCTGCGGGCTGATGGCCTGCTTCATGCTCCGCAACTGAGCCGGATTCTAAGCCGTGGGGCGCAGTGGTCCGACGCTCTTTCCCCAAGCAATTGGACCCTCCCCGCCTATGCATCCTTGTTCTCCGCTCAGGGCCCCGAAATCCACGGAGCCGGGCGGGGGCCATTTTCTCCTCATCCCGTTTCCGGGCCTGAAGTGCGGGGTTTCCGGGCCGTCCACCCTCATCTGCCGCTTCTGGCGGAATCCTTTCGCAGGGCGGGATACGCCACCGCCATGTTTCATCAAAACCCTCTCCTGGAAGCGTGGACCGGATTGAACAGGGGTTTCGAAAGGTATGTCCGCTGCCAGGACGACACTGAGACGGGGCTGGAAATTGCTGCGGACTGGTGGGGCAGGGAAGACGACCGGCCTCGATTCCTGGTGCTCCACCTGATGGCTCCCCACCTTCCCTACTCCCCGCCCGCTGTGGAAGGCTTGACCGACCGCCTCCCTGAAGATCCTCTGGCGAAACTCGCCTGGCGGGAATTCCTGGCCGAGGACCACACCCCCGACGAGCGGAGGGCCTTCTTCGACTTGGAAGAAACCGACCGCCAGTTGGTCAGGGAACGGTATTTCGCCGAAATCGCCGCCCTTGACGCCCGGCTCGGGCCCTGGATGGAATCCATCCTGACCACCTCCCCCGAAACTCTGGTGGCTTTCCACTCCGACCATGGGGAGGAGCTTTGGGATGATGGGGGGTTTGAACACGGCCACTCCTTCCACGAATCTGTGGTCCGGGTCCCCCTGGCCCTGGTCGCGCTAGGCCGGCTCGAAGCGGCATCCATCGACCATCCGGTCCAAGCCCATGACCTCGCCCCCACCCTTCTTCGAGTTTCGGGGATTCCCCTTCCCGACGGGTGGACGGGAGACCTCTTCACCCCCGCCGAGGAATCCTCCTCGACCCACCCTCTTTTCCGAACCGGGACAGGAGGAATTCGACGCATTTCCACCGTCGCCGAATCCCTGCCCTTTTCCCCCACCCACTCTTCGAAGGGCCCACAGCCCGGTCTCCGGCCGGAGGAAGCCCGTGCTCTCGCCGAGCTGGGTTACATCGGCGGTTGAATCACCGGCGCCGGGTCAGGGAAGTAAGAGAGTCCAGCCCAGGGCGACCGCCACCCCACCAATGGCGAGAACTGCCAACGCGAACAAGGCGCCCCTGCGCAAACTCCCCCGCAAGATTTTTCCAGGGTCGTCCTCCCGGTAGGCGCTGACCACCACCGCCAATCCGGTGCTGAAGACCAATAGAAGAAGAAGCTGGACGCCGAGGGTGGTCACGGAGCAACCTCCTTGCCCGCCCGGCGGGCCCGAACCCAATCCTCTTCGGCCCTGGCGTAGGCGTCGAGACCGACCACGATGTTGAAGAGTCCGGCGACGGTGGTGAACATCAAGCCGGCATCCTGGTAGGGAAGAACCTGAGTGAAGGAGCGACCGGTGGCGATCAGATTGCCGAGCCAGCCGGGCACCCCCAGAAACATCTGGCCAATCCAGTAATAGGGATGCCGCTGCCGATTGAAGTCGGCGAATTCCCCCAGAAACATCCCCAGAAGAAAGAGGCCAAGGACCACCCCGCCGAAGAGGAATGCCTTCAGCCTTCGGCCTGAAAGAGCATGCCCCAAACCCGGCAGGAGGAGCGTGGCGAGAGCCGCCTTCCCCGGGGTCAATCGCCCTGCAGGAAGGGGTTCAAGCTTTTCCAGGACAAGCCCGGAAGCGTGGGCGGCGGAAAAAAAACCAAGGACCCCTCCAGCCCCCGACATGCAGTGGCCGAGATGTCTCCAGGGAATGAGCTCGGGGGAATGGCCTCCGTTTTCCGCCGACTGGAACAAGATGGCGGCGAACTGGGAAGCGAGAAAGTTTCCGCATTCCGGAGCCATCAGGCAGAGCATTTTCATCCCGCCGAATCCGAGCCAGCGGCCGTAATCCAACTGGGTCGCACCGGCGAGAATAAAGCCTCCGAACAGGAGAACTTGGCAGGCGGCGAACCAGGCCAGGGCGGCGCGGCGGCGACCCAACAGAAGATGCCCCGCCCCGGGGACAAGAAGCGACCAGGTCACCATCCGCGCCTTGCCCTCGCGGATTTTCGGACCGGGTGTGAGCGCGCTCATGGGAGGTGATTCTGGCAGATGTGGCCCCCCATCGCCACGCATAGAATCGCGGAAATGACTGCCCACGAGACCTCCTATCGCCTCACCTTCCGGGATGTCGACAGCATGGGGATTCTCTACTACGCCCGTTATCTCTTCCTTTTCGAAATGGGACGAGTGGAATGGATGCGGGACGAGGGCTTTTCCTATCGGGACATGGAGGAGGACATGAAGCTGAGCCTCCCCGTCACCCGGGCGGATTGTCGTTACCTGGCCCCTCTCCATTACGACGATATCGCCGTGGTTCGCACCGAAATCGCGGCCTGGACCCGCACCACCCTCTGCTTTTCACACGAGGTCCATCGCAAGGCTTTGGGCCAATTCTGTGCCGAGGGCCATGTGGAATTGGGATGCCTGCCCCACGGCGAGAGAAAGCCCGTCGCCCTTCCAGATTCGCTGATTGAAGTCCTGGAAAATCGAGCCGGGGACAAGAAGGGGCGTCTTCGCCAAGTCAGGGCACTGTTTTAGTGCTAAATTAGGTGGATGCTTCGGTTCACCCGCCGCTCCGAATACGGAATGATGGCTCTCGCTTTCCTGGCGAGAAGGCCGAAGGCGTATTGCAGCGTCCGTGAAATCCACGGAGAACTCGGGCTTCCCCGGCGACTGCTGGCCGAAATTCTCAAGGCCCTCTGCCAGGAGGAGATGGTCGAGGGGGTGCGGGGGCCCGGCGGCGGTTACCGATTGATAGTGGATGCGGGAACCATCCCCCTTTCCCGGGTCGTGGAGGCCCTGGATGGAACCCTGCGTATCACCGAATGCTCCAAGGGCGGAGATTGCCGCTGGCTGGAAGACTGCACCATTCGAGGCGGCATGTCCCAGGTCGCGGCGCGCATCCATGGTGTGCTGGACGAGTTCACCGTCGCCGAGGTGGCCTTCCGACTGCGCCCCGGCAAGCGGGGAGTCGAGGTTTGACTCCTTTCGAGCGGGTCTACTTGGACCACCAGGCCACCACCCCCATGGATTCGAGGGTCTTGGACGCAATGGAGCCCTGGCTCAGGGAACGCCACGGGAATGCGGCATCCCGAAGCCATGTCTTCGGGTGGGAAGCCGGCAAGGCCGTTGAGGCCGCGCGGGCGGTGCTCGCCGCCGGGGTGGGTGGCCGGGCCCGTGAAATCGTCTTCACGTCCGGCGCGACCGAAAGCAACAATCTCGCCCTTCTTGGATGCGCGCGAGCCCGGAAGGACAAGGGCATGCACCTGGTCAGCGCCCGCACCGAGCACAAGTCCGTCCTGGAACCCCTGGAAGCCCTGGAAAAGGAGGGCTTCGCCATCACCTGGCTTGAAGTCGACGGGGAAGGGCGGCTCGACCCGGCCCATTTGAAGGCCGCCCTCAGGCCTGAAACCATCCTCGTCTCCCTCATGCACGCCAACAACGAAGTCGGGACCCTCCACCCGATTCGTGAAGTCGGGTTCCTCTGCAAGGAACACGGCGTGATCTTTCATTGTGATGCGGCACAAAGTTTCGCCAAGGAACCCATCGATGTGGAAGCCGACGGCATCGACCTGCTCTCCGCCAGTTCTCACAAGATTCACGGCCCCAAGGGGCTGGGATTCCTCTGGGTGAGAAGCCGGCCCCAGGTTTCCCTCGAACCCCTCATGTTCGGTGGGGGCCACGAAAGAGGAATGCGGCCGGGAACCCTAGATGTCCCCGGCATCGTGGGGATGGCCAAGGCCCTTGAAATCGCCCACGAAGACCGTGAAGCGGAGCAGGATTCCATTCGCAAACTCCGAGGCGCCCTGCAGGCCCTTCTCATCCCCGCCGGAGGGTGCACTCTCAACGGCCCCCCCACCCCGCGCCTTGCCGGAAACCTCAACTTGAGCTTCGAGCATGTGGACGGGGAAGCCCTGCTGGCCTCCCTCGAGGGAATCGCCGCCAGCACCGGCTCGGCCTGCACTTCAGCCGACCTCGCCCCCTCCCATGTCCTGCTTGCGATGGGAAAAAGCCCGGCCATGGCTCGCGGCTCCATTCGCTTCAGCTTGGGCCGGGGAAACACCCTCGCCGAGATAGAATGGGTGGCGGAGCGGGTTCTGGAGGAGGTGCGCCGCCTCCGAGAACTTTCACCCCTCCACAAGATGGCGACCGAAAACTCATGACCACCGCAGACACCTCCACTCCCCCGTTTCAAATCACCGATGAAGCTGCGGCGGAAATCTTGAAGCTTTCCGAGGCCAAGGGCCTTTCCCGGGAGGCCGGGGTTCATGTCGGAGTGCAGGCGGGAGGGTGCTCGGGTTTCACCTACCTCCTGGATTTCGTGGATTTCCCTCCCGAAGAAGCGGAAATCATCGAGGAAAAGGGAGTCCGCATCTTCGTCGCAAGAAAATCCCTGCCCTACATCCAGGGTTGCTCCCTCGATTTCGCCGGCGGCCTGCAAGGCAAGGGATTCCAGTTCCACAATCCACAGGCGACAAGCACCTGTGGTTGCGGAGAGTCCTTCTCGGTCTAGGCTCCGACCGTTTCCAGGGCCCGAGGAGAATCCTCCTCGCCCTTCTCCGCTTCCAGAATTTCCGAAGCCAGTTCCCGGGCCGCTTCGACGGTGCTGAACGATTCAGCCCGAGCCCTCCGCACAACTTCGGCAACGGTGTCTCCGATTCCACGCAGCTCGGCGTCCCATTCCGACCTGCCGGTGACATCGTGGCCAGCACCTTCAATCAGAGCCCCGGCGTTGATGACGAAATCGGGGAGATAGAGGATGCCTCGAGCGTCCAGTTGGACCGCGTTCTCCGGTCCGGCGAGAGTGTTGTTGGCGCAAGGAGCGACCATTCGCGCCCGGATGCGAGGAATGCTGAGGTCGTGAAGAACCCCTCCCAGTGCGCAGGGAACCAACACATCACATTCCTGAGCGAGGAGTTCCCCCGGGTCCACGAGGTCGATTCCAAGTTCACGGGCCCTATCGCAGGGTCGGGGAGAGGGGTCGGCGGCCACAACTTGGGCTCCGGCCTCCATCAAGCGCCTGGCAAGAACGAAGCCGACGGAACCCAATCCTTGAACGGCAACCCGGATTCCTTCAAGGCGGTCCTCCCCGAGGGCGAGCAGGCCGGCGCGGATTCCCCAAATGGCGCCCTCGGCTGTAGCTTCACCTGAAGGCCTCAAATCGGGAACATGGCAGACCCCCCATCGTGTGGTTCGGGCGAGGGCCTCCTCGTCTGCCGGGGTGAAACCGGCGTCGGGCCCAGTTCGATACAAACCCCCGAGAGCCTCGATTTCCCGGCCGAGGGCCTCCATGGCGGCGGAGCGATCCTCGAGCCGATCGGCCAGGACCACGGTTTTCGCGCCCCCGCCTCGAACATGAGCGAGGACGCATTTGATGGTCATCGCCCGGGAAAGGCGCAGGGCGTCCAGGGCGGCCTCGGACTCGGTTCGATAGTGCCAAATCCGGATTCCCCCATAGGCGGGTCCCCGACCGACCTCGTGGAGGGCGATCCAAGCGCGCAAACCCGATGCGGAATCCTGGACAGCCAGGACCCGGTCGTGGCCTCCGCGGGCCATCCAGTCGAGTAGTTCCATTGGAGAAAGGCGGCGGGAAGAAAGAAGAGCCGCCGCTGGTCCTAGTATTGTACGCCACAAACTGAAAATGCCCCGCGCCCTCATCCCCTTCGGCCTTTTTCTTGCCGCCTGCGCCAGCCCCGTCGGCGTTGCGCCCCCTCCCGTGGATACCGCCGCCGCCCCTGAGCGGGAAGCCTCCACGGAGCCCTTCAACCCCAAATCGGAAAGAAAGGAAATGTCCGTCGGCGGGCTCATCCTGGATTGCAACCGCCACCTGCGGACATGGCAGGAGGCCATGGGCCGTTCCCGCACCCAGGAAAACTCCGAAACCATTCGCTGGACGGAAGCGGCCTTGGCCGCCCTGGTCAACAGGGAAAGGGAGAAGCTCGAACAGGAAGCCGCAACCGGACCCACACGCAACCGGGCCATCGCTTCGGCAGCCCTCGGCTTCGCTCCAGGGCCCCGGACGCTCACCTACTTGCTGAACAATCTCAATTCCCAAGACCCCTTCGTTCTGGTGAACACGCTCCTGGGAATCGGCGCCATGGGCGACGCTGAAACCCCTCTCGACATCCTGGCGGACACCCTGCTCAAGGAGGACCTTCCCCTGGAGGTCACCCGCAACGGCTTGTTCGCAGGCCATCGCCTCGCGGCCCGCCTCCGGGACGACCCCGGCGGCCATCTTTCCCGGCTCTTCCTCAGCCACCTGGATTTCCCCGACACCGGGGTTCGAGCCCAAGCCGCCTCGGGGCTCGGACTGACCCGGAGCGGAATCGCCGTGGAGGCCCTCGCCCACTCGTTGCGTGGAGATTCCGAGGCACTGGTCCGAACAGCCGCCGCCTTCGCCCTGGGTGAAATCGGCTCCCCAGCGGGGATCTCGGTTCTCACCACGGCCCTCCGGGACCCCAGCCTCCAAGTTTCCGGCACAGCCCGGGGATCTCTGCGGAAAATCGAACTCGCCGGGAAAGCATCCGGGAGTCGAGGGGGTTGACCCCTTGAACTCCGGGGAAACTCGGCCCGGAATTCGAATTTCCCACAAGGCGTCCACCTTCACTGAATCGGTGATTCGGGAAATGACCCGGGTCGCCGACGCCCACGGAGCCGTGAACCTGGCCCAGGGCTTTCCCGATTTCCCCGCCCCGGAGGAACTCAAGGAAGCGGCGGTTCGCCATATTCGGGCCGACATCAATCAATACGCCACGACCTGGGGGTCGCCCGCCCTGCGCAAGGCTCTTGCCGACTTCATGGCTCGCAGGCGGGGAGTCACCATCGACCCCGAAACCATGGTCACCGTTTGCTGCGGAGCCACCGAGGCCATGTTGGCGGCCATGATGGCGGTCCTCGACCCGGGCGACGAGGTCCTGATTCCCGAGCCTTATTACGAAAATTACGGTCCCGACGGAATCCTCTCGGGGGCCATCCCTCGCTTCGTCCCCATGGGAAGCGGCTTCGGGCTGGACGTGGACGCTCTTCGGGATGCTTGCACCCCGGCCACCCGGGGGGTGATTTTCAACACACCCCACAATCCGACCGGACGGGTCTTTTCCCGTGAGGAATGCTCCGCTCTTTTCGATTTCGTCAAGGAGAGGGACCTCCTGCTCTTCACGGATGAAATCTACGAGGAAATCCTCTTCACCGGGCCCCACAGGAGCCCCCTCCTCGAAGAGGGCATGGCGGAACGCACCCTCGTCATCTCGGGAGCCTCCAAGACCTTCAGCGTCACGGGCTGGAGGGTGGGCTGGGTCATCTCGCCGCCATCCCTGACCACTGCCGTCCGCAAGGTCCATGATTTCCTGACGGTCGGCGCCCCGGCTCCCCTCCAGGAAGCCATCGCGGAAGCCCTGGCCTGGCCCGACGCCTATTTCGACTCGCTGGTGGAGGATTACAAAGAGCGGCGCGAGGTCATGGTGGCAAGCCTCCGAGAATCGGGTTTCGCCTGCGAAGTACCGGAAGGGGCTTATTACATCATGGCCGATTCCTCCGCCCACATGCGCAACGGCGAGGACGACACCGCCTTCGCCATGCGGCTCGTGCGCGATGCCGGGGTGGCCACGGTCCCCGGTTCTTCCTTTTATTGCGACCCGGCCGACGGCGGCCGGAAAATTCGCTTCTGCTATTCCAAGAAGCTCGAGACCCTGCGGGACGCGGGGCATAGGCTGAAGGAATGGGCGGCCTCTTCCTGATTCCCCTCCTCCTGGGGCACCCTCCCCAGGACGACCGACCCGTTCGGCTGGCCGACTTGTGGGCCGAAGCCAGGGGGGTCACGGTGCAAGCTCCATCCACCCCTTCCATTCATTATCGAATGACTGGAGTCGCGACCTTCGGCCTCGGCGAGGATGCCATCCATCAGGAAGCTGATTTGTGGACGGGCGGACCCGCGCGCTTCCGCTACACCCTGCGCACCCCGAAGGCCAAGAATGTCTTTCTCGTGGCAGGCCCGGAGGATGCATGGGTTTCCACCCCGGGTTCGCAGGGTTTCAAGGATTACCCGCCGGACGAACTCCTTCTGGAGGCCTGGCTCCGTTGGACCCTTCTGCGCTGGCCCTGGGATTGGGTGGAGGGGTTCGAGGTCCTTTCCGACCAGGACCCGGTGGAAATCAGCCTGCCCTCCCCCCACGGGCCCGCGACGATTCGATTCGGTCCCGATCATCTCCCCGAGAGGGCGGTCCTGGGGTCCGTCACCCTCGAACTCGGGGGGTGGACCTCTTCCAAGGGAAAACCCCTCCTCCCCCATGAGTGGGTTTGGACCCTTCATGGAAACGCCCGCGCGGAATCCTTCGCCCAGGTCGCCGGAGGGGTGCTCTGCCTGGACGGACATTTTCGCCCGCCGGGAACCCCCTCGAGGTCCTGGACCACCGTGAGCGCCGCCCCCGGAAAGACCGGAAATTCCCCCGCGGATTGGATCGGGGTCGTGAGCCGGGAATTCCGCCACGCCCCCCTGGCCCGATGGCCACGGGCCGAATCCAGCATGGGAACCTGGGTTCAAGTTCCCCTCAAGGGAAAGACCCTTCGAGTCGGAGTGGCCAGCGAAGACTGGAAAGCGGAATGGCTCGTGAACGGGGGGGAACGCGCTTGGCTCTGCTGGTCCACCTACATCGACCTTTCCCCGATGAGAGGCGCGGACCTTCTTCGCAAGGTTGCGCGCGACCAGGGTTGGGAGGTCCGGGGTCCAGTATGGGCGTCCGTCCCCGAGGGCGATGAGAGGTTGAGACGGAGGGAGTTTCTCCTGGAGGTGGCGGCCAACGGCAAGGAGTACGAGGGATAGGATGTCGACCAGAAGCATGCGATTCCTGATCCCCTCCACCGGCCTTCTTCTCCTCGCGGGGGGGTTCACTCCCGCATGGGCCTCCCCGGTCTTTCAGGACGCCGACCCGGACCCTCTCGGGATGACCGTTCTCCAGGTCGGGGACCGTTCCGTCAGCGCCAGGGAAGTCGTGGACGGAATCTGCGAACGAGACCCTTCCATCCTCGAACCTGTCCAAGGGGACCCCGCATATCGGGCTCTCTACCTCCGCTCCATCCTCTTTCGCGACCATGTCCGCGCCTATCGAGACAAGCTTCTTCTGGACGCCGCCGGGGTGCCCGAGGCCGACGAGGATGCGCTCCACGCCGAAGCCCTTGCCTGGAGCATGGACCGCAATCGCGCCCAACCGGTGAAGGTTCTCCTCGCCTCCCACGGGCTCGAAATTGGTGTCCGCGCCAGGCTCATCGGGGAACAACCTGAAGGTTTTTCCACCCTTCTGCTGCGTGGCCACTTCATGAAATCGGTCCCCGAATTCTTCGGCCTCATGTCCTGTTCCTGGATTCGCCTGCCCCTCTTCGACCCGACTTCCGGGTCGGCCTTCCCGGAAGAGGAGGTGAAGGCGCGCTGGCATGCTCTGGGCGGGATTGCCGACAAGCTGGCGTCGGGGAAGATCGAATGGGACGACGCAGTTCTGCGTTGGTCGGAAGATCCGGCCACCCGGGAAAGGAAGGGCAAGGTGGGCATCCTGCGCAGGAACATGGCCGACAAGTTCGAGGAACCCTTCCTGCGCCAAGTCTTCGCCGGCCATGGCTTCAAGAATGTGGCAGGCCATCGGATACGAGGACCCATTCTCGGAACTTGGTGGGTCTACCTGGTCCGCATCGAAACCATCCACATCAAGGGGCCCGTCGGCCTGGAACAGGTGCGCCCCAAGGTCACGCGCTCGCTTCGCGAACACCTCCTCCAGGAACGGCTCCAGGAATTGAGGGAAGGGACGGAATGCCGGATTCTGGTTCCCCCGGCCGGCCTTTCGCTGAATGACTGACGCGGTTCTTCAACTCGAGAGGCTGACCGTCCGCTACGGCAGCACCGTCGCCCTGGACCAGGTTTCCGCGCATTGGGCCGGCGGCTCGCTGGGACTGCTGGGGCCCAACGGAGCTGGAAAATCGACCCTGCTTCGCGCCGTCCTGGGCCTGGTGCATGCGGATGAGGGCTCCATCCAAGTCCTCGGAAAGGACGCGGGAAGCGGAAACGTCGACATCCTCCGGCACATCGGCTACATGCCCGAACGGGATTGCTGGGTCGAGGGGCTGTCGGCCGTTGCCGGTCTCGCCCACTTGGGAGAAGTCAGCGGGATTCCTCCCAAATCGGCCCTCGTGAGGGCCCACGATGTCCTTCACTTCGTCGGCCTCGCCGAAGAACGGTATCGGGAGGTGTCGACTTTTTCCGTGGGCATGCGCCAGAGGTACAAGCTGGCCATCGCCCTCGTCCACGACCCCGACATCCTGCTCCTGGATGAACCGACCAACGGGCTCGACCCTTCCGGCAGGACCTCGATGCTGGAACTCGTGGACAGGATTCGCAAGGACCACGGCATCCACGTCATTCTTGCCAGCCACCTGCTGCCGGATGTCGAGCAGGTTTGCGACAGGGTTTGGGTTCTGAACCACGGGATCCTCTGTCGGGACGACAGTCTCAGCAACCTGACCGCCGCGGCTCGCGGGGCGAAGAGGGTTCAATTCCAGGAGGGCGATTGCGCGCCCTTTCTCGAAAAGGCTCGCCAGGCCGGCCTCACTGCCGAGGAGGAATCGGGGTCCGTGGCCGTGGTCTCCCGGGAGGAAGCCACCGTTGAACCGGCCGAAGTGTTCAGCCTCGCCAAGGCGGCGGGCCTCGAAGTCTCGGGAATCCGTCCCGCCGCGCGGTCGCTGGAGGACGCCTTCCTCGAGGCCCTGGAGGCGGAAAAGTAGACATGGCATTTCGCGCCCCTGCCTATCTGCGCTACGAAGGAGAACGAGCCCGACAACCGGCCTGGTGGGCGATTTGGCGCATCACTTTTCGCCGAGGATGGAAATCCACATGGGTGCGTCGATTCACGGTCGGCGCCATCGGCCTGGCCGCGGCCATCACCCTGGTCATGTATTTCATTCAGACCGTTCTTCCCGGCTGGCGGACCATCCTCGAAGACCTGGGCAGGTTGACCGGCCAGGAAGGCAAACTTCCTGGAGCCTTCGACAGCCGATTCTACCTGGTGATTCTCCAGTGGTTCATTTATCCCTTCCTCCTGCCGCTGGGTGCCCTCCTCGGACATGAATTGATTGCCGGCGACCTCAAGTCGAACGCGCTGGAGGCCTATTTCTCCCGTCCCATAACACCCTGGTCCTACCTCCTGGGCCGCACGGGAGCCTTTACCGCCTACCTTCTCCTCGTCACGTTGGCCCCGCTTCTATGGATTTGGACCTTCGACGTAATGACCGCCCCGGACGGGCATTTCGACAAGGTCTCGATGGTCCCCCTCGGCATGGCCGCAGCCATGACCATCCTCGCCCTGACCGTGGCCCTTTTCATCCAGGCCCTGGCCACCTTCACCCGCAGCGGCACCGCCACCGCCATCTGCCTGGTGGCTCTCGTCGTCCTCTCCGGCGCCCTCGGGCCCATTCTTTTTGAAATCACCGACAAGGATTCCTTCCTCGCCATCGCTTTCTATCAGGACATCTACACCTTGGCCAGCGGCTTCCTCGGGTGGCCCTTCGAGCAGGACGACAATCCACCCTTCGCCCTCGCCCTGGGGGTCATTTCCGGAATCCTCCTTGGTTCCCTGGCCATTCTCGCCCTCCGTATTCGCCGCAAGGGGAACGTGGGATGACCGCCCCCCCCATTCGCTGTCGCAATCTTTCCCGTTTCTACGGGGAGGTCCAGGGCCTTTCGGGTTTGAATCTCGAAGCGGGGCCCGGGGTGATTGGTCTTCTGGGGCCAAACGGCTCGGGCAAGACAACCTTGATGCGGCTGCTTTGCGGGTTGATTCAACCCAGCGAGGGGGTCGCAGAAATCTTCGGTTCCCCGGTCGGCCCCGGGCTCCGCAAAGTCCTGGGAAGAATCGGGTATTGCCCCGGGGAGGACATCCACTTCGAGAGCGAGCGGGCCCTGGATTTCCTCTCCCTCCTCGCCTCCCTCGCGGGGGAATCACCCGCAAGCGCGCGTAAACGCGGTGAAGAGGCTCTTGCCAAGGTCGACCTCTCCGACAAGGCCATGCATCGCATGGACACCCTTTCCAAGGGCATGCGCCAAAGAATCAAGGTCGCCCAGGCTCTTCTCTTTTCACCGGAATTGCTCCTTCTCGACGAGCCCCTCAATGGAATGGACCCGGTCAGCCGGAAGGCCCTCCTCGACCTCATCCAGGAGCACGCCCGGACCGGCGGGACCGTCCTTCTCGCCTCTCATGTTCTGCACGAAGTGGAAGCGGTCACCGACCAGGTGGTGCTTCTCCACCATGGCCGCCTCCTGGCGGAGGGGAAGTTGCCCGAAATCCGTTCCCTCATCGACCAGGAACCCCGTCGCATCGTCCTGCATTGCCGCGACGGGAAGGAAATGGTGGCCAACCTGCTCAAGGACGACCTCGTGTCCGGTGTGGAATTCACCCCGGATGGTCGACTCGTCCTCGAAACGGGTGAACTCCGCCCCCTCCTGGCTCATCTGCAAGCCATCGGCGAGGACGGCGGAATCGATCAACTCGAAATTTCCGACCAGAACCTCGAATCCATCTTCGGCCTGCTGGTGGGAGCCGAAGCATGACCGAGGTGCGGGCTCTTGGGGCCTTTCTCTTCCGCCGCAAGGGGTTGAGGGCGGCAGTCATTCCCCCCATCGCGGTCGCCCTTCTTCCTGCCTTGGTGGCCTGGTTCGCCTCCGGCTCCGAGGAATTGATGGACAACCTGGGCGCCCTGGGAATCTACGGGGCCCTTGCCGGCCCCATGGTCTTGAGCGCCGTGCTCCCCTTCATCACCCTGATGGTGATGCTCCCCCTTGCGGTCGAACCGCTTGAAAAGGGGACCGCCGCCTATCTTCTCACTCGACCTCTTCCTCGCTGGAAGGTGGTGCTCGGTTTCTTCCTGGGCGGAACCAGCGCCATGGCGATTCCTCTCCTGGCCGGAGTTCTCGGCCCCGCCCTCGTTCTCCTTCCCGCCTCCCCCGAAGCCGGGCCCATGGCCTCGCGCATTCTCGGCCTCGGCGGCGTGGTCCTCCTCGGAACCCTCCCCTACGCCTCCCTGACTCTCATGGTCGCGACCGTGTTCCGCAAGCCCCTGCTCTGGGCTCTGGCCCTGGTCATCGCATGGGGTTCAGTGGCGGGAAGCATCACCGGCCCCCTGCGAGCGACCAGTCCTCACCGCTACCTCCATTCCCTCCTGCGCGAGTGGTGCGATGTCCCCAACACCTGGGAAGGGTTGGGTAAGAGTTTCAGCATTCCCGACCTCAATCCTCCCGGAGTCGCCCTTTGCCTCGTGGTTCTCCTGGGTTCCACGGCCCTGTTCTTGTTCCTTGCCTGGAAGGGAATGCAGCGAAGAGACATCCTCTAAGGATGGCTCTCTTCACACGCCCCTCCGACTGGCCCCGCCGCCCTTCTGACTGCGCCCCGACCGATCGCCCACGGAACATCCTCCTGGCCGACCCGGGTTTCTTCCAGGTGGAGGAGGCTCAAAACGCCCACATGACCACCGGCGATGGCTCCCTGCAACAAGTCGACCCCGCCGAGGCCCACAGGCAATGGAGCGCCCTCAAATCAGCCTGGGAGGATGTCGGTTTCGAGGTCGAGGTTCTCCCTGCGGTGCCCGGATTGGCGGACCTGTGCTTCACAGCCAATCCGACCCTCGTCATTCCTCTTCCCGGGGGAGAAAGGGAGGGATGGCTGGCCCGCATGTTGTGGGAATCACGGCGCCCGGAAGCGGCCCTCCACGAGGCCTTTTTTCAAGAAGAAGGGATTCCCATTCATTCCATTCCCGAATCCGCGGGATTCTTCGAAGGCGGGGGCGACGGGCTCCCCCACCCGGGTCGTCATCTCCTCCATTGCGGAGCCGGCAACCGCACCAACCCCGCCGCATGGGAAGCCCTGGCTGAAAAAAGGCCGGACATGGACATCCTGGTCTATCGGCAACCCAACGAAAATTTCTACCACCTCGACACGGCACTGGCACCGCTCGACGAGGAAACCGCCCTCTATGTTCCGGACGCCTTCGACGAAGAGGGGAGAGACCTCGTTCACGCCGCCTTCCCGAAGGCCATTCCCCTCAAGCTCGAGGAGGCCATGAATTTCGCCGGCAATGCCTGCTGCCACGACGGCGAGCATGTGATTCTGCAGGCCGGGTCTCCGGAAGCGGAATCCGCGCTCAGGGAGAGGGGATTTGTTCCCATTCCAGTCGAAACCGGAGAATTCCTGAAATCAGGCGGCTCCGTCCGCTGCCTCGTCCAGGGATTCTAAAGAGAAGCTGCCCCCCTTCCGTGGGCCACTTTTTCCGTAGATGGCTTCCTACAAGGGGTTTAAGGGAGAAAAACCTCCCTGCCTAGGCTGGGAAGAGGGGAAACTCTCAACCCACTTCATTGAAAGGGTTTAGGTGAAGAAAATCAGGAAGTGACCCAATGAAGGGGGGCAGCTTCCCCTGGGGCCTTCTCGCGGGTGGCGAGGGCCTGAGTGATGAGCCGGTCCAAGAGGCGGGTGAAATCAACCCCGGAATCTGCCATGAGGCGGGGATACATCGAAATCGAAGTGAAACCGGGAATGGTGTTCACCTCGTTGAGCCAGAAACGGCCCGCAGACGAGGCGAAGAGGAAATCCACCCGCGCCATGCCCGACAATTCGAGGGCGCGGAAAGCCGCGAGGGCCTGTTCCTTCATGGAGGACACCAGCGCTTCGGGGAGACCGCTGGGGCCGAGCACCAATTCGGCTCTACTTGACTCGTACTTTTCCTCGTAGTCGTACCAGGAATCGTCCTCGAGACGGATTTCGCCGAGGTCGCTGACCAGGGGCTCGGAGCCGTCCAAAATGGCGATTTCGAATTCCCGAGGATCTTGAACGGCTGGCTCCACCAGGGCGCGAGGGCCATGGCGGAAGGCCTCCTCGAGAGCGGCAAGAAGGCCATCGGCATCCTCCACCCGGGTGATGCCGATGCTGGAACCCTGGCAGGTCGGCTTCACGAAGCAGGGGAAACCCCTGTCGGCCGCAATCTTTTCCAGCAGGGGGGCCACATCACCCTCGAGTTCTCGGGCATCCACCTCGGTCCACGAAAGAACGGGCAGACCCGCATGGCGAAGAACAATCTTCGCGAGAATCTTGTCCATGGCCAGTGCCGAGCCCACGCTGCCGCTCCCCACGCAGGGAACGCCCAGGATTTCCAACCAACCCTGAATCTTTCCGTCCTCCCCGCCCGGACCGTGGAGAATGGGAAAAACACAGGCGCAATCATCGGGAAGGAAAGGGGCCCCTCCCCATTCATCGACATCCTCCCCCTCCAGCATGCAGTGGGAAGCCTCGGGCCCCAACCACCCCCCTTCGCGGGTGATGCCGACCAGGAGAGGAAGGTACCGGGCAGAATCGAGGTGGGCGAGCACCTCCCTCGCCGACCGGAGTGAAATCTCGTGCTCGGCGGAAGGCCCGCCGAATAAGACGGCAAGGCGGAGAGGGGAAGGAGGGGTCATCGGAAAGAACCAGCGTAAACTGTGGCGGCACGCACATCCATGCTGGCGGCGATTCTCCTTTGCCTGGTCCAGGAGGGACCAAACCCCGTCCCGGACCCTGTGGTCCCGGGAAGAGGGAGCGCGAGCCTGGACATCCTGTCCTATTCCCTTTCCCTCTCCTTGGACCCGCCCCTTCCAAGGACCCGCGGGAAAGCTGAATTGGAAATCCGTTTCAGGGAGGCTTCGACTTCCGTGGCGCTGGACCTCAACACCGCCCTCGAAGTTTCCCGAGTTCTCGTGGACGGCGCAGCGGTCCGTTTCGCCCATCGAAAGGACAAGCTGGTCTTCCCGGTGGGCCGGCGCAAGAAGGGAGACATCCTCCGAGCGCAGGTGAGCTACGCAGGCGAACTTGCCCGCCCGCCCTGGCAGGGAGACCCCGTTGGGCTCATCCCCGACCCCCATTCCCTGGTGGCCATGCTCGAACCCGACGGCGCCATGAACTGGTTCCCCTGCAACGACCATCCGTTCGACAAGGCCACCTTCAAGGTCGCCGTGGAAGTTCCCCTCGGCCACTTGGCCGCTTCCGTTGGCAGGCTGGAGTCGATTCATCTCCTTTATTCCGGCCGCCTTCGCTTCACCTGGACCACGGACCTCCCCGTCGCCACCTACCTGGTCCCCCTGGGCGCCGGAATTCTTTCTCCCATCCTGAGGCCCGGAAGGGTTCCCGTCCTCGACCTCGTCGAACCCGGCGACCTGAAGGCCGCGCGCTGGTCCCTCCGGGAGGTCCCCGACATGATTCCGGTTTTCGAAGAATGGTTCGGACCCTACCCCTTTGAAAAATACGGTCATGTCCTCTCCAGGGCCGTGAGCGGCGGCATGGAGGACCAGACCCTGTCCATCCTGGAAAGGAATTGGGCCCTGGCCGGCGACCCCGACCTGCTTTCCCACGAACTGGCCCACCAGTGGTTCGGAGATTGGGTCAGCCCCGTCCGCTGGGAAGATTTGTGGATCAACGAAGGCTGGGCCACCTACGGCGAATTGATCTGGCGGCGCCACGACGCGCCTGGCAGCGAACGGGAACTCCTCAAGACGTGGAGACGGAGCGTGCTGCGTCTCGCCCGAAGGGATTCCCCTCACACCCTCGACACTCCGAACGTCGACGCCATGTTCGACGTCGACCTGGTCTACAACAAGGGAGGCATGGTGGTGCACCTCCTCGAAGGTTGGATGGGAAGGGAAGCCTTCCTCAAGGGAATCGCCCGTTTCATGACCGCCCATGCCGGCGGGAATGCCAATACCGAGGCCTTTCAGGAGGCCATGGAGCAGGGAGGAGACATGGATTTGAAACCCTTCTTCGACGCCTGGGTCCGCTCCAATCGGGTCCCTCAAATCAGCCTGTCCTGGAAAACTCGCCGTGCCGGAAAGGGTTGGACCACCGTTGTCTCCCTGGAACAGGTTCAAGCGGGACCTTGGATTCCCATCGCCACCGACCTTGGATTCTCCCCTGGAGAAACCGGGCCCGTCCGCGCGCGCAAACCCGTCCGCTTCGAGGCGGGCAAGGCCAAGGTCAGCTTCAACAGCGATTGGAAACCCAAGAAAGTGGTTCTTGACCCGGGGAAACTCCTTCCCGTCCTCTCCCCCAACAACCGCCGATGAAACCCTTGGATTCCCCAAGTCGGCTGGTCCGGGCTCTCCCCGCCCTCGCCGCAATCCTGGTTTTCGTCCAGGTTCTCGGGGCTGAATTCGTCTATGACGATCTCGTCCTCCTCCGCGACAACCCCTTTCTGCGCAACTGGTCCGCCCTCTGGCAGGGATTCGACCAACCCTTCTGGCGCATGGTCGGAGACGACCGCATCCACTCGGGTTTCTTTCGTCCCCTTGCCACCGCCTCCTTCACCCTCCTTTGGAAAGTCGGCGGGGGCGCCCCCTGGGTATTCCACGGCGCTTCCCTGCTTCTCCATGCCCTCGCGTCCTCGATGGTGGCCGGCCTCGGGCTCGCCCTGGGTTTCCGAACCCGCGTGGCCATCTTCGCGGGAGTCCTCTTTGCGGTTCACGGTGCTCACGCTGAGCCCGTCGCCTGGGCATCCTCTCTTCCCGATCTCCTCGCCACCGTCTTTTGCCTGGCCTCCCTCCTTTCCTGGCTGAGGGAAAGGAGTTGGATGACCGCCGCATGGCTGTTGGCGGCCCTGCTCACCAAGGAATCCTCCATCGGGATCCTTCTCCTCCTGGTCGCCCACTCTCTCTTTCAGTCGATTGACCGGAGAAAAAACCTCGCTCCCCTCCTTCTCGTCGCAGCGGTGGTCTGGCTCCTTCGCGTCCGCGCCTGGGGGGGGGATTGGACCGCCGGATTCGGCATCGAAACCACCCGGTCTTTCCTCGAACCCCTTCAGCAGGCCGGGCTCTCCCTTCATCTCATCCTTCAATACTTGGGATTTCTTGCCTTCCCCTGGCCCCACGTTCCCTTCCAACCCCTGCGCCTGGATTTCGGTCCCGGAGAGTTCGCCTGGTGGACGGGCGCCCTTCTCAGCCTTGGGATCCTGATCGGTGCCGCCCTTCTTTGGCTGAAGAAGAGGGAACAACGCACCCTCGCCGTCCCCCTTGGCGTCCTCTTCGCCTGCCTGATTCCTGTCCTCAACACCTCCAGCCTGGGCCAATTCCCCTTTGAGGAACGCTTCCTCTATCTCCCCAGCGTCGGATTCGCCCTCCTGGTCTCGCCGGTTTTCTTCCGGCTTCCCTCCTCCTTGCGGTTCCCTCTTTCAGGGGCGGCCCTTCTCCTTCTCACCCTTTCCTCGGTGACGGGGGCCGGCAAGTGGAAGAAAGAGGAAACCCTTTATTCCTGGGCCATCGAAGCTTCTCCGAACACCATGACCCCCCGCCTGGAATACGGCCGCCTGCTTCTGGACCGCGCCCAGGGGATGCCGGAGGGGAATCCCGAACGGCTTGAGATTGCGGAAAGAGCATTGAGGGTCTACGAAGCAAGCCTCGAAATCGACCCCGACAAGTGGTTCGTCACCGCTCTCGACCGCGAACGGGGAAATGTGGGCCTGGGAAACTCGCTCCTGGTGGGGGGGGATTTGCAAACCGCGGAGCTGGTCTACCGAAAAATTCTCCAGGACCCCGACGGAGGCGGATACCCCTTCTCCGCCGAAGCTCATCAGGGACTCGGGGTCGTCCTGGCCGCCCGAGGGGAGGCCCTCGGAAAACGGGCGCGGAAGGAAAACGACCCCTCACTGCAGACCCGGGCAGAAGCCCATTGGGAAGAGGCCCTGGTCCATTATTCGCGAGCCGTGGACCTGCAACCCCTTCTCCAGGGCGCTCGGTACGGGTTGGGAGGCACCCTGGCCTTCCTGCGGCGTTACGAGGAGGCCCTCCCCCATCTCGACCATGCCTTCGAAGCCGACCCCGCCAACTTTGAATTCGCTCGAGGGTTGGCGGAAGTCCAAGTCGAGCTGGGAAAACTTCATTCCGCCGCCCGCACCCTCGAATCCCACCTGTCCCTGGTTCCTTCGACACCCTATCGAGCCCATTTGGAATCCACGGTGGCGGATATTCGCCGGAGGATGCGCTCCATCCAGGAGGGGTCCCCATGAGCCCGGCCCCTTCCCTTAGAGAGGGGACCCTCCTGGTCTCCAACCCCACTCTCATGGACCCCAATTTCGACGCCACCGTGGTGCTCCTTTGCGCCTATTCGGAGGAGGGAGCCTTCGGGCTGGTCCTGAACCGCCCTCTGGAGGCTCCTCTCTCTGAAATCCTCCCCCCTCCCGTCCCCCCGGCTCTCGCCGAATTGAAAGCATCCTGGGGAGGCCCCGTGGGAACGGACCAGATGCACATCCTCCACAAGGGGGTTCCCGAGTCCGAGGAAACCGTTTCCCTCCCTGGCGGCTGGGTCCTGGGCGCCGATTTGCCTCAAGCCCAAAACCTGGCGGAGAAAGGCATCCCCCTGAGATTTTTCCTCGGGTACGCCGGCTGGGAAGGGGGGCAATTGGACACTGAAATGGAGGAAGATTCCTGGAAGCTTCTTNNAGGCTCTCGGCCAAAGTCCGGCCCAACTTTGGGAAAGAATGCTGGGCCGGGCCGACCCGGATTGGAGCTGGCTGAAGCACACTCCCACCGAACCGGAAAGGAACTGAAGTCGGAAGGGTTTTTGGAATCCCTAGACTGTGAACCCATGAGCGCATTGAGCAGCGTCGTCGAAAGGGCCTGGACCGGGTCGAGGATTTCCTCCGAGGAGGCGGTCCTCCTCCACCGGGAGGCCGGCCTGCCTCTCCTGGCGACCTTGGCCGACGAAATCCGCCGGAGAAAGCACCCCGACGGGGTGGTGACCTACATCATCGACCGGAACCTGAATCCGACCAACGTCTGCGTGACGGATTGCGGGTTTTGCGCCTTTTACGCTAAGCCGGGCGACGAAGCCAAGGCCTGGCTCCTCGACCGGGAATCCATCTACGCCAAGGTCCAGGAAACCATGGATGTGGGCGGGGTCCAAATTCTCATGCAGGGTGGGCACCATCCCGAGTTGGGAGTGGAATGGTTCGAGGAGCTTCTCTCCGACCTCAAGCGCAAATGGCCCGACCTCCATCTTCATGCGATGTCCCCACCCGAGATTGAGCATCTTTCTCGAGTCTCAAAAATCCCGACCCTTGAGGTCCTGGAGAGACTTCAGGCCTCCGGAATGGATTCCATGCCGGGTGGCGGCGCCGAAATCCTGGTGGACCGGGTCCGCAAGCTCATCGCTCCGCGAAAAACCAAGACCGCCGATTGGTTGAGAATCATGGAGGAGGCCCATTCCCTGGGAATGAGAACCACCGCCACGATGATGTTCGGCCATGTCGAGACCGTCGAGGAACGCATCCAGCACCTGGCCCTCCTGCGCGACCTTCAGGACCGAACCGGAGGATTCACCGCCTTCATTGATTGGACCTTTCAGCCAGGGGAAAACCCGCTTGGGGACAAGCTTCTCGCCGAGGGCTGGAGAAAGGCCACCCATGTCGAGTACCTGCGGACCACCGCCGTGGCCCGCATCTTCCTGGACAATTTCGACAATCTCCAGGCAAGCTTCGTCACCCAAGGCGCCGAAACGGCCGCCATCTCCCTGCGGATGGGGGTCAACGACTTCGGAAGCGCCATGCTGGAGGAGAACGTGGTGTCGGCCGCCGGGTGCTCTGAATTGGTTCCGCTCCAAGACATGGAAACCAGGATTCGAGAGGCAGGGTTCACCCCCAGGCAACGCAACCAGCGATACGACATCATCGATTCCAGGGGGCCCGTGGTGGCGGGGACGGAGGTTCGGGAAGAAGGAAGGGCTACTCAGCCCGCGGTGCCGTCTGGACGATGAGTTCGCGGCGGTAGCGGTCGAAGAGGGTCGATTTGGAAACGGTTCCAAGGAAGGAGCCGTCCTCCTTCACCACCGGCAAGACCCAGGAACCCGATTCCTCGAACAGGTTCAGGGCCGATTGGAGACTGTCCAACTCCCCCACCATGGGAACATCCGAGTCCATCGCGGTTTCCACCGGTGTGAGTCGGCGCAGGTCCGGGTCGAGAATGATGCCTCGGAGAGTCGTGATGTCGAGCATCCCCAGCAGCCTTCCCGCCGGGTCCAACACCGCGAAATGGTTGCGGCGGGTTTCGGGCAATAGAGCGGCGAGGTCTTCGAGAGTGGAACCCTCGGGAACCATCGGGGCATCCGAATCCAGGATTTCGGCAACCCTAAAATCCTCCAGAATCCGCCTGTCGGTTCCGGGCCGGAGCAGGCGACCCTCCTCGGCCAGGTTCCACGTGTAGAAGGAATGGCGCAGGAAGGTCCTGGAAACCAGGGCGCTGATGACCGCGACCAGAACCAGGGGAAGAACCTGGTCCCACCCATGGGTGGTCTCCAGCACCAGGAAAATCCCGGTGAAGGGAGCTTGCATGGCACCGGCGACACAGCCCGCCATGGCCAAAAGGGCGAAGAAACTCGGGTCGGCCGCCCATCCTTCCCCCCCGCCAAGAAGGGTGCCAAAAGCTTGGCCAAGGAGAGCTCCGAGGACCAAGGAGGGGGCGAAGATTCCCCCCGGGGCGCGGGTGCCCAGGGTGGCGGTCGTGGCGACGAACTTGGCCGCCAACATCCCGAGAAGAATCCAGGGGCCGGTTTCGGTCAATCCGGAAAGCGCCTCCCCGACCACTCCGTAGCCTTCTCCGATTGCGTGGGGAGAAGCCAATCCGATGAGGCCGACCAGGAGGCCTCCGCCGGCCGCCACCATGCACAAACCCCAGGGTCCTCCCCTTCGGCGCGAGCGGGTGAGAGATTCCACCTTGAAGATGGCCCGCACAAGGGCAACCGAGAGCAGTCCGCAGAGGGCGCCCAGAAGGACGCTCCAGCCCAGATCCGAGCTGCTCCATTCGTAGGTTCCGGCTGTGAAAGCCCCTTCCGACCCAAGGACGGCCCGGCCGATTTCGGTGGCGACGATTGCGCTGACTCCCAGGGGTATCACTGACGCGAGGGTCCACTCCGCCAGAACGACCTCGGTCGCGAAGATGAGGCCGGTGAGAGGCGCGTTGAAGATGGCCCCGATTCCACCGGCCACCCCGCAGGCAAGGAGGAGGGTGCGTTGGCGCTGGGCGACCCGGGCCACTCCGCCCACCGCGCTGCCCACCGCCGCGGCGCTGAAGGCGGTGGGGCCTTCGAGGCCGGCAGAACCCCCGCTCGCCACATTGACCAGGGAACCCACCAGCCGGCTGAAGATGGACCTCCTGGGAAGGTATCCACCCTTGCGGGTCACTGCTTCAAGGACCGAAGAGACCCCGTGGCTTCCCTTTTCCTTGAAGCCGACGCGAATCACCCAGACCGCGAAGAAGGCGCCCACCGCGGGAAGAAGAAAGCCGAGGGGTTGGTCCCGCATCGGACCCAGGGCATCGAAGAGGCGATGCACCCCGCCTCGCAGGACCACGGCCACGCCGGAGCTGGCAACCCCGACGAGCGCGGCGAGGCCGGCGAGAATCCACAGGTCGGCCCTTGCCCCGTGAGCGTGATGAACCTTGTCGTCGGTCATGAGGTTCGAGGCTCCAAGCGTTCGAGAACTTCAAAAACATTTTCGTCGGGGGCTCTCTCTCTCAGGACGCTCTCGAAACTTTCATCCTTGAGAAGGAAGGCCGCCCGGGAAAGCACCTTGAGATGGGAGGCCGGGTTGGGATTCACCAGAAGAATCAGGGTGTGAACATCCTCCCCATCCAAAGCCTTCCAATCGAGAGGGGAGGCGGGGTAACCGATGGCGACAAGAGGCTGGTCGGAAAACTCGGCGGAAGGCTGCCGGGGATGAGGCAACGCGATTCCCTTTCCCAACCCGGTGGAAGCAAGATCCTCCCGACCCAGAAGCTGCTCAAGAAGGCGTTCCCGGTCCTTGCTTTCCTCCAGCGGCAGACGGCCCACGAGGCCCTCAAGCAGGGCGGCCGGGCTATTCCCCGCCACTTCACGGTGGATTCCGCCTCTTTCCAGGGCGGCGGTGAAGGGCCTGGAATCCACGACGGCCTCTTCGGAATCGCCGACGCTTCGCTGAAGCCGAATCCCGTTTTCCTTGGCCCAGGCGTCCAATTCGTCCGGGTCGAAACGGAATTCTCCACTCGGACGCATGGCGCCCAGTGAACCCTGCCGCGCCCAGCGGCGGACGGTGTCGGGAGAAACCCCGAGCATGGCGGCGGCCTCCTTCAGGTCCATGGGCATGGGTCGGCTTTGAAGCGGAGAATTGTAGACTAGTCCACCATGGAGCTCGCTGTATCCCAACTTGAAGAAAGGGCTGCGCGGGCGGGCCTGGAAGGAATCGCCGCCAAGGTCCTCGAGGGCACGCGGCTCGACGCCGCCGACGGCCTCGCCCTCTACCAGACCTCCGACCTGCCCCTGCTGGGCCTGTTGGCCGACCATGTCCGGGAGCGCATGCACGGAGAAACCTGCTTCTACAACGTCAACATTCACGTCAATTACACCAATTGGTGCAACAAGTTCTGTTCCTTCTGCGCATTTCAGCGGCGCCCCAAGGACGAGGGGGCCTATTGCATGAGCCCGGAGCAGGTGCATGACGCGATCGCCGAGGCCAACCCCGAGGCCACCGAGGTCCACATGGTCGCCGGTGTGTGGCCGGCCCTGGAATACGACTACTTCCTGGAAATCCTTCGGGCGGCAAAGAGCGCCCGGCCCTCCATTCATGTGAAGGCCTTCACCATGGTCGAAATTGACCAGATCGTGAAGACCGCGGGAAAGCCCCTTCTGGATGTCCTGGCGGACCTCAAGGAAGCCGGCCTGGATTCCCTCACCGGCGGCGGCGCCGAAATCTTCAGCGAGAGGGTTCGCCAGGACCTCTATCCCAACAAGATGGGAGCCGAGCGCTGGTTGGAGCTTGCCGGTGAGATCCACAGGGCCGGTTTCCGGAACAATTGCACCATGCTCTACGGGATGACGGAGACCCTCGAGGAGAGGGTCGACCATCTGGGGCGCCTCCGCGATCTCCAGGACAAGACTTCGGGCTTCCAGGCCTACATTCCTCTCGCATTCCATCCGGCCAACACCAAGCTCGACCACCTTCCCTACCCCAGCCCGGACGAGAGATTGCGGTCCATCGCCATTGGACGTCTCTTTCTCGACAATGTCCCCCACGTCAAGGCCTATTGGGTGATGTTGGGGATTTCCGTCGCCCAGACTTCCCTCGCCTGGGGGGCCAACGACCTCGACGGAACCGTTTCCCAGGAACGCATCTACCACGATGCCGGAGCCGAAACCCCGGAAATCCTTTCCCGGGAACGCCTCCTCCACCTCATCCGCGGAGCAGGCAGAGTTCCGGTCGAACGCGACACCCTCTACAAGCCCATCGAGGCCTGACGGATGCTCTCCCTGGGAACCGTTCCCTATCTCGTGGGGAAGCCCCTGATTCACGGCTTGGATCAGAATCCAGGCATTCGCCTGGTGGAAGATTCTCCAGCGAATCTGGGCGTCGATCTGAAGGAAGGTTCTCTGGATGCGGCGCTGGCCTCCTCGGTTTTCGCGCTGGGGGAATCCCCCCTCCCCTTCTGGACGGACGGCCCCCTGGTGGCCTGCGACGGCCCGGCGCGCTCGGTCCTCGTCCTCGTCCGGCCCGGCCTCCCTTCACCGTCGGGGATTCGAACCCTGCTCCTGGACCCCTCCAGTCGAACCGGCCGGGAATTGGCCCTGTTGATTCTCGAAGAATCCTACGGCGCCAGGCCCTTGACCCAGGAAACGACCCCGGGCGCCGACCCCTTCTCCCTCGGCGCAGACGCCGTCCAAATCATCGGCGACGCGGCCCTGTCGGCCCGCGCTCGTGTCCAAGAAGGATGGGCCCTGCTGGATCTCGGGGAGGAATGGAAAAATCTCACCCAGCTTCCCTTCGTCTTCGCGGGTTGGGTGGGAAGACCCGGATTCGACCCCGCCAGCGTGGGGGACATCCTGGAAACCGCCCTTGAAAGAGGGCTTGCCGCCCGCAATCAAATCGCCCTCGACGCCTCCCCCGACCTTGGGCTCGATGAAGCCGCCCTCAGGCGCTATCTCTTCGACGACATGAAGTACCACCTTCCCGCGGGTCAGGCAGCTGAGGCCCTGAGGACCTTCGATCGATTGCGGCGCGTTCCCGTTACCTGACGGGGGAAGCGGTCCCCCTCGCGGTGAAAATTCCCACCACGGGAAAGTGGTCGGAGACTTCCCGAAGTTTCATCCCGGGAAGATCGTCCACCACCGACGCCTCGATCAGGCCCGTCGCCAGGGCCGGGGTGAGGAGGAGGTAATCAATGCGCGAGAGGTAGGGCTCGCGGTTGTAGGTCACGCCATCGCTTGCAGCGCACGCGTCAATCAGGCCTGAATCCAGCAGCACCTTCAAGGTTTCCTTCTCAGGAACCTCATTGAAATCTCCCGCAACCATGGCGCGCAGACCGGGACGCCGACCCCGGGCGGTGCTGAGGATTTCGGCGATGGCTCGGGCTTCCGCTTCCCGCACCAGGTCCGCTTTTTCATCTCCGTGTTGCGACTTGAGGTGGACCACGTAGATGTCCCCCGAGAAGGGAGGGCCGAGGCTCACCCGAAGCAGGTCCCGGCGGAACCGCTGCTCCTTGCCGGCGGCGTCGGTGAAGCGCAGGTGGCGGAAAGTCGCGACCTCCCCCACCTGAATCCTGGAAAGGAGAGCCACATCGATTCCCCGCGAATCGTTCCCTTCAAGAAGAACGACCTGGTACCCCGCGTCGGGGAGAAATTCCTTCACCCATTCCTCGAGGAGAAATCGGTTTTCAACCTCCTGGAGACAGAGGATGTCCGCATCCAGCGCCCGCACGACCTGCGCAAGCCGCTCCTTGCGGGCATCGGTCGTGAAGCTCGGGGTGGTGATTTCGTCCCGCCGGTAGGGGTCGTCCCAGGCGTCGAAAAAATTCTCCACATTCCATGTTGCGACCTTCACCGTGGCGGCCTCCTCCTGGATGGCGAAGGGGATGAATGAAAGGAGAAGAACGAGGCTCATGAGCCAAGAAGCACAAGCTGGGACGGATTTTCAATCACGATTTCGGGGATGTCCCGATAGAGCTTGACCCGACCCGACACCCGAATCCTTCGGTCCGCGAAAAGGGTTTCGGGAGGGGCGGAATAGTCGCCGAAGGAGGAGGCGAAAATGACGGCGGTGAAGGTTTTTTCCTCGTAAGGGCCGAAACCCAAAAAACAGGCTTTCCCGCTGTTGTGGGTGCGGACGATGGCGCCCTCCACGGCAACCACCTTGCCCACCCAATCCCTGGCTTCCTCCCAGGAAATCGTGGCTTCGATTTCAGGGGGAAGGTCGAGCCGGTGCCATGGGGTCAGCGCCGGGGTGGAAACTTCCTCATCCCCTCTCGAATCGTTCGTGGTTGCGACCGGAGCTTCCCCCTGGGCGCAAGAAAGAAGGAGAACCACTCCGAGACCGCCGCCCAGGGCCCGACCCGAACTCAACTTTCCTTCTCCTCGCAAGCAGCGACAGCCCGGGCGATGGCTTCTTCGGCATCCACGACCTCGGAATCCCCTCCTGAACGGAGGCTCCATTCCACCCGGCCATCGGGAGCGTCCCGACCCACCACGATGCGCAAGGGCAGGCCCACGAGGTCGGCATCCTTGAAACGGGCGCCCGGGCTGAGCTTGGGTCGGTCATCCCAGAGGACATCGATTCCGGCGGCCTCCAACTTTTCATGAATGGATTCGGCGAGGGAATCCTGGGCCTCGTCCCCCGGCTTGAGCTGCAGGAGGGCGACGGAATATGGAGCGATGGGCAGCGGCCAGATCATTCCATTTTCATCGTGTCCCTGCTCGACGGCTGCAGCGGCGGTGCGGGAAACCCCCAGCCCGTAGCAACCCATCCAGAGGGGTTGGCGTGCCTGGTTCTCGTCCGTGAAATAGGCCTCCATGGACTCGGAATACTTGGTTCCGAGTTGAAAGATGTGGCCGACCTCGATTCCACGGGTAATCTCGAGGGTTCCGTCCCCCTCCAGGGTCGAATCTCCCTCCTGAACCATGCCAAGGTCCAGGGTCTCCGGCTGTTCCAGGTCGCGCCCGAACCAGACATCGAGGAGGTGAACATCGGTCTCGTTGGCGCCACAGAGGAATCCATGGACTCCCTCGACGGAGGCATCGGCCAGGAGACGAATATCTTCCCCAAGCCCGACCGGTCCGGCGAAACCGGGGGCCGCTCCGCTGGTTTCCGCAACCGTCTTTTCATCGGCCAATTCCAGGTGAAGGGCATCGAGATGGTTGATGAGCTTCACCTCATTGACCTCCCGGTCTCCCCGACAGAGAACCGCCACCACCCCATCCTTGTCGGCCCATTGGGCCTTGTAGAGAACCGTCTTGAGCATCCGTTCAAGAGGGAGATTGGGAAACAAGGCGACCAGGTCGTCGCAGGATTTCGCACCCGGAGTGGATTCCTTGTGCATGTCAACCTTGTCCGGAGTCTCCGGCGGGGTTGGAATCCTGGAAACCGCCCGCTCGAGATTGGCGGCATAACCGGTCGCGTGGCAGACGGCGATGGCGTCCTCCCCGGTCTCGGCGTCCACCATGAATTCCTCCGAAGCGGCGCCGCCGATGGCGCCGGAATCGGCCTGGACGGCCGTGAATCTCAACCCGCAACGGCTGAAGATCCTCTCGTAGACACCGCGCATGGTCGCGTAGGATTCCGCCATGGCTTCAGAGCTTGCATCGAAGGAGTAGGCGTCCTTCATGATGAATTCCCGGCCCCGCATCAGTCCGAAACGGGGACGAATCTCATCCCTGAACTTGGTCTGCACCTGAAAGAGATGGATGGGCAGCTGCTTGTGGGACTGGATGCGGCGGCGCACGAAATCCGTGACGACTTCCTCGTGGGTGGGCCCTAGGCAGATTTCCGAACCCTTGCGGTCGGCCATGTGGAACAGGATTCCATCGCTGGTGTACCGCTCCCATCGGCCGCTCTCCTCCCAAAGTTCCCTGGGTTGAATGGCCGGCATCAGGAGCTCCTGGTATCCAGCGGAAGCGTGCTCTTCACGAATGATGGCCTCGATCTTGGCCAGCACCCGCTTGAGCATGGGCCCATAGACATAGATTCCGGCAGCCAACTTGTGCAGGAAGCCAGCGCGGGCGAGCAATGCGTGGGAACGGACCTCCGCGTCGGCGGGGTCCTCGCGGAGGGTGGTGAAAAGCTGGCAGGACAGCCTCATGGCCGGGATTCTACGCCTGCCATTCCTCCTCTCCGCCCGTAGCATGGAGAGGTTCATGCTGAAACGGCGTCCCGTCCTCCTCCTGCTCCTGGGCACCCTCGCCCTCGTGGCCTGGATTCTGCAGTCCGTGTTGCCTGGAAGAGGATTGGAGGACCCGGATTCAAGCGCCTCGGTCAGCCACGGGGATGTCCCCGTCGCCTCCGACCAACCCGGGGTCACAATCACCTACGGGGAAGAAGGACGAGTTGAAATCACAGGTGGGAACCCCTCGACCGACCGCCGCTTCGACCCCTCCCTGGGCGTTCCCGCATTTCTCGGCAGGTTGCTCCTTCCCAATGGAAACCCGGCCGTGGGCGCCGAGGTCCTGGCAACCGGAATTCGGGGCTTCGCCATCTACAGGGATCCGAACGCCGAAGAGGCCCCGGCGGCGGAAAACAGCTACACCACCGACGAGGAGGGCCGATTCGCGGTTCATGAGGCCCCCAGGGACGGCCTCCGCTTCGTCCTTGAATTCAGGGCCGAGGGGTTTCCGAGAAAGTCCATGGTCAATCTGCCCGCCCAACCGGGAAGGACCCGCGACCTCGGCGACATCCAACTCGCCCTGGGGTTCGCGCTCAAGGGAACCGTTCGCTCGTCGAGCGGGGTTCCCATCCAGGGTGCGCGGGTGGTGGCCGCCGAAGAACCCGACATGGGGACCCTTTCGAACTGGATGCTTTCCAGGCTTCAACCCCTCGAGGATGTGGAAGCCCTTTCCGCAGCCGACGGCGGGTTTTCATTCCCCGTTCTTCCCCCCGGCCGCATTCGGGTCCGCGCCGAGGCCGAGGGATTCGCCCCGGAATGGTCGGCTTCGGTTTTCGGAGAGGACGGAAGTCGGATGGATGAACTCACCGTTCTTTTGTCCCCGTCGGAGGTCCTCGCCGGCATCCTGCTCGACGACAAGGGCAATCCGGTGGCAAGGATGCCCATTCGAATTGACCCC